>NZ_FRAH01000093.1 GCF_900142265.1 Anaerotignum lactatifermentans DSM 14214 | reverse complement strand
AGAAAATCCCGCAATAGCTCATTTTCCATCTTTAGTCGTTTGTTCTCATACTTGTATTCTGCCAGTGTTTTTGCAGGTTTGCGCCCTCGTGTCTTTGGAAGGACAGATTCTTTTAGCCAGCAGTGAATTGCCCATCGACTAATCCCATACTCTTGACTTAAAGCACGCTGACTTTCTCCTGCTCTGATTCGTGATACAACTTCCTCTCGTATCCCCGCTGGATACTTTTTCATTCCTTTTTTTCCGGACATAGCGAGACCCCCTTATGTAGTTCTATTATCCTACATAAGGGGGCTTTTTGTCATTGTCCGTTTTTACTGGACCTGTTCAAATAGGAAGGGGCTTATTTATCATGAAAGAACGATTCAAAAAAATACTATCTTATATACCAGGTTTTCGTACGAAGAAGAAATGGAAAATGTGCTGCGCCGTGATTGGTTATATCATTTTGCTTCTTCTATTCTATGGTATGGGACCATCTTCAGACTGCGTGACAGCACAGGATCGTGCAATCAGTCAAACAGTAAGCCGATTATCTTACCTTGTTTTCATCGGCATTCCATTTTTACTGCTTACAGATGCTTTTCAAATTTCTTCTCGTATGAAATTTTTTTCGCGACATAAACTCATATACTTTCTAGTTGTTGTTCCATTTATATGGTTTATTTGTTTGCTAACCATTGTTACTCTATCTACCAATCTGGAAACTGGTTATTCCTCCGAATACCAAGCTATTCTCGCAGAAAAAGAACAATTAGCTGCCGTTGAAGCCGCTAAAAAAGCTGAGCAAAAAGCCACTGAAAACGCAGAAAAAGAAAAGCACGCAGAAATAGAGGCTACTGAAAAACAGAAGGAACAAGAGGAACAGCTAGCCGAAATACGAGAAAAAGAAGCTGAGCAAAGAAAGGAAAAAATCAACAGCCTCTTAGATAAATATATAGAGAATCCTAAAGAATCCAACGCAAAAAAAGTCAAAAAATATACTGCTGCTGAAGTTTATCCTGTCATTTCCCAAAAAATCAAAGGAATCTATACACAAGATAAAACATTCAGTTCCTATGAAACAGAGGGAAAAATTGAGGATCTCTGCAATTTATACATCACCAATTATCCAAATGATATGAATACACCACACTTCAAAGAATATTTAGAGAGCTGCCAAGCTTATACAGCAAATAAAGATATGTTATGGGAGTTAGATAAAAAATATGGCGGAGATATCACAAATATATATTCCAACTGTCAATATCGAGAATTCTATGTCATTCAAAAATTAGGTACTTATTATGAGGATACCATTAGCGGAACAATCCAAAAAGAATTGGATTCCTTGAAAGAAGAAAAACTGGAATATGTAGCCGCAAATGTCATTTATGATAGCCTATGGGGAACTATGCCCGATAGATCCACCTATTATGTATTGCGACCACTCGCTCCTCTTTCCAGTTCAGGAGTTTATACCGCCTATGTGAAGACATCTGGAACAAAAACCCTGAGAGATAACGCAGGATTTGAATTTGAAAGTACCATATACCAAGAAATTGATGCCACTGCTTTGGAATCAGATATGGAAACTTATAACAATTTAGACTTTGAACAAGGGCAATTAGAGGGTCGATTAGAAAATCAATTAAAATAAATTATCATTTGCAGCAAAATAAAGAGCATTCTAAAGCCAAAAAAGGTGCAGTGAATACTCGGTAATTGTAAAACGATAATATGCGAGTTTCTTAGAACAGGCATGATTGAAATCATGCCTGTTCCGCTTTTATCAGTTCATCCACAGGAATGTAGCTAACTTTCAAGAGTTTCCGTACCCTCATTGCTACCCCCTGCAACTATATATTCTATGCCGCTGATTTCGTCCACGATTTTCAATTCAGGCAAACAGATTTTTTGCAACGATGCTTCCGTTTTCATCAAAAGTTGGGGGAGTTTCATCTTTCTGCCATACTCATTAGCAAATATTATTAAGATTGAAACAACAACTAATTCCCCAATTTTATTTCACGGAATACATCTCTTATCAATGCATAGGTCAATAATTTTTCGACAAAATCAGTTACGTCCGTATCATCAAGATAAAGTAATTTCTGGTTGTGTAGCGTTCCCAAGAAAATATCTCCACAAACCAATAACTCCGGCGTCTGGCTTCCTATCAGCTCTTTCAACTCACTTACTTTACCGCTTCCCTTCTTTCCAATAGCTATTTTGCCATGATGCGGGAAAGAGTATGTTTCCCCATTTTGGATTATAGCATTCACATCATACTGAAGTGAATTGTGCGGTTTGTTGTTGTCCTTATCAACAGAAACAGTCAATATCGTATGCGAGCCGTAATCAAAGAACCCTAAGTTCATAAACTTTGTATTAGATTGATACTCAATCAAAAAAGAACGATATGCTCCCTGATAACTTCCTCCTGCTGCGTTACCACAAGAAAGGAATCTAATTCCATAGTCTTTTATTAGACGAAAATGCCTATACTGTTTTTCCGGCATTTTATGGCTTGTGTCTAAAAAGCACTCCCATAAGTTTGTCAAAAAAGGAAGCAACTCACTCGGAGTATCAGGGTTAAATTCATACCCACAATAATAATCCTTGTTTTCATTAAGAACATCAAATGCAAAACGTTCTTTAGGCTGATCTTCCGGCAAATAATCACCTTGCCCACATAGCATGGATTGATAATCCGGCAACTCATTTAAAAGTACGTATTGATTTATCTCAGCTTCATACTTTGCAGTCATAGTGTAATCGCCATTTGTAACAAAAATGTAGTCTGCGTTCAAAGCATCTGCATAGTCTATAGCTTGCTGAATTGCGCTATCACCAATCATAATTTCAGGTGCTTTGCATTCAATAATCGCCAGTGGGGACAGTTCGCCCTTGTTTCCATTAAACCTTTCTACAATAATATCGGCACGACGAGCACTATTTATTTGGTATTTAGAAAGACGCATTTCAACTTGTATCATTTCCTTAGGTATATTTTTACAAAATAGCAAGTATTGTAAAACTTGTTGCCGAACAGTTTCCTCTGGCGTTTTCAAGATTAATCGCTCTCTAAATGGATCAACATAGTATTCTTTCCCTTGAGACTTATGTATTGGGGGTAATTGTAAATCGTTAAGTAATTTATAAAAATCTGTCATGATGCGAACCTCCCAACTCAATTTTTGTGTACTGCAGCATTCAGAAAAGAACCCCGCTCGTATGTATACGTGCATCATTATACAAAACGACACTACATCTTTCAAGATTCGTTTCCAAATACACCAAGCTAAAGCATAACCTTTTATGAACACCTCTATAGCCAAACAAGAACTCCGCACTAAATAGCCGGACAGCTCTTGTTCGTCAGTAAAAATAAATCAAAGCTTTCATATTCTGTAGCTGTTTTGAGGCAAACAGCAGGATCTTCGCTAAGGATTAAGTCAGCATATGCATCAGGGTCATTATAGAGCAGGTAATCGAGTTGCAACTATTAATACATATTGTACATCACCTCGTTTTCCACAGCGATAGTACCTATAAAAACCATGTTGCTATCCGAAAAGCAAAGCTTTACGCAGACAGCATCAAAGTTAAACTCGCAAAATAATAGGCATTTTATAGTGAATAGCTCTGTAATTCTGATATTTTTACAAAAAAGAACAATGCCTGTCATATGACTCGACATTGTTCTTTTCTTTGTTATTTTCAGACAGATGCCGTAAAACAGGAATTAGCCCTTTGAGATTTCACCACCTTCCGAGAGGCGTTATCGGGTGTTATTAAAACCCCGGAAACCCTTGAAAATACGCCAATTTATCCATGCGAAGGCGTTATAGGCTGTTATCGAACATTACCGCATTTTTATGGCCTCACGGACGCTCGTGAGGGAAAAATTAAGGGCAAAACACAGGGAACGACAAGAGAATGAAATGGCAAAGAGAACTGTCGTGATGTGTGCCAGGCTCCGCCGGAGCCTCCCCTGTGTGAAGCCGGACAACTGAATATGGCGGCTCTTGTGAGCCGATGGACTGACGGACATTAGTGTTTCTGCTGATGTCCGTTTTTCTATGCCTAAAATCAGATGCGAAAGGGGGTTCCGGGCTGGACCTCCTTTTTGTGTCTCAATGGAGGTGAGAAGCATTGAGCGACAAGCCCGCGTCACCTGCCAGGGGACGAAAGAAAACCGCCCCGCCTGCCCAGCAGCCACCCCAGGAAGAAGTGGTGGTCCGCCTGCCGCTGACCGACCTTCACCCATTCCCGGACCATCCTTTTCAGGTACGGGACGATGAGGAAATGCGGGAGACAATCCAGAGCGTCAAAGAGTATGGCGTGATTGTCCCTGCCATCGTGCGGCCCCGCGAGGAAGGCGGCTATGAGATTGTGGCCGGACACCGGCGCAAATACGCCTGTGAGCAGGCCGGTCTGGACACGATGCCGGTCCTGATCCGCAACCTGGACCGGGACGCTGCCACCATCATCATGGTGGACAGCAACCTTCAGCGGGAGAACATTCTGCCCAGCGAGAGGGCCAAGGCATACAAGATGAAGCTGGAGGCCATCAAGCGGCAGGGCGCACGAAACGATTTGACTTCGCCGAAAATTTCGGCGAAGTTGAGAAGTGATGATGAGATCGGCCAGCAGATGGGGGTCAGCGGCGATACGGTCCGCAACTATATTTCCCTGACGAACCTGGTCCCGGAGCTGATGCAGATGGTGGATGATGGCAAGATTGCACTTTCACCCGCTTATCAGATTGCGGCTCTCAAGCCGGAGGAACAGCAGATACTCGTCACCACGATAGACTATGAGCAGGCCACCCCGTCACTCTCCCAGGCCCAGCGGATGAAGAAATTCAGCCAAACCGGGAAACTCAATGAGGACAGTATGCTGGCAATCATGTCCGAGGAAAAGAAGTCGGAGAAATTCAGTCTGACCTTTGACGGGGACCGCATACGCAAGTATTTTCCAAAATCCTATACGCCCCTGCAAATGGAGAACACCATCATCAAGCTGCTTGAGGCATGGCAGAAGAAACGCCAGCGCAGCCAGGAGCGATAAAACCGAATACACCTAACCCGCCGGACAATCCATTTGCCCGGCTTTTTCATTTTCACAAGGAGGTATCCATGTATATCAACACTTTCAAATACACACCGGCAGATGTGGACTGCAAACTTTGCACCGAGTATGTCAAGAAATTTGGCTGCACCGCCTGCGGCTGCCCCTGGATGGCCGAGCGCATCGAGGCGGGTGTTGTGGGCTATGCAGAGGTGGTCCGGCAGATGTTTCCCCACGATAAGCGCCTGATGGCCCGCCTGGAACCGCTGATCCGGGATTTCCCCGGTATGCTCTGGCAGGATGAGCGCCACCGGCAGCGCATGGAGGGTGTGAAAATCCACCTGGGCCACAGCAAACGCCGGGACACGCCTGCTTTCTTTGCGGTCATGTTCCTGTTCACTTCCGATGAGGATATTTACCGCCGCGCCGGAAACTGCCTGTGCAGGCGGGGCGCGGAGTTCGACTATGCAAGGCTCCATGAGATTTCTCCCCACGATTACACCCTCTATATCGCTGCGCGGGGCATCTATACCAACGCGGGAGGACTGACAACCCGTGACCTGGCGGATGCCGAGGTTGTGGACGCTGCGGCGCTTCGCATGATCGTGAACGCCCTGCTCATCGCCCGGTATGGCTGTGCGGTCCTGGATATTCACGAAAGGGGGCGCAAGGCATGAAACCTCTGCATCTCCCGCTGGAAGGCCACGACCTGCTGGCTGTGGAACGGTTCAAGGACGATACCCGGCACATGGCGGAATTTCTCATTCTGTCTACCCACTGCCCCCTGGGGCGCAGGGGCCAGTATAAGCGGCTGTTTCTGACCGAGGACGAGTATGCCCGGATGCGGTCCCTGGAACGCCAGGGCCAGCTTCAGATCCGCCGACACGCTGCAATCATCGAGGGGCATATCCTGCCCGACAAACCAAAAAAACGCCGCCGTTGATGGCAGGCTCACCCATAGGAGGATTTAAGTATGGACGCTTATGAAGCATTGAAAGAAACCTTTGACGATCTGTTTCAGCAGGCGGTGGAGGAAGGCTGCTACACCGAGGACGAAGCCGCCGAGCTGGTGGAAAGTCTGGATATTTACAGTCTGTTGCAGGTGGTCCGCCACAATGCCACAACGGTGTATTCCTACATCACCCAGGGCAGGCAGGAACGGTCCTTCAACTACCGGGGCGAGGACCTGTTCCGCCAGAAGGCTACCCTGCTGTATGAGGAAACCGATCAGGTCACGATGGAGATTGTGGTGGCTACCCGCACCTTGGAGCTGTGGCTCCTGGAAGATATGTCCCTGGCGGTTGTCTCCTGCGTGAGCGTGAACTACGACCATGACGGTTACATCACGCAGTACCGCACCATCAAAGATACGCCGGTCATGGACAGCGAGCTGTGCCTGGACCTGGGCGAGCTTGTGGAGGACTTAAACGGGCTGTGCGGCCCGGTGTATGAACATACCCAGCCGGTCTATGAACCGTAACCAGTAAGGCGGCTGGCCCCAGGGCCGGGCCGCCCTTTCAGAATGGGAGTGATGAATATGGCAGTTTTTCGCGTAGAGCGCACACGGGACTACACCGTGATGAGCAACTACCACCTGAAAGATACCGGCCTGACCCTGAAAGCCAAGGGGCTTCTCTCCATGATGCTCTCCCTGCCGGATGAGTGGAATTACACCACGCGGGGCCTGGCCTCCATCTGCAAGGAAAGCGTGGAGACGATTGGCAAGACCCTCCGGGAGCTGGAAAGCGCGGGGTATCTGACCCGCAGGCAGCTTCGGGGCAAGAATGGCCGGATCACCGATACCGAGTACACCATCTTTGAGAAGCCGGTCAAGCCCCAGCCGGAACCGGCCCCGCCAGATACGGCTTCACCAGGTACGGAAAACCCGGATATGGTAAATCCAGATATGGAAACACCAGATATGGCTGTACCAGATACGGAAAACCCGCCGCAATTAAATACTAAGAAATCAAATATCCAAAAATCAAATACTCATGGATCAAATACTCATTCATTCTTTCCTTCTGCACCTGCGGCGGCTGAGACGGACGGACAGACGGAAGTGATGGAGAAACGAGAAGAAATCAGGGATCAGATTGAGTACGAGCATATCTGCAATTCCCTGAACCGGGAGCAGATAGACGAGTTCGTGGAAATCATGCTGGAAGTGGCGCTGACTAAAAGCCCCACCATCAAGATCGGGCGGGATGTGGAATATCCCACCGCTTTTGTTCAGCAGAGGTTTGAGAAAATCACCTGTTCCCACATCGAGAAAGTGCTGGACGGTATTCACGAAAACACCACCCGCGTCTGGAACACCAAGGCATATCTGATGGCGGCGCTGTTCAATGCACCGTCCTCTCTGGACAATCACTACACGATGCTGGTCAATCACGACCTTTATGGAGGCGGCTCATAAGGGCCGCCTTTTCTGCACCCCGGACATGGGGAGAAAGGAGTTTTGCATGAAACGCCCGCTTGCGTATATCACCGCCCATTGGGGCGACAACGAGTTTGAGAACACCGAAAACGCCGCCAAATACTGCCGCCTGGTCTATGAGGCCGGTTTTTCCCCGGTCTGCCCGCTTTTGTTCCTGCCGCTGTTTTTGAAGGACAGCATCCCCCAGGAGCATAAGGACGGGATCGACATGGCCCGCGACTATCTCCGCCGCGCTTCTGTGCTGGTAGTCTGCGGCGGTACGGTGGATGAGGCCATGAAGAATGACATCGCCGTAGCCGAGCGGCTGCGGATCACCGCCACCACCCTGGACGGTATTTTGACGGTCAAAGGCCAGGGCCGCGAGGATGGCGGCAAAAAGGGAGCCTGACCCATGCGGGGGAAATACCTGCTCCGCCGTCTGGTGGTCCCGCCTTAGATGGGTCCGCCGCTTTCATCCTGACAGAAGGGAGTGATTTTGATGCAGGAAGAAGTGGAAAACAGGACATTGACGCTGACGGTCAATGCCACCAAGTTCACCGGCCGGGTCCTGAAAGCGGCGCTTTCCAAGTACCTGGCCCACCGAAAGAACAAAAAGCTGCAAAACAGCCGGGACAGCCCGGATGATGTGAAGCCATACGGCAGGGTCAGCATGGAGGACCTGAAAAAGCAGTACGGCGATATGAAGGAGATCGACCTGCAAGACAAGGGGCTTCGGAGTTTTGACCGGATTGCCCGTGAGTACAAGGTCCAGTATGCAGTCTATAAAACGGCAAAGGGCCAGTATCAGATTTTCTTCAAGGCTCCCAGCGAGGCGAGTATGAACGCCGCCTTCCAGAAGTATTCCAAGAACCGGCTGAAAAAGGAGCAGCGCCGGGAGTCGGTGCTGGGTAAGCTCAAGAAGTTCAAGGAGCTGGTGAAAGCCCCGGTCCCGAACCGTGAGAAACGGAGGGAACAGGAACGATGAGACAGCTTGATTTGAAAAAACTTCTGCTCCCCAACCTGCCCTATCTGCTGATTGGCCTCTATGCCACCAAGTTGGGCGAGGCATGGCGGCTGGCTCCGGGCGCGGACGCTTCGGCCAAGCTGCTGGGCCTGATGGATGGATTTGCCGCCGCTTTTCAATCGGCGCTCCCCAGCTTTCACCCGGTTGACCTGCTGGTGGGCCTATGCTGCGGGGCTGCCCTGCGGCTGGCTGTTTACTTCAAGGGCAAGAACGCCAAGAAGTACCGCAAGAACATGGAATACGGTTCGGCCCGCTGGAGTGCATAATCTTAAGTGTAAAGAACTCTACATGGACGCACAGGAGGATATGCACATGAATGATTACAACAAAATCACAGCCCTTTACTCCCGCCTTTCCGTAGGCGACGAGGACAGGGACGGCGGCGAAAGCAACTCCATACAGAACCAGAAGAAGTTTTTGGAAAGCTACGCCAGACAGCTAAAATTGACGAATATCCGGCACTACATTGACGACGATGAAAGCGGCAGATTTTTCGACCGCTCCGCCTACTCCCGCATGATAGAGGACGTAGAAAACGGTAAAATCGGCGTGTGTATTATGAAAGACATGACCCGCTGGGGGCGCGACTATCTCCAAGTCGGCAACGCTATGGAGATATTCAGACGGAACAATGTGCGCTTTATCGCGGTCAACAACGGGATAGACAGCGAGAAGCCCGACACATTGGAGTTTGCGCCCTTTATCAACATCATGTCGGAGTGGTACGCAAAGGACATCAGCAAGAAAGTAAAGACCGGCATTAAGACGAAGGGCATGAGTGGAAAGCCGATTGCCACCGAAGCTCTCTATGGCTATGTCAAATCCCCGGACAACAAGGATTTTTGGATAATCGACGAGGAAGCCGCCGGAGTTGTCCGTTTGATTTTTCGCCTGTTTCTGGACGGGAAAAACCGCAACCAAATCGCCGTATATCTGACGCAGGCGCAAATCCCAACGCCCACATTCTACATGAAAGAGCGCGGGCGGGGAACGTGCAAAAACAGGGCGCTCAATGAGGATAACCGTTACAAGTGGAACAAAGCCACTTTGACCCATATCCTTACACGGCAGGAGTATTGCGGCGATGTAGTCAACTTCAAGACTACAAAGCATTTCCGGGACAAGCGGAACCACTATGTAGACCGGAGCCAATGGCAGATAACCGAAAATGTGCATGAGCCGATTATTGACCGCGCCGACTTTGAAACCGCACAGCGGATTTTGGAAAACGCGCCCGTCAGACGCCCCAACGGGGACGGGGAAATCCACCCTTTGTCGGGCTTGCTTTTCTGTAAGGATTGCGGCGCAAAAATGCACATCCGCATAGATTACAGAAACGGCGGCAAGCGGCACGTTGCCTATTGCAGCGAGTACCACAAGGGAAAAGCCAAAAACCCCAAATGCCATTCCCCGCACATCATTGACGCGGACTTGCTCATGCAGACCGTCGCGGAAGTGCTGAAGAAAATCGAGGACTATTCTATCAGCAACCGGGCGGAGTTTGAAGCCTTAGTGAAAAAGAACCTTGCCATGCAGCAGACCGACCAGACCAAAAAGCAGCAGAAGCGTATCCCACAAATCACGGCGCGCCTTGAACAGATCGACAAGGTGCTGAACAAGCTCTATGAGGACAACGCCCTCGGCACTATCCCGCAAGACCGCTACGAGCAAATGTCGCAGAAGTATTCAGAAGAATACTACGCATTGAAAACGGAGCTTTCCATACTCCAAGAGCAGCTATCCGCTTATGAGAACGCGGGAGGACGGGCGCAGAAGTTTTTGAAGCTGACGGAACGCCATGCCGCCTTTACTGACCTCACCC
>NZ_FRAH01000068.1 GCF_900142265.1 Anaerotignum lactatifermentans DSM 14214 | reverse complement strand
TGAGTGTGTCACAATTTATGGGATACTTAAAAGGAAAAAGTGCAATGATGATATTCAATCGTCATGCAAATCTGAAGTATAAATTCGGAAATAGGAATTTCTGGGCAACAGGATATTATGTAAGTACAGTCGGTTTAAATACAGCAACGATTCAAAAATATATCAGAGAACAGGAAAAACAAGATCAAATTGAAGATAAGTTGAATACAAAAGAGTATGAAGACCCTTTTAAGGGTAGCAGATAATCATACCACCAAAGCTTGAACGAAGTGAAAGCCAGCGTCATTTAGGCGCTGGCTCTTAATAAGCCCTTATAGGGCTAGTGCAAACCACGTCTTTTAGGCGTGGTTATGATTGAAAAATCATTGTCAAAAGGAAAAGAAAGGAATATAATAAACATCAAATTGTTTTTATATTTATACAAAAGAAAGAAGGTCATTCTTATGAGTGGGAAAAAAGCAGTTTATTTTATCAATGTGAATCGTGATTTTGGATATGTGTCCTATCTGGTGTGGGACTGTCTGCAGGAAGAAGGCTTTTTGCAGAAAGAAACAGATATGATTTTTGACGGGAACCCAGTCATGGCTTATGAAGATCAGGCAGGGAACACCTTTTATTTTGCACCCACACAGACAGCCATCTGTCTGGACTACAATAAATATCTGCCGGACATGAACAAGTATTTTGCTGACTGTGATGTATCTGGTATGGTTACATGGCATGAAGGGGAGCGTGCGCCGGAAAAAGTGCTGACGGTACATTCTCTGGGGGATTTGCCTTCTGGCGTATTCGGTGCCGCAAAACCCAGACTCATGCGGAATCTCATGCTGGCAGTGGAAAAGAACCGGAAAGAATTGGGGCTGGAGGACTACCATGTGGCAACAGAAGCCACTCACTGGTCTGGTGTATACCACGGCGAAGGAGATCCTACCCTGCTGACAAAATTTCCTGTGGCAATGATGGATATTGAAGTAGGCAGCGAGCCAGACAGCTGGAATAACAAAGAGGCAGCAAGAGCCTTGGCACGTTCTTTGACACAGATTTTTGAGGACGATGGCAAGAAAGTCCATCAAATTCTCTGCGTAGGCGGCGTACACTTTGAGCCCAACTTTGCGGAAGCTGTGTTCACCCAGTGGGGCGAGGACGAAACCTTTGGGGTGACCCATATTCTGGCGAACCAGTGGCTGGTATCCGGTCATTATGAGGATGAAACAGGCATCCAGCGGGCAAGTGACTGCATTGATGCCATCGACGGCGGCGTGGAAGCGATCTTCTTCCATGATAAAATGAAAGGCTGCTACAAAGACCTGGTGAGAGCGCTGGGGGCAAAATATCAGATTCCCATTTACAAACATCAGAAACTGCGTACACCGGCAGAACTGGAATGGACAAAATAAGGATAAAAAGAGAGCTGTCGTCAAAGGCTCATTTCATTCAAGCCTTTGACGAGTAGACAGAAGCATAAAGGCGAAATTCCATCGGCTAAAAAGCCTTGAAACTTCGCCTTTTCCTCGTCGGAAGTGAATTCCGACTGCGGATTCCAGTTGGGAAACACTTCGTTTCCCAAGCCCTTCTGCTTCCTTGAAAAAAGTAAAATTTAGTTTTTGATAGTCAAAGGCTGTGAAACCGAAGTTTCACAGCCTTTTTGTGTAAGAAGGTATGTGTGTTTTATTATAGAATACAGAAGGATTGGTGTATTCTTTATGGATAATGTATTACAGAAAATGTCAAGGATTTCTCCATATTAGGGTGTGTAAAGGGAAATCAATAAGCGGCGAATCTTTCACCGTATGCTTTGCAGTTTGCTTTGCCGTCAGCGTCGGGCATGCCGCAGAGGATCAGACCATCGTCAAAGAGGTTTGCGCCAGCTTTTGTGCATCTGTCTTCCCAGTCGCGCATCCACTGACCGTCGCCCCAGCCGTAAGAGCCGAACAGGGCAACTTTTTTGCCTTTCAGACTGCCTTCCACAGCGGAGAAGAAAGGTTCGAATTCCGCTTCTTCCAGCACTTCATCGCCCATAGCCGCGCAGCCGAAAGCAATTTTGTCATAGTCTGCTACGTTGCCATGAAACGCATCTACGGAAAACACTTCAGCATCAGAGCCGATACCAGCGGCAATCTCATTTGCCATCATAGCAGTATTGCCTGTGCCGCTCCAATAGATTACAGCAATTTTACTCATAATTGTCCTCCTTTTTTTGAAAAAAAGTTCTGAAAAATATGTATCTGGTCAGGCTGCGCCTAAGAGGGAAAGAATAGACGAGCCTGCAGTTACCTGTTCCATCATCTGGTCACGGCAGTCACGATAGCACTGGAAAATGCGCAGTGCCCGTTTTTCATCGCCGTAAACCTTCCAAAATCCAACGCATTTGTAATTTTGACCTTTTTCACGCATGAAAGCAAATACGTCGGCAGGGGGATAACCCAGGAAAAAGCCGATTTCATGGGGAAAATCACCGTCTGCCTGCATCCGTTTGCGCAGATGGGCAAGTGTTTGTGTCATGGCATCTTTTTTGCCGATACGGGCAGGGTAGCCAAGGGAAATGAGATAATCCCGCACATGGGGTACCCGCAGATACCGCATCATGGCATTTTGACGATAAACCATGATGAATACACGGTTTTTAAAACTATAAAGATATACGATGCAAATGCCTTTCTCCGCTAACTTTTTGCCATAAAGAGCGATTTCTTCTTTGCACTTGGGCAAAAGGGAAAGAGGCAGGGAAAACAGATTGGATTGCTTTCTGCCCAGCAGGGTAGGGGCTGCGTGATGGATCAGTTCCGCTTCAAAATCGGACATGGGAATCCTCCTTTCTATGAATCTTTTTGGTTAGCTGTGGCTAACCGACAAGTAAAAATCAACAACAGTGTTCTGCCAAGATACGTTTCAGGGCAGAAGATGAGCTGCTGTGAGAACGGGCAATGGAAATGTTGTTTTTTTCCGCTTCCTGTACGGCACCTGTTGCCATGATGTGAGAAACGGTGGAAGTAAACAGAATAATCAAATCTGCCTGTCCAATCTGGGAACGGAAATTCCCTGGCAGCTGTGTGAACACCTTGCTTTTGCAGTTGAATTTCTTGCAGATGTCCATATACTGACGAACCATGCGGTCGTGACCGCCCACGATAACAACGCTCATGTGCAGAACCTCCTTTGTTATTTACAATTGTTAGCCATAGCTAACTTTGTGTCAAAATTAATAGTTAGCGTTTGCTAACTTCTGGATACATCCTATCACGTTTTTCATAGACTGTCAATAGGATTTTTGAAAAATATTTTATGATTTCTGCTCTGCCATATGACTTTCATAGTGTGCCTTCATGCAGGAGAGGGTTTCTTCGCTGAGAACATGCTCTAAACGGCAGGCGTCAGCTTCTGCTGTTTCCGGGCTGACACCTAAAAACATGAGGCATTCTTTGATGAAGCAATGGCGGTCGTAGATGTTTTGTGCCACCTGTCTGCCTTTGTCTGTCAGCAGAAGCTGGCCGATATTGCCGATGGTCACATAGCCGCCTTCTTTTAATATGCTGACAGCGCGGCTGACGCTGGGCTTGGAAAAGCCCAATTCCGTTGCTACATCCACAGAGCGTGCGATGCCGTTTCTTTTTTCCAATATCAAAATGGTTTCCAGATAATTTTCTCCAGATTCCTGTAATTTCATATGTGTCACACCAACCTTTTTCTCATCATCCTTCTTTCAAAAGGATACACCATTTTTTGTAAATAGTCATTGACAACAAAAGTTAGCAATAGTAAACTTGTGGAGTAAGCATTGAATAATTAGAATTGGAGGAATGAATCATGTGGAAAAATTGTTTGGAATGTGACAGAAAATGGGTGTTCTTGGGCGGTATCGCCGCAGCGCTGGTAGGCGGCAAAATTCTCAAGAGCAAAAAGACCCGCGAAGTGACTGTGAACGCTGTGGCACAGGCCATGAAGCTGCACAAAGATGCACAGGCTACTTTCGCAAACATCAAAGAAGAAGCGGAAGACATCTGCTTTGACGCAAAACAGCAGGCTGCCGAAGCGTGCGACTGCGAACAGTAAGAAGCGGGGGCATGTTATATGAAATATGCCATTTGCTATGACGGTCCCGGCAGGCTTCGTCTGCGGTTGGGACAGCATGCCTTTTCCGAGAAAGAAGGATGGGGTATTGCCAGTCTTTTGCGGCAGAAAAGTGGCGTGGAACGGGTGTGTACCTGTGCCCAGAACGGCAGTATCCTCATTTACTATGGCAAGGAAATTGCAAAAGAAAATCTGCTGGAGTTGGTAGGAAAGCTGCGTCGGGCAGATATCCCCAAAGTGGAGCCTACAGGGGAAGAAGATGTGCAGGCTATTGACCTGCGGTTTCAGGAAAAAATTTGCAGTATGGTACTGCGGCGGGCGGCGGAAAAACTGCTGCTGCCAGTGCCCTTGCAGATTTGTAAGACCTGTCTGCGAGCAGTGCCTTTCCTGTGGCATGGACTGCAAAGCCTGCTCCATGGGCGCATGAATGTAAATGTGTTGGATGCGGCAGCTATTGGCGCTTCCATGCTGAAGCGTTCCTTCTCCTCGGCATCGTCTATTATGTTCCTGCTGTCCTTCTCGGATATTCTGGAGGACTACACCAGAAAACGGACAGAAACCGCTCTTTCTGCCAGCCTTGCCATCCAGATCGATAAAGTTTGGCTGGTAACGCCGGAGGGAGATGTGCAGATTCCCCTTTCTGATGTGAAAGCGGGGGATTTGCTCCGCATTCGCACAGGCACCATGATTCCCATTGACGGCAAAGTCCGGGAAGGGGAAGCCATGGTAAACGAGGCAACCATGACAGGAGAACCGCTGGCAGTGCGGAAGGCAGAAGGGGCGATGGTCTACGCCGGAACATTGGTAGAGGAAGGCTCTGTGGCTGTGGAAGTCATGGCAGTCAATGCCCAGACACGTATCCAGCGAATCATGGACCTTATTGCCGCTTCGGAAGAACTGAAAGCCAATGTGCAGGGGAAAGCGGAACGACTGGCAGACCGGATTGTCCCTTATCATCTGCTGACAGCGGCAGCGGTGTTCCTGCTCACCAGAAACACCACAAAGACCATGGCAATTCTGACAGTGGATTACTCCTGTGCCATCAAACTGGCAACGCCCATTGCTGTCATTTCCGCCATGCGGGAAGCGGCAAACCATCGGATGATGGTCAAAGGCGGCAGACATCTGGAAGCCTTTGGTGCGGCAGATACCATTATTTTTGACAAGACAGGCACTTTGACGGAAGCCTGTCCTCAGGTTTCTCAGGTCATTGCCTTTGGGGATTATGAACGGAATGAAGTGCTGCGGACAGCGGCATGTCTGGAAGAACATTTCCCTCACAGTGTGGCTCGCGCCATCGTCAGACAGGCGGCGGAAGAAGGTCTGTTCCATGAGGAACGCCATGCGGAAGTGAAGTATGTGGTTGCTCATGGTATCGCTTCGGAATTGGAAGGCAAAAAAGTCGTTATTGGCAGCCCTCACTTTGTTTTTGAGGATGAGGGCATTCCCTTGAAAGAGGCTGACAGGGAAAAACTGGACGCTGTGGACAGTACAGACTCTGGGGTTTATCTTGCCATCGGTGAGGATTTGGCAGGGGCTATCTTTATTCATGACCCCGTCCGTCAGGAGGCGGCGGAAGTCATCGAAGCCCTGCGGCAGACGGGCATCCAGCATATCATCATGATGACAGGTGACGGGGAAAAAGCAGCCCGTACTGCCTGCCAGCAGCTGGGCATCACAGAATATTACGCCCGTGTGCTGCCGGAGGATAAGGCGGCAAAAGTGGAAGAAATCAAAGCCCAAGGCAGAACGGTCATTATGGTAGGGGACGGCATCAACGATTCTCCGGCTTTGTCCGCTGCCAATGTGTCCGTTGCCATGAAGGACGCCTCAGACTTAGCCAGAGAAGTGGCAGATATTGCTCTGCTCTCTGGGGAACTGTGGGAGCTGGTGACACTGCGTCACTTAAGTCAGGCGCTCATGGGACGCATCTCCAGAAATTACAAGGCAATCATTGGATTTAATACATCTCTGCTTTTGCTGGGACTGGCAGGCATTTTGCAGCCTACGGTTTCCGCTTTCTTCCATAACCTTTCTACCGTTGCCATCAGCGGTACTAGTATGCGTCCGCTGCTGCCAAGGGGGAAAGAAGAACAGACTGCCTGAGGGCAGAAAGGAGGCTTTTTATGGGAAGTGTGGCAACGGCGGTTTTGACAGCACTGCTGGTGATTGTGGTTGTCATTTCCGTCAAAAGTTATTCCAAAAAATTGACGTCCGGCTGCTGCGGAGGCGGTGACGTACCAAAGCCCCGGAAAGTTGACAAAAACCCCGACCACTACAGCTATCATGTGATGCTGGAAATAGAGGGCATGACGTGTCAGAACTGCGCCAAACGGGTAGAAAACGCCTTAAACGCCATAGATGGCGTATGGGCGGAAGTAGACCTAAAACAGAAACGGGCAAAGGTGCGGCAGAAAGAGCAGATTCCTGTGGAGAAGCTCTGTGCCGCTGTGGAAAAAGCCGGGTATCACCCAAAGATATAAACAGAAGCCGTTTTTCTTTTTCAGAAGAAAAGCGGCTTTTGCTTTTTGAGAAGAAGCTATGGTATCATAAGGCAAAAGGAGGGATGGACATGGAACTGGAAACAAGACGTTTGCGGCTGCGTCCTTTGACGGAACAGGACGCCGAGGGGCTTTTTGCTTATTGCAGTCATCCTGCCGTTGGACCTAGGGCTGGCTGGAAACCCCATGAAACCTTGGAAGAAAGCCGGGAGATACTGGAACAGGTATTTTTGAAGGAGCCACACGTTTTTGCCATAGAGCAGGAGGGCAGGCTCATTGGTACCGTGGGTCTGGTGGATGATAACAAACGGGAAAACGCAGAAGCGAAAATGATAGGGTATTCCTTGGCTTTTGACTGCTGGGGGAAAGGCATCATGACAGAAGCGGTGGAAGCGGTGCTGGTGTATGGTTTTGACTTGCTGAATCTTTCCATCATTACTGCCACATGTTACCCGGACAATCCCGCTTCTGCAAAGGTGCTGGAAAAATGCGGTTTTGTATACGAAGGCACTTTGCGGCAGGCACAGATACGCTTTGACGGCAAAGTACAGGATTTTCGCTGTTATTCTGTCACAAAGGCGGAATATGACGAAAAAAGACAGGGACTTTCCTCATAAGGTCTTGTCCGTCCATTGCCGAAACCTGCCTCATATCGTATAATAAAGGCAGAAAAGAAAATGGGGTGAGAACGTGGAAATCATCAACTGGAAAGAATTGCTCTATCCTTATGCCCAGACCGTAGACGAACTGCTGTTAAAGTTTCGCAGTCTGGACAAAGAATGCAGACAGCTGGGCATTTATTCGCCCATTGACTCCGTAACGGGGCGGCTGAAACGTCCTGCCAGCATATTGGAAAAAGCAGGCAGAAAACAGATTTCGCCGGATAGAATTGAAGAAGAAATTGAGGATATTGCGGGCATCCGTATCCTTTGTCAGTTTGTGGAGGACATTCCTAAGGTCATTGAAATGGTGCGCAAGCGCAAGGATATGACTGTCATTGAGGAGCGGGACTACATCACCAACACAAAGCCCAGCGGTTACCGCAGCTATCATATGATCATCCGTTACCCTCTCTTTACGGCACTGGGGGAAAAGACTGTGCCTGCGGAAATTCAGATTCGTACCAATGCCATGAATTTCTGGGCAACGGCGGAACATTCCCTGCGGTATAAATATAGCGGCAATATTCCTCAGGATTTGCAGGACAGACTGAAAAACTGTGCTGAAGCGGCTTTCCATCTGGATCAGGAAATGGCAACCATCCGGGAGGAAATCACCAACGCCCAGCGGCTCAATGAAATCAAAAACAATCTGGTAGCCAATATTCTGGAAAATATACAGAATTTATATTTTGTGGCAAAACTGGATGATATGAACGAAATCAATAAGGAATTTATCCGTCTTTGGAACGGCGATGACATGGAAGCTTTGAAGGAGTTCAACGAAAAGCTGAATATCATGGCAGAAATGTATCGGGTATAGAAAGGAATTTGTATGGGATTATTTGCCATTGGGGATTTGCATTTCGGCTTTGCCGTCAGCAAGCCCATGGATATTTTCGGAGAAAACTGGAAAAATCACAGTGAAAAAATCATAGAAAACTGGAAACGGGAAGTAACAGAAGAAGACACGGTGCTTTTGCCGGGGGATATTTCCTGGGGCATGCGTCTGCCGGAAGCGGCGGCGGATTTGGATGTCATCGACAGTCTGCCGGGACGGAAGATTCTGCTTTCCGGCAACCATGACTATTGGTGGAAATCCTCCAGCCGTCTGGCAGGACAATATCCGGAGATGGCGTTTCTGAAAAATGATGCTGTGCCTTGGGAAAAGAGTTTCATCTGCGGCACAAGAGGATGGCTCTGTCCCAATGAGCGCAGTTTTACGCCGGAGGATGAGAAAATCTATAAACGGGAGCAGATTCGCCTGCGGCTGTCTTTGGATGCTGCCATAAAAGCAGGGGCGGAGGATATTATCGTCATGATGCATTTTCCGCCGGTCAATGAAAAACGGGAGCCGTCGGCTTTTACGGAGATTCTGGGAGAATATCCGGTGAAACGGGTGGTTTATGGGCACCTACATGGAGCGGCAAACCACAAAAACGCTTTGCAGGGCGAGCGGGACGGCATCCTCTATGAACTGGTAGCGGCGGATTATCTGGATTTTTGTCCAAAACGGATTCTGTAACAAAAAAAGCGATTATGAAATCTCAAGGAAAGATTTCATAATCGCTTTTTATTTTATTGATGCAGATCCAGCTTTAGGAAAATGGATGTTTCCATGGGGCTGTTGTTATAGGGCGGGATTTCTTGAAATCCCAGTTTGGCATACAGATGCAGGGCACCCTTCAAAAAAGGCAGGGTATCCAGCAGCATGGCATCGTAGCCCATTTCTCTGGCGTCGTCAATGAGTTTTTCCACCAGATGCTCCGCAATGCCCTGACCACGAAAGGCATCTTTCACATAAAGCCGTTTCAGTTCACATTCCGTATCCGAAAGGGGGCGCAGGGCAATGCAGCCGGCAATGGCATCATCCACCAGCGCCAGATACAGTCTGCCTTTGGGCATCCCGTATTTTTCCTCTAGATGATCCAGTTCTCTGTCGTAATTCTGCAATTCCAGAAAAGCGGCAAAAGATGGATCGGCTTTCAGCAGGAAATCCGTATATTCCAGAAACAGGGCTTTGACTTCTTCCGGTCGGTCATAGGCAGGACAAATGGTCAGGCTCATACTTGCTCGCCTCCCGTATCAGTCCTCGTAGTCGTTAGCTGCGTCCAGGATCATATTTTTCAGTACTTTGGTATCAAAACCATCCAGTTCCAATTCCAGAGACAGGTTTTCCAGTTCATCTTCATCAGGCAGATAATCCGCTTCAAAAGCAGAGGTCAGGTCGTCCTCAAAAATGATTTCCCCTTCGATGGTCCATGCGTCTTCGTCTTTGCTCAAAGAAAAAATATTTACTTCTGTGATTTGCAGCATGATAATACGCCTCCTTAAAAATTCATACGCTCTCTTTTGTTATTTCTGCCGCTGTTTCTTGCCGGAGCGGCGTTTTCTTTGTTTGGTTCCTGTTTTGGGTGTGTCCTTTTTCCGCACGGAATAGCCGAAAGAGCCGACCTGTTCTCCCAGTGTGAAATATCCCCCGTGGGAATAGCAGATGGGCTTGCTGCGGTTTAAGTGGAATTTCCCTGTCTTGTCGAAATATTTTTCGCTGACGCTGACGGAAACCACTTCTGCAAGGAACATATGATGGCTGCCCAAAGGAACAATTTCTTTTACCTTACACTCAATGTTGACCGGGCTTTCCAGTATGATGGGGCAGTCTACTTTTTCCCCTTTTTTGGCTGTCAGGTGCATTTCAGTGAATTTGTCCACATCTCTGCCGCTTCTGACGCCGCAGAAATCACAGGCATAAGTCAGGTCTTTGGTGACCAGATTGATGACAAATTCTCCGCTTTCCTTAATCAGCTCATAGGAGTGACGCTCAGGACGGATGGAAACGTAAGTCATGGGGGGATTGGTATTGATGGTGCCAGTCCATGCCACGGTGATGATGTTTTTCTGCTCCATATTGCCGCAGGATACCATAACGGCAGGGACGGGGTACAATACGGTGCCCGGTTTCCAGATCTGTTTTTCCATGGGAGCCCTCCTTTTTTTTGCCAAGTCATTTTTAACGTTATTTATGATATACGACCATGGTATATTTGTAAAGACGAAAAAACGTAGAAAAGGTGTTTGAATTTTTGTTCAATTCTTGCATCCCTTTTCTTTTTTGCGTATGATGATAGGCAGAAGAAGCAGTTGACATACAACGAGGAGGAAAACATGGAATTACCATTGGCATATATCAACGAAATGAAAGCATTGCTGGGGGAAGAATACGAAGCGTATCTGGTGTCTTTTGAGGAAGTCAGACTCTACGGCCTGCGGGCAAACACTTTGAAAATTTCTCCGGCGGAACTGGCAGAAAAAGTGGAATTTTCCCTTTCCCCCGTACCATGGTGTGAAAGCGGATTTTACTACGCAGAAGGGGAACGTCCTGCCAAGCATCCCTATTACCACGCGGGGCTGTACTATTTGCAGGAACCCAGCGCCATGACACCTGGTGCCATGATCCCCATTGAGAAAGGAGATTTTGTGCTGGATATCTGTGCGGCACCCGGTGGAAAAACCACCCAGCTGGCGGCAAGACTGGGAGGAACAGGACTGCTCATTTCCAACGACATCAGTGCCGGACGGGCAAAAGCACTCTTGAAAAACGTGGAAATCAGCGGCATCACCAACGCCATTGTCATGAGTGAACCGCCGAAAAAGCTGGCAGAACGGTTCGGCGGATTTTTTGACAAGATTTTGATTGACGCTCCTTGTTCTGGGGAAGGGATGTTCCGCAAAGAGCCGGATATGGTGAAAAGCTGGAACGAGGAATTGCTCACATTTTGCAGAGAACAGCAGGCGGATATTCTGGAACACTGCGCTTCCATGCTGAAAACAGGGGGAATGATTCTCTATTCCACCTGTACTTTTGCAAAAATGGAAAACGAGGACAGTATCCAGACATTTCTGGACAATCATCCGGAATTTACGCTGGTTCCATTGGAAAAGAACTGGGGCTTTGTGCCGGGTTGTGAACCGTTGACGGAATGTGTGCGGCTCTATCCTCACAAAATCAAAGGGGAAGGGCATTTTCTGGCGTTGCTGCAGAAAACAGGAGAACCAACGCCATGCAGTACACCCACAGAAGCCAGCATTGGTGAAAAAGAACTGGAACCTTTCCGCCAGTTTGCCAAAGAAACCCTTACGGGCAAATGGAAAGGCACATTTCAGATTTACGGGGACAGCCTGTGTCTTTTGCCGGAAGGGGCACCTGCTACCAAAGGTCTGCGGGTACTGCGGAGCGGCTGGCAGCTGGGAACATTGAAAAAAGGACGGTTTGAGCCTTCTCAGGCATTTGCCATGGGGCTGAAAAAAGAAGAAGTGAAGAACGTGCTGGACATGTCTCTTTCTGACGAGAGAGTCATCCGTTATCTGAAAGGGGAAACACTGGAAGCGCCGGAAGCAAAAGACGGCTGGACGCTGGTTTGCGTGGATGGTTACCCCTTAGGCTGGGGCAAGACCCAGAAAGGACGGCTGAAAAACAAATACGCCGTAGGTTGGAAATGGGAATAAGAAATACAGAATACAAAATTGTCTTTCAATAAAAAACAAATGTACGATTGTGGTTGACAAATGGAAAAATATTCGTACAATAAAACTATCATGAATTCTGTTTGAAAATCTGCATGGAAAGAAAGGGCGAGTGAATATGGCAGTGACAACATACATAGGCACCAGAAACAAAGACATCACCGCGTCTGCATCAGAAGCCATCCTCCGTGGCATCTGCCCTGACGGCGGTCTGTATATTCCCAAGGAAATCCCCAAAATGGACAAGACTCCCGAAGAACTCATGGGGATGGATTATCGGCAGTTAGCCTATGAAGTATTGAAGCTGTATCTGGACTTTACGGAAGAAGAACTGAAATACTGCATCGAACATGCGTATGATGAAAAATTCGATACAAAAGAAATCGTACCTCTGGTGAAAAAAGGGGATATGCTTTATCTGGAATTGTTCCACGGCAGAACACTGGCATTCAAAGATATGGCGCTGTCTATCCTGCCTTATCTCATGAAAACAGCGGCAAAACGTCAGGGACAGAAAGAGGAAATCGTTATCCTGACAGCTACCTCCGGCGATACTGGAAAAGCGGCGCTGGAAGGCTTCGCTGGCGTGGACGGTGTGAAAATCATGGTATTCTTCCCGGAAGATGGTGTCAGCCCTGTGCAGAAACTGCAGATGACTACCCAGGAAGGGGACAATACTTGCGTGGTAGGTATCAAAGGGAACTTTGACGATGCCCAGAGCGCTGTAAAACGGATTTTCACGGACAAAGAACTGGCGGACGAACTGGAAAAGAGAGGTTATCGTTTCTCCTCCGCAAACTCCATCAATATCGGCAGACTGGTGCCCCAGATTGTATATTACTACTGGGCATATATTCAGGCTGTGAAAATGGGCGAAATCAAATGGGGAGAACCTTTGGACTTTACAGTGCCTACAGGGAACTTCGGCGACATCCTGGCTGGCTGGTATGCGGCACAGATGGGTCTGCCCGCAGGTCATTTTGTCTGCGCATCCAATGACAACAAAGTGCTGTATGATTTCTTCCGCACTGGCGTTTATGACAGAAACCGCGCCTTCCATGTAACTGTTTCTCCTTCCATGGACATCCTCATTTCCAGCAATCTGGAACGTCTGCTGTGCCACATGGGTGGACAGGACAAGACAAAGGCGGAAATGGCTGCTTTGCAGGCAGAAGGGAAGTACACAGCGGAAATCACCGAAGAACGGATTTCCGGGGAATTTGCTGATGAAGCGGAAACTTTTGACGCTATCCGCAGAGTATACAAAAACACAGGCTATGTGATGGATACCCATACAGCAGTGGCTTATGCGGCGGCGGAAAAATACAGAGCAGAAAGCGGCACAAAGAATCCTATGGTCATCGTTTCCACCGCAAGCCCTTACAAATTCACCAAGGACGTTATGACTGCGCTGGATGAAAAATATGCAGAGGGCGACGCTTTTGAACTGATGAAAGAATTGGAAAACATCAGCGGCGTGGCTATCCCTGCGCCTATCCGGGGCATTGAAACAAGAGAAATCAGACACAAGAATGTCTGCGAAAAAGACGCCATTGCCGATTTTGTAAAAGGCTGGCTGTTATAAGAGTATGAAAAAGGGTGGCTGTTCCTCCTGTAAGGACAGTTACTCTTTTTTGTGTTTCAAACAAAAGATTTTTTCTCTTGTCTTATGACCTTGGGCAGATTGACGGAAAACGAAAAAGTGGGGAAAAGCCGTTGCTTTTGCCTTTTCTATGCAGTACAATAAAACTAGCATCCTATGTGCAAATGGTAACTTGTTTACAATCATATACAAAGAAAGAGGAGAAGCATCATGAAAATGTTTATCGACACCGCTAACGTGGATCAGATCAGAGAAGCGAATGACCTGGGCGTCATCTGTGGCGTAACCACAAACCCTTCCCTGATTGCAAAAGAAGGCAGAGATTTCGTAGAAGTTGTAAAAGAAATCACAACTATCGTGGATGGTCCCATCAGTGCGGAAGTTATCAGCCTGGATCATGAAGGCATGGTAAAAGAAGCTAGAGAACTGGCTAAAATCCACAAAAACATCGTTATCAAAATCCCTATGACACTGGAAGGTCTGAAAGCGGTTAAAATCCTGACAGCAGAAGGCATCAAAACAAACGTAACACTGATTTTCTCCGCTACACAGGCGCTGATGGCTGCAAGAGCAGGCGCAACATATGTAAGCCCTTTTCTGGGCAGAGTGGACGACATTGGTTCCGTAGGCATGACTCTGATCGAAGAAATCGTTGATATCTTTGATATCCACGGCATCGAAACAGAAATCATCGCTGCTTCCATCCGTAACCCTCTGCACGTCATCGACGCTGCAAGAGCTGGCTGCCACATCGCAACCATCCCTTACAATGTACTGATCCAGATGGCAAAACACCCTCTGACAGACATCGGTATCGAACGTTTCCTGAAAGACTGGGAAAGCGTACCCAAGAAATAAGAAACATCTTTTTGTAACGGAAACCAAAATATGTTTTGATGAAAATTGCCCTTTTTTGAAAGGGCAATTTTCGAAATGGGAGGAAAAACGATATGAATATTGATAACTTGACTGTAAATACCCTGCGTTTCCTTTCCGCAGAAGCGATCCAGAAAGCAAAGAGCGGTCATCCCGGTCTGCCTCTGGGCGCTGCACCCGCTGCTTACGCACTGTGGGCAAAGGAAATGAAAGCAAACCCCGCAAATCCCAAATGGGACGACAGAGACCGTTTTGTACTGTCCGCAGGTCATGGCTCCGCACTGCTGTATTCCCTGCTGCATGTATTTGGCTACGGTCTGACCATTGAAGATCTGAAAAACTTCCGTCAGAGAAATTCCCTGACACCCGGTCACCCTGAATACAAACACACAGCAGGCGTAGAAACAACTACAGGCCCTCTGGGTCAGGGTATCGCAAATGCTGTTGGTATGGCACTGGCTGAAAGCCATCTGGCAGCAAAATTCAACACACCTGAATACAAAGTGGTTGACCACTACACATACGCACTGTGCGGCGACGGCTGCCTGCAGGAAGGCGTTGCTTCCGAAGCAGCTTCTCTGGCTGGCACAATGGGTCTGTCCAAACTGATTGTACTGTATGACTGCAATAAAATCACCATCGAAGGCAGCACAGATGTTGCATTCACAGAAGATGTGATGAAACGCTTTGAAGCTTATGGCTGGGATGTTGCAGAAGTAACAGACGGCAACGATGTAGACGCCATCGCAGCAGCTATTGCGGCAGCAAAGAAAACAAACAAACCTTCCCTGATCAAAGTAAACACACTGATTGGTTACGGCGCACCCAACAAACAGGGCAAAGCATCCGCTCACGGCGAACCTCTGGGTGAAGAAGAAATCAAGCTGACAAAAGAAAATCTGGGCTGGAACTATGAAGAATCTTTCTTTGTTCCCGAAGAAGTCAAAGCACACATGGCAGCATGGGCAGCTGAAGGCGCAAAGAAAGAAGCTGCTTGGAACGAAATGTTTGCAGCATATGCAAAAGCAAACCCCGAACTGGCAAAAGAATACGAATTGTGGCACAGCGACAAGCTGGCAGCAGATCTGCTGAATGACGAAGATTTCTGGAAAGATGAAGGCGACATCGCGACTCGTGCAACTTCCGAAAAAGTACTGCAGAAAGTAGCAAAAGTTGTTCCCAACCTGTTTGGCGGCAGCGCTGACCTGGCTCCTTCCAATAAATCTGTTATGAAAGACAGAGAATACTACAGCAAAGAAAACCCAGCTGGCTCCAACGTACACTTCGGTATCCGTGAATTTGCCATGACAGCTATGGCAAACGGTATGGCTGTACACGGCGGCGTAAGACCTTATATCGCTGGTTTCTTCGTATTCAGTGATTACATGAAAGCTGGTCTGCGTATGGAAGCCCTCATGGGTCTGCCTGTGATCAGCATCTTTACCCATGACAGCATCGGCGTAGGGGAAGACGGTCCTACTCATCAGCCTATCGAACATCTGGCAATGCTGCGCAGCCTGCCTAACTACATGGTATTCCGTCCCTGCGATACCAGAGAAACTGCAGCTGGCTGGTATGCAGCACTGACACATACTACAACACCTACCGGTTTGATCCTGTCCAGACAGAACATGCCTGCACTGGAAGGCACCGGCAAAGACGCTCTGAAAGGCGCTTATATCCTGCGTGACTGCGAAGGTACACCTGATGTACTGCTCATGGCAAGCGGTTCCGAAGTAGAACTGATCTACAAAGCTTATGACGAACTGGCTGCAAAAGGCGTGAAAGCAAGAGTCATCAGCATGCCTTGCTGGGAACTGTTCGCAGAACAGAGCGACGAATACAAAGAAAGCGTTATGCCTAAGGCTGTTCGCGCAAGACTGGCTGTAGAAGCAGCGGCAGACTTTGGCTGGCATAAATTTGTAGGTCTGGACGGCGACGTGATCTGCATGAATGGTTTCGGCGCATCCGCACCTGCAGGCACCCTGTTCAAAGATTTCGGTTTCACCGTAGAACAGGTTGTGGAAAGAGCAATGGCTCTTGTAAAATAAGAAGTTTTGTATTTTATGAAGGGACGGCACGGCTCTTTCCAAAAGAAGGGGTCTCGCCGTCCTTTTTTACAGCCTGCAAATAAAAAGTCAAGGCTAAATTAAAAGAACATTGAAAATTTTATACAGGTTGAAAATTGGGTATCAAAATAAGACCACCACACCAGTGCTGGTCTGAAAATTGTAGTGGATAATTAGGATTCTGGAAGAGTTGCAAGATATTCTTTCACTCGACCATAGTAGATTCTTAGAAACTTGTTGGCACCCGCTGTCATGTAGACATAGTAAGGTTTACCTTGAGCACGTTTCTTATCTAAAAACCGATATACAGGGTCATCCTGTGGCTTGGTTTTAATCAAAGCATCCATTACTTGAAACAAGGTTTTCCTGAGCTC
>NZ_FRAH01000144.1 GCF_900142265.1 Anaerotignum lactatifermentans DSM 14214 | reverse complement strand
GAATCCTACTCGGGGAGTTTATGGTCCGTTGGTCAAGGGGTTAAGACACCGCCCTTTCACGGCGGTAACGCGGGTTCGAATCCCGCACGGATCATTGAGATTTCTGGTGATGATGCGCTCAGGGGGCACACCCGTTCCCATTCCGAACACGACGGTTAAGACCTGAGCGGTCGATGGTACTTGGTGGGAAGCTGCCTGGGAGAGTAGATGGTCGCCAGAATCCAATATGCCGATGTGGCTCAATTGGCAGAGCAGCTGACTTGTAATCAGCAGGTTATCGGTTCGAGTCCGATCATCGGCTTTTTAGTTAAGGTTTTCACGGGTCTTTAGCTCAGTTGGTTAGAGCATCCGGCTCATAACCGGACGGTCCCGGGTTCGAGTCCCTGAAGACCCATTAAAAACTAAATATGGCTCAGTAGCTCAGTTGGTTAGAGCGCCGGCCTGTCACGCCGGAGGTCGTGGGTTCGAGCCCCATCTGAGTCGTTTCATGGGAGTTTAGCTCAGCTGGGAGAGCATCTGCCTTACAAGCAGAGGGTCACAGGTTCGAGCCCTGTAACTCCCATGTTTTTTGTAAAGTATGGCGGAGTAGCTCAGTTGGCTAGAGCATGCGGTTCATACCCGCAGTGTCGGGGGTTCAAATCCCTCCTCCGCTATTTTTTATTGTCTATGGTCCGTTGGTCAAGGGGTTAAGACACCGCCCTTTCACGGCGGTAACGCGGGTTCGAATCCCGCACGGATCATTTTTTAACGGACAGATTGCTGTCCGTTTTTTAGTTTCTGAAACAAAAAAACACCTCTTAACTGTTTTGGTTAAAAGGTGTTTTTTTATGGTTATTTTTCAGAATCATTTTGATCTTTCTGGTTTTGCTCTCCTCGATTTCCAAAGAAAAAAGAACGAGTGAAAACATAGGGAGCGATGAAATAGACCACGGCAAATGCTACAATGGATGGATACCAGTCCAATGTATTTTTGAACAGCCATTCATAAAGAAATACCAAAACGGCAGAAACCAGACCGATGATAAGCCTTGTTTCAACTTTCATAGAAATCCTCCTCTTTTTTGAAACGATTACGTTTATCATATCACGGACAAAGTTATTCGTAAAGTTTCAATGAGAAGAATTCATTTTTGAGAGGAAAGAACCTCGTGGTAAAAGCAATCCAACACGCCTCGATAATTTTCTTTCCACGGTTTATTTTTCCCGCAATAATGAATGATGCTGGTATTTTGTCTGACCCAATCCAAGTCGATTTTCTCATTTTGGAGATTGGCATTGTGCAGAAAGTACATGCGATCACTGAGATTATAACGCAGATGGTCAATGAGCTTTGTTTCATTGCCATACAGAGCGGAAAGAATGTCCTGATCGGGCAGTGTAAAATAAGCCTGACGTTTTTCGATATAAGCCAGAATATCTTGTCGGCAAGGACGTTTACGCAATTCTTCCAAATTGATGAGAAGAACGCCGGAATTGAGATAAGGAGCGTCTTCGGGCATTTGCAGACGGGCACCGTTTAGACGTGTTAAAAATTTACGGACATGGGTGGCACCGCAGAAAAGATTGCCGTCGAAAGACATATGATAGAGTTCATCCAACGGGCGAATGACGACGATATCTGGGTCCAGATATAATACCCGGTCTAATGTTTCTGGCAGAAATTCCGCCGCAAGCAGACGATAATACATGGTTTTGGGATAGCGTGTATTTTGTGGAAAGTCGGAAAAAGCTGTATCCGGCACGGAAATAAAATGAAATCTTGCATTTTGGTCTGCGTGTTGAGTTAGTTTCTGCTGAACAGCCTCCGATAACTGGTCGTGGAGGATATAAAGGTCATAGCCCTCCTCGCAGGGAAAACGCAGAATGGAACGGATACAGGTTTCTAATACAGATACATAATTTTCATTGATGGTAAATAAAAGATGCACATGCATTCCTCCTGTCTGATCTCTTTAGAAAATATCTTAGCAGATGCAGAAGAAAAAGCCATAGACAAAAACGGGGTTTTGTCATTGAAAATCAGATAAAATCTGACAACATATGCAAAAAAGAACCGGAGTTCTTTATAGATTCCGGTTCTTTTTATATTTGGCTCTGTCACAACAAATGGTTGATTTTTGACGAGAAATAGCGTATAATAATAGTAAGAAACAGTACCACCGAAGGAGGTAATTGGATATGCCTA
>NZ_FRAH01000092.1 GCF_900142265.1 Anaerotignum lactatifermentans DSM 14214 | reverse complement strand
ATAACGCAGGAGGTTTCTTTCTTATACTAAAGTATTTTTACCTACCCCCAGTTGAACTGGGGGTTTTGTCATACCTGTTCGGCGTACAATAAAAGAGCTGAAATTCTTTGTAATGAAAGGATTTCAGCTCTCTTTGTTTTCTTATGAAACAGTCCTAAAACATGTTTTCTTTTTCGCTTCTATTATTTCATAACAGCGCCTTTGCTTGCCGCAGAAACGATTCTGCCGTATCTTGCCAGCCAACCGCTGGTTACTTTCGGCGCAGGTGCTACATAAGCTTTTCTTCTTTCTTCCAGTTCTTCATCTGTCAGTTTGACATTGATGGATGCATTGGGGATGTCGATTTCGATGAGATCACCATCTTTCAGCAGACCAATTTCGCCGCCTGCCGCTGCTTCCGGGCAAACATGACCGATGGAAGCGCCACGGCTTGCACCAGAGAATCTACCATCTGTGATGAGCGCTACAGACTTATCCAGCTTCATGCCTGCCAATGCACTGGTAGGATTCAGCATTTCACGCATACCGGGACCACCTTTCGGTCCTTCATAGCGGATTACAACCACATCTCCAGGTTTGATTTCGCCATTATAAATAGCTTCGATGGCAAAACTTTCATCATCGAATACTCTTGCGGGACCTGTATGACACAGCATTTCTTCCGCCACAGCACTGCGTTTGACAACACAGCCTTCTTTCGCAATATTGCCCCACAGGATTGCGATACCACCTGTTTCACTGTAAGGGGTTTCCACAGGACGGATAATTTCAGGATTGCGGTTATATGCGCCTGCGATATTATCACCCAATGTATGACCGGTTACTGTCATACAATTCAGATTCAGCAGTCCTTTTTTAGACAGTTCTGCCTGTACCGCAGGGATACCACCTGCCTGCTGCAAGTCTACGATATAAGTATCGCCAGCCGGTGCCAGATGGCACAGATTCGGAACTTTTGCGGAAATTTCATTGAATACGTTCAAATCCAAATCTACGCCTGCTTCGTTTGCAATGGCAAGCAGGTGCAGTACGCTATTGGAAGAACAACCCAGTGCCATATCACAGGCAACGGCATTACGGATAGATGCTTCTGTAATGATATCTCTTGCTTTGATGTCTTTTTCCACCAGTTCCATAATTTTCATGCCAGCGTGTTTTGCCAGCTGCAATCTGCCGCTGTGCACCGCAGGAATGGTACCATTGCCGGGCAGCGCCATACCAATGGCTTCACACAGACAGTTCATACTGTTTGCAGTGAACATACCAGCACAGGAACCACAGCCTGGACATGCATTATTTTCAAATTCATACAGTTTGTTATCATCAATTAGCCCTGCTTTTCTAGCGCCAACGGCTTCAAACATTTCAGACAGGCTCTTATGGGTATCATCTACAATACCGGGCATCATAGGACCACCGGAACAAACAATGGCAGGCAGATTGATTCTTGCTGCTGCCATAACCATACCGGGAACAATCTTATCGCAGTTGGGTACCAGTACCAGACCATCAAAGCAATGTGCCATTGCCATGGTTTCCACACTATCTGCAATGAGTTCACGGCTGGCAAGGCTGTATTTCATGCCGATATGTCCCATGGCAATCCCGTCACAAACGCCAATGGCAGGCACTTCGATGGGGGTACCGCCAGCCATACGGATACCAGCTTTTACGGCTTCTGCTACTTTATCCAGATGAAAATGTCCGGGAACAATTTCACTATGAGCAGAAACTACGCCAATCAACGGACGATCCAGTTCTTCTTTTGTATACCCCATGGCATAAAACAGGCTGCGCATAGGGGCTTTTTCAACACCTTGTGTTACACTTGCACTTCTCAGATTCTTCATATATGTATGAGGGCACGTTCCATATACAGGAAAAGCACCCTTTCGGGTGCTTTTCCACGAGGAATTCCCCTTCCTCCTTCTTCTTTACTTTGCTGAACTTTTCTATTCTATTCTTATTTCTTCAGCCAGCTCATCATCTGACGCAGTTCTGCGCCTACGTGACACAGCTGGTGATCTGCCTGTACTCTTCTGGATGCCAAGAATTTCGCTTTGCCGCCTGCGTTCATTTCCTGAACGAATGTGCTTGCGAAAGTACCATCCTGAATGTCTGCCAGCAGGCTCTTCATGCCGGCTCTTGCTTCTTCTGTGATAACGCGTTTGCCTGCGATGTAATCGCCGTATTCCGCTGTGTTGGAGATGGAATAACGCATTTTATCAAAGCCGCCTTCATAGATCAGGTCAACGATCAGTTTCATTTCATGGATACATTCAAAGTAAGCCATTTCAGGTTCATAACCAGCTTCTACCAGTGTTTCGAAACCAGCTTTCATCAGCTCTGTTACGCCGCCGCACAGTACTGCCTGTTCACCAAACAGGTCTGTTTCTGTTTCTTCTTTGAATGTTGTTTCCAGGATACCTGCACGACCAGCGCCGATACCGGAAGCATAAGCCAGTGCGTAGTCTTTTGCTTTGCCGGAAGCATCCTGATAAACAGCGATCAGACTGGGTACGCCTGCGCCTTCTGTATACAGTTTACGTACGATATGACCAGGACCTTTGGGCGCGATCATGATAACGTCCAGACCTTTTGCAGGCTGAATCTGGTTGTAATGAATGTTGAAACCATGGGCAAATGCCAGAATATCGCCATCTTTCATATGTTTTGCTACCTGGTTTTTGTAGATTTCAGGTGCCAGTTCGTCAGGTACCAGCATCATTACTACATCGCCTGCTTCTGCAGCTTCTTCAATTTCCATAACTTTCAGACCAGCTGCTTCTGCTTTTGCTGTATGAGCGGAGCCTTTTCTCAGACCAACCACAACGTTCATACCGCTTTCTTTCAGGTTCTGTGCATGGGCATGACCCTGGCTGCCAAAACCGATGACAGCAATTGTTTTGCCGTCCAACATTGCCAAATTACAATCCTGATCATAATACTTTTTAATCATTCGTATCGTCTCCTTTTCTTCCGGGTTTTTCCCGTTTCTTCTTTTGTAACTTTTTTATTCTGCAAGACCCCGTTCAATGCCTGTGATGCCTGTACGGCATACTTCGATGATATCATAGCAGGATACCATGTTCATAAAGCCGTCCAGCTTCTCAGGAGAGCCTGTCAGTTCAACAATCATACTGTTTTTGGAAAGGTCGATGATCTTCCCTCTATAAATATCCACGATTTCGTGTAATGCGCTTCTTTCATTTTTGTCTGTGCGGATTTTCACCAGCAGCAATTCGCGATATACGCTGTTTTTCATATCCAGCAGATAGATTTCCCGCACCACTTCCAGTTTTTCTGTCTGGGCAATGATCTGATGCAGTACATTTTCATCATTTTCCCCAGTAACGACTGTAATTCTGGTAAGCCCTGAAATGTGGGTTTCTGATGCGGTAATGGTGCTGATGTTAAAATTTCTTCTGCCAAACAGGCTGGAAATCCGAGCCAGTACATTGGGCTGGTTATCTACCAGCATACGCACCACCTGACGGGGGGCGTCTTTGTTGACTTTGATCTCTGTCATGCCTATCGCCTCCTCTTTAGTTCAAGATGATGTCTTCTACAGTACCGCCGTTAGGAATCATAGGCAGTACCTTTTCTTCCTGATCGATGATACATTCAATCCATACAGGACCTTTTTCCTGCAATGCTGCTGCAAAAGCTTCTTTGAATTCTTCCGGTGTTTCCGCGCGGAAGCTCTTTGCGCCGAAGCCTTCTGCCAGTTTTACGAAATCCGTTTTCCGGTTAGGTACTGTAGCAGAATATCGCCTGTCATAGAAAGAACTCTGCCACTGATAAACCATACCCAGTACATGATTGTTCATGATGACTGTGATGATAGGCAGTTCTTCGCTGACTGCAGTACATGCTTCATTCAGATTCATATGGAAGGAAGCATCACCTGTGAAATGGATTACCCGTTTATCGGGGCATCCAACCTGTGCACCGATGGCTGCGCCATAGCCAAAGCCCATGGTACCCAGACCACCGCTGGTCAAAAATACTTTTGTGTTGCGGTGTTTGATAAACTGTGCCGCCCACATCTGATGCTGACCAACATCGGTGACATAGATGGTTTCTTTATCAGTCATATCACAAACGGCACCAATGATATCGCGGGGATGCATTTTCGCCGCAGGACATTGTGCTGCAATGGAAGCATTTCTCCATTCTGCTACTTGTTCCAGCCAAGCTGTACGTTTTTTCTCCTCAACGAGAGGCAGCAGTTTTTCCAGAAAATATTTTACGTCGGAAAGGACGCTCATATCTACGATAACGTTCTTGTTGATTTCGCTCTCATCGATATCAACCTGAACTTTTGTGGCTCTCTGAGCAAATTTTTCCGTATTCAACGCTACACGGTCGGAAAAACGTGTGCCCAATGCCAATACCAAGTCCGCCTGATCCACGGCTTTATTGGCAGCGACACTGCCATGCATACCGATCATGCCCAAAGAATGGGTATCGTTATAACCGACAATCCCAACAGCCATCATGGTATAGGCGATGGGGATATCTGCCTTATGGATCAGTTCTTGTAATTCATGCCCAGCGTCTGAAGCAGGAACACCGCCGCCGCAGTAGATTGCAGGTCGTTCTGCCTGATTGATCATATCTGCGATTTTCTGGATTTCCTCATCAGAAGCTGTGGGCATTTTTACTTGGTGTTCTGCTTCTTTTGGTTCAAACTCACAAAGAGCAGCAGAAACATCTTTTGTTACATCCACCAGCACAGGACCTTTTCTGCCTGTGGCTGCAATGCGGAATGCCTCTCTGACAGCGTGTGCCAGATCTTCTACTTTATTAACGAAGAAATTATGTTTTGTAATGGGCATTGTAATGCCGGTAATATATACTTCCTGAAAAGCATCTCTGCCAATCAGGCTGTTTGCTACATTTGATGTAATGGCTACCATAGGAATACTATCCATAAAAGCTGTTGCAATTCCTGTTACCAGATTGGTAGCCCCAGGACCGCTTGTGGCAAAAACAACGCCGGTCTTCCCTGTTGCTCTGGCATAGCCATCTGCCGCATGTGCTGCTCCCTGTTCATGGGCTGTCAGCACGTGGCGAATTCGATCACTGTATTGATATAATGTGTCATAGATATTCAATGCAGCGCCGCCGGGATACCCAAAAACTGTATCCACACCTTGTTCCAGCAGAATCTCCATAATGATCTGCGAACCTGTCATTTTCATGTGGCAGTCCCTCTCTTTCTTTCATCTTTTGTTGTTTCATCGTCATTTTTCTTTTGTATTTTTTTTGATACACACAATTATATTACACTTTTTACAATTGTCAATAACTTTTTTTAGCGTAAGTGCATAATAAAAATTTTACACTGTATTCGCAAAAATACACTTGACAAATTGTTTTTGTTTTAGTACAATGCATATCATTCAAAAGCAATTCGCTTGCGAAACATTTTTGTTTGCCAATCTGCAACCGACAGGCTACCTCCATCAGATTGGCAAACAAAAACGGACACGGGAACGTCCGTAAATTACAAAAGACTCCAAATTCATGGAAGAAAGAAGGTTTGATTATTATGATGATGAAGAATTGCGAAAAGTACGAGGTCGGTTACTTTATGCCGCCTGAACCCTCAATGGAATGGATCAACAAAGATCATTTGGAAAAAGCACCCGCTTGGTGCAGCGTAGATTTAAGAGATGGTAATCAAGCCCTAATCGTTCCCATGAGTCTAAATGAAAAAGTAGAGTTCTTTCGTTTCCTGGTTTCCCTTGGCTTCAAGGAAATCGAGGTTGGCTTTCCCGCCGCATCTGAAACAGAGTATGAGTTTTTGCGTACACTGATTGAAAAGGATATGATTCCTGACGATGTCACCGTACAGGTACTGACACAGTCCAGAGAACATATCATCGCAAAAACATTTGAATCTCTGAAAGGTGCCAAAAAAGCCATTGTACATCTGTACAATTCCACTTCTCTGGCACAGCGGGAACAGGTCTTCAAAAAAGACCGCCAGGAAATCATTGATATTGCTGTCAGCGGTGCAAAACTGATGAACGAATACGCAAAGAAAATGCCGGAAACTGAATTTCAGTTTGAATATTCTCCAGAAAGCTTCACCGGCACAGAAATCGACTTTGCAGAAGCTATCTGCAACGCTGTCATCGACATCTGGGAACCCACTCCTGAGAAAAAAGTGATTATCAATCTGCCCGCAACTGTATCCATGTCTATGCCGCATGTTTACGCAGCACAGATCTCTTATATGTCCCATCACCTGCACAACAGAGAAAACGTCATCCTTTCTCTGCACCCCCACAACGACCGCGGCACAGCCGTAGCCGATGCGGAACTGGGTCTGCTGGCAGGCGGCGACAGAATCGAAGGTACACTGTTCGGCAACGGTGAAAGAACTGGTAACGTTGACATTGTCACACTGGCTATGAACCTGTTCTCTCATGGCGTTGACCCCGAACTGGACTTTAGCAACATGCCGAAAGTCGTAGAAGCTTACGAAAAATATACAGATATGAAAGTGCATCCTCGTCAGCCCTATGGCGGTCAGCTGGTATTTGCCGCATTCTCTGGTTCTCACCAGGATGCTATCGCAAAAGGCATGAAATACCGCGAAGACAAGCACATGCACCGCTGGATGGTGCCCTATCTGCCCATCGACCCTCATGATGTGGGCAGAGAATATGACGCAGACGTTATCCGCATCAACAGCCAGTCCGGCAAAGGCGGTATCGCTTATATTCTGGAACAGAACTACGGCTTCCACATTCCTGTAAAAATGCGGGAAGAAATTGGCTATATGATCAAAGGTGTTTCCGATCACAGTCATAAGGAACTGACACCTGCGGAAGTATATGAAACATTCAAAAACGAATATATCAACAAATTCAACCCCATCGACATTACCGATGCAACCTTCCGCAAAAATTCTACCTATAAAGGTGACGATGGATATACTGTTGACATTCATGTAAACATCGCTGGTACAGAATATTTCTTTACAGCAAGCGGTAACGGTCGTCTGGACGCTGTCAGCAATGCCCTGCGCCAGTCCAAGCTTTACAGCTTCGACTATACCTTTGTAACTTATGCAGAACATGCGCTGGAAGCAGAATCCAACTCCCGTGCAGCTGCTTATGTTGCCATTGCTGATGCCAACGGCAAAGTTTACTGGGGCGTAGGTATGCACGAAGACATCATTCTGGCTTCCATCAACGCTTTGGTCAGCGCTATCAACCGTCTGAATCAGGTAAGCCATTTCATCACAAAATAAATAATAATTGAAACAGCAGGGACAGGTGCCGCATGACAGTTTGTCACACCTGTCCCTTTTTGTACACAAAAGGAGCGATTTTTTATGGGAATGACAATGACACAGAAAATATTGGCTGCCCACGCGGGTCTGGATTCCGTTGTTGCGGGACAGCTCATCCGTGCCAATCTGGACATGGTACTGGGGAATGACATCACCTCCCCTGTTGCCATCAATGAATTTGAAAAAGCCGGTTTCTCCGGTGTTTTTGATAAAAGCAAAGTTTCCATGGTTATGGATCACTTTACACCCAATAAAGACATCAAAGCGGCGGAACAGTGCAAACAGTGCCGCACATTTGCCAGAAAATTTGATCTGGACAACTTCTATGATGTAGGCAATATGGGTATCGAACATGCCCTCCTGCCAGAAAAAGGTCTGGTAGCCGCTGGGGAATGTATCATCGGCGCAGACTCCCACACCTGCACTTATGGTGCACTGGGTGCTTTCTCTACTGGCGTTGGCTCCACTGATATGGCTGCCGGCATGGCAACAGGTCAGGCATGGTTCAAAGTCCCTGAAGCCATCAAATTTAACCTGACAGGCGCATTACAGAAAAATGTCAGCGGCAAAGACGTCATCCTGCATATCATCGGCATGATCGGCGTGGACGGTGCCCTGTACCGCTCTATGGAATTCATGGGCGAAGGTCTGAAAAGTCTGTCTATGGACGACCGCCTGTGCATTGCTAACATGGCAATTGAAGCCGGCGGCAAAAACGGTATCTTTATGGTAGATGAAATCACAAAAGAATATATGAAGGACAAAGTAAATCGTCCTTACACTGTATATGAACCCGATGCAGACGCAGAATATGTGCAGACTTATGACATTGACCTGTCTGCCATCAAACCCACCGTTGCTTTCCCCCACCTGCCGGAAAACACCAAAACCATTGACGAAGTGGGCGACGTTCCTATCCAGCAGGTTGTCATCGGTTCCTGCACAAACGGCAGACTGTCCGATATGAAAACAGCGGCAGAAATTCTGAAGGGACACAAGGTTCATAAAGATGTAAGAGCCATCATCATTCCCGCTACCCAGAAGATTTATCGGGAATGTATCAAAGAAGGCTATCTGGACATTTTCGTAGAAGCCGGCTGCGTTGTTTCCACCCCTACCTGCGGTCCTTGTCTGGGCGGTCATATGGGAATTCTGGCAGAAGGCGAACGCTGTGTAGCAACTACAAACAGAAACTTCGTTGGACGCATGGGGCATGTAAAATCCGAGGTATATCTGGCAAGCCCTGCCGTTGCAGCAGCATCTGCCATCACAGGCAAAATCAGCAGTCCCGATGAAGTGTAAGGAGGTTTTGAACAATGAAAGCAAATGGACGCGTACACAAGTACGGCGATAATATTGATACAGACGTTATCATTCCTGCAAGACATTTGAACACTGCCAATCACAAAGAACTGGCAAGCCATTGTATGGAAGATATTGATACAGAATTTGTCCACAAAGTAAAAGACGGCGACATCATGGTTGGCGGTTGGAACTTCGGCTGTGGCTCTTCCAGAGAACATGCCCCCATTGCCATCAAAGAATCCGGTATTTCCTGCGTCATTGCTAAAACATTTGCCCGGATTTTCTACCGCAATGCCATCAATATTGGTTTGGCAATTCTGGAATGTGAAGAAGCCAGCGACAAGATTCAGGACGGCGACGAAGTTGCCATCGACTTTGATACTGGCATCATCACAAACGTAACCAGAAACGAAACTTATCAAGCACTGCCCTTCCCTGATTTCATCAAAGAAATCATTGCCAAAGGCGGTCTGCTCAATTCCATCCGTTAAATACAAAAGAGAAAGGGAAATGTCCTATGAAATACAACATTGCTGTCATTCACGGCGACGGTATCGGTCCCGAAGTAGTAGGAGAAGCATTAAAGGTACTGGATACCATCGCCGAGAAATATCATCACGAATTTGTTTACACTCCCGTTTTGGCAGGTGGTTGCGCCATTGACGCTGTAGGAGAATGTTTGCCTCAGGCAACCATTGACGCCTGCAAAGCAGCTGATGCTGTACTGCTGGGCGCTGTTGGCGGCTGGAAATGGGATACATTACCTGGTGACAAACGTCCAGAACGGGCTTTGCTTGGACTTCGTAAGGAATTGGAACTCTTTGCCAATATTCGTCCTGCAATGCTCTTTGACGCCTTGGCAGACGCTTGTCCCCTGAAACCGGAAATCGTGGAAGGCGGACTGGACATCGTCGTGGTACGTGAATTAACAGGCGGTATCTATTTTGGCGAAAGAGGCACAAAAGATACAGAACTTGGTCTTGCCGCTTACGATGTAGAACAGTATGCAGAAGAAGAAGTCAAACGAATCGCCGTCACAGCCTTTGATATGGCGATGAAACGAAACAAAAAAGTCACCAGTGTGGATAAAGCCAATGTACTGGAAAGCTCTCGTCTGTGGCGGAGAGTGGTAACAGAAGTGGCAAAGGATTATCCAGAAGTCACACTGGAACATCTTTATATCGACAATGCAGCGATGCAGCTGGTACGCAATCCAAAACAGTTTGATGTCATTGTCACAGGCAATATCTTCGGGGATATCCTCTCTGATGAAGCCAGCATGATCACCGGTTCCATCGGTATGCTGCCTTCCGCCAGCCTGGCAAAAGGCAATTTCGGCATGTATGAACCGGTTCATGGTTCTGCGCCTGATATTGCTGGTCAGGACAAAGCAAATCCCATGGCTACAATATTGTCTACAGCAATGATGCTGCGCTATACCTTTGGTCTTTCTGAAGAAGCAGATGCCATCGAAAACGCCGTTAAGACTGTATTAGCAAAAGGCTATCGCACACCGGATATCTATACGGAAGGTATGACTCTGGTGGGTACAAAAGAAGCTGGCAGACTGATTTGCGCAGAAATTTGATCGACATAAAACACACGGAAGCAAAGACAGCGGGCTGTTTGAACAGGTCCAGTAAAAACGGACAATGACAAAAAGCCCCCTTATGTAGGATAATAGAACTACATAAGGGGGTCTCGCTATGTCCGGAAAAAAAGGAATGAAAAAGTATCCAGCGGGGATACGAGAGGAAGTTGTATCACGAATCAGAGCAGGAGAAAGTCAGCGTGCTTTAAGTCAAGAGTATGGGATTAGTCGATGGGCAATTCACTGCTGGCTAAAAGAATCTGTCCTTCCAAAGACACGAGGGCGCAAACCTGCAAAAACACTGGCAGAATACAAGTATGAGAACAAACGACTAAAGATGGAAAATGAGCTATTG
>NZ_FRAH01000012.1 GCF_900142265.1 Anaerotignum lactatifermentans DSM 14214 | reverse complement strand
TCTTCTTGTGTCAAGTAGGAACTAAAAAATTTTTGAGATTTTACAAGCCGTTCATAGGTGGAAGACCACCCGTGAACGGCTTGTAACATTCAGCCTATTAGATTTCTGCATCCTCAAAGATGTCTTTGAACATCCAGACGATTTCGATGCTGTCATGCCCATGAACATAGATAGCGGAGATTAGAGCATGAGCAAGCTCGTATGTAAGTCCTTCGCCTTTCTGGTATTCGCCGAGCACCGCATCAAGCCTTTCATCCGAACAGGGATGTTCAGAGTCAAGCTCTTGCATCCGCTCATGGCCTTGCCGGATTGCTTCTTCATTCTCAGACATCTTCGCATCCGTCTCTGCTTTCCGCTTGAGGTATTCAGCCTTTGTGATGCTGCCGGAAGTGTATTTCTCATACAGCCGGAGCTTCACTGCCTTGAGTTGTTCGGACTGTTTCTGCAAATCGCGGATTGTGTCCGCGCATTCTGTGATGGCAGATTTCCTGCGCTTGCTGATCTCATGTTCTTTGACAGCTCTCTTTTCGACCAGTGTGAGCATTTGCCCAATCGCTTTGTAAGCAGTGTCCTCAATCCATGCCTCGCTGTATCTTTCACCAACCGGGCAATCCGTATCGCGGTCATGCGTTGAGTGGGTACACTGATAGAAATATCCGCCCTCATTTCGGAGCTTTCGCCGGGTAAGGGCGCGTTTGCAGTTGCCGCAGCACACAAGACCTTTGAGGGGATAATAGCGCAGATTCCTTTTGGGATTCTTCTCGCCGCCCCGGATAACAGCCTGAGCCAGCTCAAACTCATCCTTGCTGACAATGGCTTCGTGCATTCCCTCAACAACAATCCAGTCTTCCTGATCCTGAGCGATGCTCTTTCGTGAGCCGACACCACCGGATTTGCGCCTGTGGCCTACCGTTGCACCGGTATAGACATAGTTGACGATGATCTTGTAGACCATAGATGCCGTCCAGCTTATCTTGTCGCTCATGCGGCTGAATTTCTTCTTGTCAGGATGTTTCCCCTTGAAATACTGCCCCGGCGTCGGAATGTTGTCATCGTTCAGGCCAAGGGCAATCTGTGAGGTATTCCTGCCATCAAGGGCTTCATCGAAGACCCTGCGCACGACCTTGGCGGCCTCCGGGTCAAGCTTGAGCTTGTTGCGGATTTCCGGGTGAAGCACATAGCCGTAGGGAGCGTAACCGCCCACATACTTGCCCTGCTTCATCATCTGGGTTTTGGCCGTTGTCGTTTTGACCGAGAGATCCTTGCTGTACGCCGCATAGATGATGCTGCGCATGACGACCTCAAGACCGCCGGTTGTTCCCTTGTAATCGTCGCTGTCATACCCGTCGTTGATGGAGATGAAGCGAACGCCCATAAACGGGAAGGTACATTCGAGATAATTCCCCGTCTCAATGTAATCACGAGAAAAACGGGAAAAGTCTTTGACGCAGATCAGGTTGATCTCGCCGTGCCGGACTTTCTCCATCATCGCGGCAAACTGAGGCCGGTGAAAATTCGTACCGGTATATCCATCATCCGCGAACTCAAGCCTCGGATATTTGGAGAGTGTCGGATGGTTGTCAAGGTAGCGGTTGATGAGCATACGCTGATTTCCGATGCTGTCGCTTTCCGCTTTGCTGCCATTCCCGGTATCTTCATCAGCCATAGAGAGGCGGATGTAGATGCCGATTGTGTAGTCTTTGACCATTTTACATCGCCTCCTGTACTTCATTGATACTCTGAATGGTCTGCTCGTAGATGTCGCTGTACTTCATGACCAGCTCCACAGCGCTGCCCTCATGGACTCTGACCAGCTCAATCGTCTCGTCTACCAAGTCCTGAGAAAGCTGCGTTGCCGTACTAACGGATTTCATCAGGGAAATCCATTTGTTATCTACCGACATGGCCTCGGCAAACTTGCTCCGGCGCTGCACCGCCTCATCCAGACGGCGGGACAGATCGGCATATTGCTCGTCGTAGCTCTTTTTGGCAAAGGCGTATTCCTCTTCATCCAGAAGCCCCTCGGCGTAATCCTCATAGAGGCGAGTTCGCTTCTTGGAAACGCCGTTGAGCCGCAGATTCAGGCTGGTAATGAGGGCATTCTGCTGATCGCGGATGTTTTTCTCGCCCTCGCTGCCCCTGAGCTTGTCCAACAGCTTGTCATAGTCAAGCGCAGCCTCAACTTGAAGCTGAATTGCATGGAGGACATTGGCTTCAAGCGTGTCCTGCCTCGTGTAATGAGAGGTACAGTGCTCATATCGCCTGTTGACCGAAGTGCTGCACTCATAGTAGGCATACCAGCGTCCCCGCTTGTCCTTGTCGATCCTCTTGCGGTGAAAGTACATCTTCTTCCCACAGTCAGCACAGACGATTTTACCCTCGAACAGGTTGACGAGCGTTGCTCGGATTTCATCGGTCTTCTGCATACTCGTCTGCCGAGCCTCAGAAGCCGCTTGGATGATGTCCTGCACCTTCTGGAAGTCCTCACGGGAGATAATTGCCTCATGGGTGTTCGGGAACACAATCCACTCGTCCTTATCCTTGACATTATGGGACTTGATGCCCTTGTAGATTGCTTGCATGGAGCGGCCAAGGACGGTATCGCCCACATAATGCGGATTGGTCAGGATGCCGTACAGCGTTGAACTGTACCAGCCTTTGCAGGAGCATCCATCGCCTTTGCGGGTTCCGGTCTGCCGCTTCCGCAGCTCCGTATTTGGCGCTCCCATCCGGTCAAGCTCATCGAGGATCATGGGGATTGACCATCCCTCGATTTTCCACTGGAACATGAGCCGCACATACTGCGCCGTCTCTTCGTCAATGACCATGTTTGTGTGTTCTTCATTCCACCGATAGCCATACGGGAGGTTTCGCTTCTGGAATGTCCCTTGCTCCATCTGCGCTTTCAGGGCAGTGGAGACTTTGCGGGAAATATCCTTTGAGTAGAGGGCGTTTATCATGTTTTGCAGCGGAATCATCAGGCTCTCGTTCGAGCTGTCCGTATCGAAGTTGTCATAGTGCTCCTTGATAGCAATAAACCGCAAGCCAATCTGCGGGAAAATGCGCTCAAGGTAGGTGCCGGTTTCTATGTAGTCACGGCCAAAACGGCTGAGATCGCGGACTACGAGGCATTTAATCCTGCCGCTCTTGATGTCGGTCATCAGGCGGTTAAACTCCGGCCTGTCGAAAACCGTCCCCGTCCGTCCGTTATCCACATAGACATCGACGAGATCGAGATACGGGCAACCGGCAATATAGGACTTACATATCTTAATCTGATTGGTGATGACATCCACTTTTTCAGATTTGCCGCTGTTCTCCACGGAAAGACGGGCATAAATGGCTGTCGGGAAGATTTGCAGCGGTGCTGCTTCGCAAACCGGCTCTGCGGCTGCGATTTTTCTGCTTTTTCGTGCCATACGCTCATCCCTCCTTTATCCGGCAACGGCAAGTTCGTCGGCATAGCCGAGAACATATTCAAGTGTCTGCTGATACTCGTCTTTGTACTTGAAGACAATCTCTATCGCGTGATCCTCATAAATCAGGATGCGGTCAACCAGCGCCATGAGGACGCGGCGGTTCAGTTCTTCAATGTTTTCATACTGCTTAAAGAGCGTGACCCAATTTCGTTCAGTAGCCCCGGTTGTAACCGACTGCTTCATTTCCTTTTTCACGCGGAGAAGGGCTTCCTGTTTTTCCTCGATGATCTTGGTGTAGCTGTTGCGGAACTCAAAGTATTCCGACTTGTCGATGATCCCGTCCGAGAGGTCTTCGTAGAGCCGGAGCTTGAGCTTCTGATACCGCTCAATCTCTTCTTCGAGCTTCGCAATCTGCGCCTCATAGTTAAACGCTTTACGATTCTGGGAAGGAAGCCTCTCAATCATCTCAAGCGCTTTTTCCAGATTGACCACAAGCTCGATCTGGTCATGGATGGCGCGAAACACCTTTTCCTCAACCTCTTTTGCGCTGATGCTGTGCGGGCTGCAGGTCCGGCTATGTTTGTTCGTCGAGCAGACATAGTAGATGTATTTCTTTGTCTTCGACGGGACGGTCTTGCGTGTCATGGACTGCTGGCAGTCTCCGCAGAACAGGAAGCCGGAAAACAGGTGTGCCTCGTCCTGATCAGGCGAGCAGCGCATATCCCGCTTCATCATGGTCTTGACGGCCATGAAATCTTCATAAGAAACAAGCGATTCATGCGCCCCCTCGACTTTGACCCACTCGGTTTCGTCTTTCGGCTGCACAACGCGCACCTTGTAGTTTGGCGTACCGCGCTTGCCTTGGGCAAGAACACCGATATATACCTCATTGGTGAGGATGCGCTGGACAGCTTTGTAAGTCCACTTTGCAGTGTCGCCGGTCTTGAAGACGGTATCGAACTTCACCCCCGCCGAGTGCTTATACTCCATAGGGGAAAGCACACCCATCTGATTCAGCCTTGCGGCAATGCGGCCGATGGAGAAGCCGTCCTTGTACATGGCAAAGATCATCTGCACATACTCGCTGACAGCCCCATCGACGATGAGCTGGTTTTTGTTATCCGGCGATTTCTTGTAGCCATAGGGAGCGAACGCCCCGACGAACTCACCGTTCTTTTGCTTGACCTCCAAGCTGGATCGAATTTTCATGGAAATATCCTTGCAGTAGGAGTCGTTGATGAGGTTTTTGAACGGGATAACAAAGGAATCCGACTGCGGATCGCCGGTCAGACTATCGTAAGCGTCGTTGACCGCGATAAAGCGGATGCCGAGCTGCGGGAATATCTTTTCCAGATACCGCCCGCCGTCGATGTAGTTTCTCGAAAAGCGGCTGAGGTCTTTGACCACGATGCAGTCAATCGCGCCTTTGCGGATTGCGTCTTCGAGTTTTTTGAAGTTCGGACGATTGAAGGAAACGCCGCTATAACCATCGTCAACGAACGGCTCGCAGACGATTTCCAGATCGTCATGCCGTGCAATGTAGTCCTCGCAAATGGCTCTTTGGCTTGCGATGGAGTTGCTTTCAACTTTGTCCCCGTCTTCACGGGACAGGCGGCAGTAAATCGCCGTCCGGTAAACTTTTCCGGGCATAAAAATAACCTCCGTTTTCTGTTTGGTGTGATACATCAAATCAGAAAGACGAAGGCTTCTGCTTCTTGTATGAGGAAAACACGATAAAGCCACATGACCCTCAAGGGCAGCGGCTTAGTCCATGTATTCTTTTTTGACCTGACTTCATTGTATCACAGGCTCAATCGCTTGTCCATAGAACCGGGCGAAAAGATTCAGTTTGTTCATAATCAAAGTCCTCTCAGATAATGTTCCAGACAGTCCTCCAAGGTGGTGTCTGTCTTCGAGAAGCTGATCTTCACGACGGTCTTCCCGTCCAGATAGCAATACGGGTTTCTGATCTGTCGGATAAAATCCCGCAGCCGGTCATCCTGCGCAGCCGCAGGCTCAAGCCGGATGCTGTCCCGCTGGACAAGGGTACTGCGGTCAACCGTCTTCGGGTTGACGCTTCTCATGGTTTCTACGCTCATCATATTACAAACACCTCCCTGATGATGTGAATTGTATTCAGGACAAAAGGATATGGCGGAGCGCCGGTTAGGGACACTCCGCCACATAGTTTTCATCCTGAAAACTTGTATGCTGAATGTAGCTAATTGGTTTGTTTCGTGTTCCGGCATATTTGCAGCTCGCACCCCTGCCAGAAGAGCCTCGCGGCTCCGGGAATGCTACGGACTACCAACGGTTAATCGGTATCATGGGACTCTCACCCCTCCGAGGAACGCTCCGAGCCGCCCCCGGCAATCCGGGAACGGAAGTATCATTATACCCAACTTCTCCATCATGGCGAACAGCCGCACCACACGGCAGTTTAGCCTCTCTGCTGATCGCTCGCTTCCGTGAGGAAGGTCTTGGCGGCAGAAGGCAAGTCGCTTCGAGAAAAGAGGAAAGATCCGCAGCACTGGATATTCTGTTTTCAAGGTACTGTGAAGCCGGTCTTGATTGACCCCTTCACTTTACAACGGACATTTTTTGAGCGAATTAGCGGGTCTCTCAAAAAATTTTTTTGAATTTTTTTCTGATCGCATCCCGCGTGTCTTTGACAGTGGAAAACGAAAGGCCGTTCTGCTTGGCATACGACAGCATACTCATGTTGCCGCGCATACAATTCATGTACACATCAAGCTGCGGCTTAGTCAGGCTGCGGATAAATTCCTGTTCGAGCAAGCCGGTGATGATGTCTTCCTCCATCTTTTCCGGGGACTCCAGCCATGCGGATGCCTTTACATCATCTTCCGGCACAGCGTCCAGCGACAGCACAGTGGAAGGCTGCGTTTCCTCGCTGTCTTCGCTGTCAGATGCTCCCCCGGTATCGTAGGAGCGACGGAGCTTCTTCTCCTCATTGCGGAGTGCTTTCATGACCTCGCGGTCAACCTCCGTAGTCTCGCCGGTGGCCTTCACGCGCACCATGCACTTGCCATCCTCGGAAATCCAGAGGTCGTAATCGAACTCGATGGGTGTTTTGGGGATTCTTTTCATTGTCTTGTCCTTTCCGCTGGCTCGGAGCAGCGGATGGACAAGACTAAAAAAGAGCCGCATGACGGTGAGCTGATCTTCCCATACCGATAAAACAGAGCTTAGAAAACTCTGTTCATGCGGCATTAGGAAGACTCACCAATCAGCGGCTCCACAGCACAGCTATAAAATATTGAATTGTATTTGTTATCTCCTTACCTTCTGTGAAGGCGGAGGTATAACCGTCTCATGTTGATCACATCAAATACGGTTTCCCGGCCACAGGCTTTGCACTTGGCCTGTATGTGACCACGGGAATCCTCGAATACAGCGATAGCGTTATGCCCACAATATGGACATTTCACCATGCGCATCTTCTGGTTGACAATGGCGCATCGCGCCCTGCGGATTTTCTCCTGCATCTCCGGTGAAGGCTCTGAGACACGAATGCTTTTCTTCATGCCCACACCTCCAAAGGATCGTTGTACTCGCTGTATGGCCGTGTTTCCAAGTGGCCGAGCTGTCTCAGCCGGATGACTGCGGCTGTCTTGGAAACGCCGAACTGCTGGCAGATCATATCAAGGGCAACCTTATCCCAATAGGCAAAGGTTCCATCGTAGCTGATCAGCTTCCGCCCTCTGGCATAGTACGCAACGGCAAGGTCGATTTCCCGCTGGGGCATCAGGATCGCCGCCCCTAAGACATTGGCCTGCCATTCATTCCAGTCCTCGCGGGTCTTTAGCTCCCGCAGCGAATAGGCTGTCCGGGCGGAGTATTTCCGCCGACAGGCTTCCTGGATTTTATCCGTCTCCATCTGAAACAGGATTTGATGGGCGCACTCATGGGCAAGCGTGAACCGGCGCTTTCCGCAGAGCTTTCGTATCTGGAAAGGTTGAATAAAGCTCGCGTCCATCAAGACCTGATTGCGGTGAAGCGGAATTTTACGTTGAATGCCATCCATCTCAACAATGTATTCGGTATCTGCATAGGATGTCAGCCCGCAGATGCTTCCATCGGGTGACAGCGGTGCGAAAGACACATCCAAACCGAGATAGTCACGGGCAAACTGGTCAATCGGCGTACCGCGAGGCAACCGCGCCTCTTCGGTATCAGGACCGAAAAAGAACTCGTTGAAGTCCTTGGTGACCGCCACCGCGATCTCTTCAATTTGCCTGTGTGATAAAATCATCTTGCTCCCTCCTTTGCTTCTACAAACCATTTGTTGCCTTCTTGGAAAAGATAAGATTCCCTTCCACGGATCATCACAGTATATCGGATGCCCCCGCCGCCTACCTTTTTGGAAGCGGCACGGCATTTATACAAGATTTGGTCAATCTGAAAGATCAGGCCGTTTTCCCAACGGATGAACCGGGGATGACAGACTCCTTCTTCGTCAACATCCAAGTTGACCGAAACATACGCCTTCCGGCAATGTGTGTTCGTCATAGCCTACCTCCTACTGTCTTGAAAGTTACACATAACCATGCAAAATCGAACTATTCCTGTTGACACTCGTATTGTTCGTGTGGTATCATTAACGCGAACGGAACTTTCGTGTTTGCATAAAGTATAGCACGAACAGCATTTTCACGTCAACAGGTTTGACGCAACTTCTGTTCGTGTTCGCAAAAACTTTTAGAAAGAGGTGCCTTATGAGCTTCAAGGACAGACTAAGAGAAAAAAGGTTGGAAGCGAATCTCACACAGGTGCAGCTTGCGGAAAAGGTATCGGTAAGCGCAAGGACCATTCAGAATTATGAGTCGGGTACCCGCAAGCCTACAAAGTACGATGTTGTAGAGAAGATAGCGGCGGTTTTGGGTACTACTCCCGAGTATCTTCTTGGGCAAAGTGGAATGCTTGTTGTCGCGGCGCATGAGAAGGGCGGCTCAAAAGCAGCCAGAGATATTGATGAGCTTGTCAGTGAAGTGACCGGTATGTTTGCCGGTGGACGGCTCAGTGACGAAGCGCTCGATGGCGCAATGAAGGCGCTGAACGAAGCTTATTGGATCGCCAAAGAGAAGAACAAGAAATATTCTCCGAAGAAATACCGTAAGAGGGCAAGCGAACAGTAAGGCCATTCGCTGTTTGCAATGTCCCCATCAGCGGGAGGTGAGACGATGAATGCTGAGAATCTCTCGAAGGTCGGCAGCAGGCTTGTAAAGCGCTGCGGGACACGAGATCCATTTCGCATAGCACGGCAGCTTGGCATTGAAGTCCTGTTCTGTGAGGACTTCGGCCCGCTCAAGGGAATGTATCGGGTCATCAAGCGCAGCCGTTTTATTTTCATAAACGAAAACCTGAGCGCTCAGATGCAGCGGATTGTCTGCGCTCATGAGCTTGGGCATGATCAGTTGCACCGCAATCTGGCAAAAGGAAGCGCGATACAGGAGTTCATGTTGTATGACATGACCACGAAGCCGGAGTATGAGGCGAACATCGTTGCCGCAGAAATCCTGCTCGACACCGATGAGATTCTTGAGTACATCTATGACTATGGCTATACATCCGAACAGATCGCCCGGGCGATGGAAACGGACATTAACCTTGTCGCATTGAAAATCGCCCACTTGGCGGAAACCGGATATGACCTCCGGCGCATTGAACATAAGAGCGACTTCCTGAAATAAAGACTTTACGATGGAGGCGACGAACGATTTGAACTATGACTCCTATCTTGCCCATGCCATAGAGATTTTTAACGACAGGATGGACGCTGGCTTCTCCGGGGATGACATCATCCTTACCTGTTTCATGACTGAGGATCAGAAGGAAATTTTCGAGCAGTTTTGCTCCAAGTATTTCCCTTACCGGCTGAACGACCGGTATCAGGAGGAAGGTTATTTTGACTTTCGGGCATCCTCTTTTATCGGGATGGATAACGGCGGCAAGGACGGCATCCTGCTCCGCACGGACATACCCTATCATCCGGTTGAACTGCTCCACATCTTCCTGCATGAGCTGGCGCACATCTACTGCGCCCACCATGAACTGGACGGGAAGAGCTTCTATGACGAATACTGCATGGACTACGCGCCAACCAAACAAGAGGACGGCATCATCAACGCCGGATATGCGGTTTGGCGGGAGTGCATTGCAGAGATCATCGCCATTGAGCTTGACGATAACTGCAAAATCGTCCCTCTCAAGAAGAAGGCAGATGTACTCCGTCAGCTCAAAAGCGAAATCGAACCGGTAGACGGAAAGCTGGCGGTCAGTGAAATTTTGACGGCTATCATGACCAGCTCAGAGATTGAAGCATCCCAAACATGGGAAGAAGCAGAAACGGCCATCCAAAGCCTGAACCTGTTTGATACCCCGCCGGAGATGGACTTATTCCGCCTTGTCTACGCCCAGCTAAGAACCACCTTCCTTGAGGTCGATGTGGGCTTCATCCATGAGCTGGGCTATCTATACTTAAATGTACTTTCTATGGCCGTCATCCGCAATTTGCGCCAACACTGATTTGTTAAAGTTGGGAGTGAGTAAAATGATGGAGAAAATGGAGAACATTGTGTTCGACCGTAATTATGAAGAAGACGAGCCTGACCCACTGGCTCAAGCTATTTTTGACCGGGTAAACGCCCCCGGCGGCTTCTTAGAAGAATTTTCAAAGAAGATGGATGCCATCCCGAAGGTGATTGTTCCGAAGGATAAGGAAAACTACGAGTATCTGTTGGGAAGATGCGACGAGTTTGCAAAGCGTCATCACGGCAAAATTCATGGTGTCGTTGACTTTGAGCATTGGGACGCCCACATCGACCTGACGCTGCCCATGCTTGAGTTTGACGATCCAGAGGATATGTCGCTTCTAAAAGACATCGGGGAAAAGGCGCATTATTGCTGCATTACCACACAGGAAGACGGCAAATTCCATTTTCATGTCATGATCAATTATTTCGAGGAAATTATGTCAGAGGAATACGGCGACTATCTGAAATTTGAAACGCTTGCTGAGGACGATGAACTGGCGGCTATGCTCAATATGGGCATCAGCGAAGAAGATGAAGCCGTTGTCCGTCTGATTGGGGAAATCCTCGACCGGTTTGACAATGAAACTCATGTGGACAAGACCACCGCATTTAAGGCAGTAGCCAGCTACTTAATGCAGAACGACCCGGATGCGATCAGTTATGAGCTGATTGCCGCCACACTCACCGCCTTATTGGAAAAAGTATTGGACGATGAAAAGCACGAGGAGGACTGAAACAATGAAATATCTTCTCTACCGCTCTTTTGGAAATCTTGAGAAAGATGTCAAGAAGCACGAGCTGGTTGCCGTTGAGTATGGAAAAGACATTGACGATGTGGCCGATGCGCTGATTAAAGCGGCAGCGGATGACCTTGCCGGTATGCCGGAATACGAGCGCTGTGAGACAGCGGCCTATGCACCGGAGCCAATCAAAGATTTTCGGAAGGTCCGGCGCTATCAGTATGAGATGACGGGTATCGTCTATCCGCCGAATGCTGATAAGAACATTCTGATCGACTTTGGCATTGTAGAAACACAAGAATAAATAAGCGTGCTTGCTCTTCTAAATATCTGATATAAAGAGCAGCAAGCCCTAAATAGGAGCAGTGAAACAAAAGTGATTATTTTGATTACCGGTGCGTCTCACACAGGAAAAACTCTGTTGGCTCAAAAACTCCTCGAAAAATACAACTATCCGTATCTGTCGATTGACCATTTGAAAATGGGGATGATTCGCAGTGGAAACACACAGCTTACACCTGTGAGCGCTGATACCGAATTGACGATGTTTTTATGGCCGATTGTCCGGGAAATAATTAAAACCGTGATTGAAAATCGGCAAAATTTGATTATTGAGGGATGCTACATTCCATTTGACTGGAAAAAAGATTTTACTGACGAATACCGCAAAGATATACGAGGCTATTGCCTTGCGATGAGTGAAAACTATATAAGAATGCATTTCGATGACATAAAACAATTTGCAAATGTTATTGAAAACCGTTTAGATGATGAGGATTGTACTTTAGATAATGTTTTGAAAGATAATGCGCGCACCTTGTCTCTTGCGAAAGAAAATGATCTGGACTATATACTGATTGATGGTGAATACAAAATAGATATGGCGTTATTTTGATGACTTCCCATTGTAAAGTTGACAATGAAGATGGGTGATTTTGAAAAGTTGAAAGGCGGGTGGTATTGTGCCCCTTCAAATTGTACGAAACGACATCACAAAGATGGAAGTGGATGCTATTGTCAACGCGGCGAACAGCTCTCTTCTGGGAGGCGGCGGTGTTGACGGCTGCATCCATCGGGCTGCAGGACCGGAGCTGCTTGCCGAGTGTAAGACGCTGGGCGGCTGCGAAACCGGCAGTGCAAAAATCACGAAGGGATATAGACTGCCCTGCAAGTATGTGATCCATGCCGTCGGACCGCGCTGGCGGGACGGTAAACACGGAGAACGGGAAAAGCTCGTTTCCTGCTACCGCACTTCCCTTCTGCTTGCGAAGGAGCACGGCTGCGAGACGGTTGCCTTTCCGCTGATCTCATCGGGTATCTACGGCTATCCGAAAGACCAGGCGCTCAAGGTCGCTATTGACACGATCAGCGACTTCCTTCTGGAAAATGACATGACCGTCTACATTGTCATCTTCGACCGCAAGACATATCAGATCGGCGAGAAGCTGTTCTCTGACATTGCTGCATACATAGACGATAACTATGTGGACGAGCATACCGACAGCCGTTCGGAGCGGTTGCGCCGGATGCGGATGCTTTCGGACGAGCCGGAAGAAGAGACATTCGGTGCCCCACTGGCTGCTCCAATGGCGGCAAGTGCAAAAACACTGGATGATGCACTTTCGCAGATCGACGAAAGCTTCTCCGAAATGCTGCTTCGGAAAATTGACGAGAAAGGCATGACCGACGCGCAGTGTTACAAGAAAGCGAACATCGACCGCAAGCTCTTCTCGAAGATCCGCAGCGACCGGCTTTACAAACCGTCGAAACCCACAGCACTCGCCTTTGCGATTGCCTTAGAGCTGCCGCTGGACGAGACAAAAGAAATGCTCATGAAAGCGGGCTTTGCCCTCTCGCACTCGAACAAGTTTGACATCATCATTGAGTATTTCATTGAGCACGGAAACTATAACATCTTTGAGATCAATGAGGCGCTGTTCGCCTTTGACCAGAGCTTGCTCGGAGCGTAACCGGTTCGCAGCTTTTGCAAACCCTCTAAATGAATACAAAAATAAGGGGGACTCCAAATGGAAGAAATCATTCATGTATCGTCAGAGTCAAATCAAACAAGCAGCTTAACCGATTATACGGAAAGCGTAGTAAAATGCTTCGACAGCGTTCCTGAGGTCGCTAAACCATTGATTGGAAGCGCAGGACGGTTGTTCAATCGCATTGAGAAAACGCTTTACTCTGCTCCAGCGTTTGTCAGCGCTGTCAAAGCTGCTATTCCCGAAGAAGCTTATCAGGTGATCCTCACGGATGAGCAAAAAACAAAAATAGCAAGCGGTGCACTAAAGCTCATGACGAAAAAAGATGGCTCGCTTATGGCAAACCTCATCAACCCCGAAACGAAGAAAATTGTTTCGACCGTTTCGCTCGGCAAGGTCAAGCTGTCTCCTGAGCTTTCACAAGCAATGACGAATTACGCCACACAAATGCAAATGGCTCAAATTGCGGAGCAAATTCAATTTGTTCAAGTCGCAGTTGAAGAAGTCCGGCAAGGTCAGGAGTATGATCGGCTTGCGACGGCGTATAGCTGCCAGCAAAAGCTAATCCAAGCTGCCGCCATTCAGAATCCGAGGTTGAAGGAAATGGCTCTCATGCAGCTCGTGTCAGATGCCGAAAACAGCCGAAATCTATTGATGCAGAGCCAGAGCGCGAATGCTGCGTTTATTAAAAATCAGCCGGAATCTACATGGGGCAAGATTTTATCCGGCGCAACGCCTGAAAAGATAAATGCACGGATGAATGAACTGCGAGAAAGCTTATGCGCCGTAAACATGGTGTCCCTTGCCGAAGCCATCGCTTATCAGGAAATGGGCGAAACCGAAGCGGCAAAGGTAAGTTTGGAGTATTACGCAAAGTTCATCCAGAGAACCTATCTTGAAACAAAGGGTTTTGTCGAGAGGCTGGACATGATCGATCCGTCACCGGAAAACTATTGGACGCAAAAGCTGCCTGAGATAGAGAATCGAATCTTGGCGTTGCCAAGCGACAACCCTGCACTGCGTTTGGAGGAACAGAAAGATGAGCCAGAAACTTTGTAAAAATAAAAAGTGTCAGCGTCCGCTACCGGAAGGGTACAAGTATAAATATTGCGAGCACTGCCGTAGCGAGCGGGCGCAGCAAATAAAAAGAGCTGGAAAAGCGGCGCTTGGCGTCGTCGTAATGGTGGGCGGCACTGCTGTTACCGTACTTACCAAAGGGAAAATCAACCCGAACAAGAAATAAGCCTTTATTTATAATGAAAGCGATATTGGACAAGCAGGAACAAGAGGAAGTTGATTAGATGACACATGGAAGAATCACGATTATAACCGGTTCACCCGGGACAGGTAAAAGCACTGTGGCTGATAAAGCCGCTATGGAATCGGATATGGAGAAGTCCGTTTGTATTAGGACAGATGATTTCTTTCACTATCTCAAAAAAGGTGCAATCCCTCCACATTTGCCAGAGTCAAACGCACAAAACGGTGTGGTGATTGAAGCGTTTTTGGAGACTGCAAAACGATTTGTCAGAGGCGGCTACGATGTGTATGTAGATGGAATTGTCGGTCCGTGGTTTTTAGAGCCGTGGCTGGGGGCAGCACGCGAAGGATATGATGTGCATTACATTGTGCTGCGAGCTTCCAGAGAAATAACACTGAGACGGGCAGTGGAACGGTCGAAGCTGGATTTGAAAACTAACACCGAGTTAGTAGAAGTCATGTGGGAACAGTTCTGCGATTTAGGGAAATACGAAGCAAATGTAATTGATACAACTAATCAGACTGTTCCTGAAACAATCGAAAGCATCAAGGCACACCTGAAAAGCGGACAAAACCGTATCAAGTGAAAGGAGGCATCCGAAGCATGAAGCAGCGCACCTATATCGCAATCGACCTAAAAAGCTTTTATGCTTCGGTTGAATGCCGCGAGAGAAACTTAGACCCGCTGGACACAAACCTCGTCGTTGCGGACGAGAGCCGGACGAACAAGACCATCTGCCTTGCGGTCACACCCTCTCTCAAGAGCTACGGTATCTCCGGGCGTGGGAGGCTGTTTGAAGTCAAGCAGCGCGTCAAGGAAGCAAACGCCGGACGGCAGCATGACGCGCCGGGGCGAAAGCTGGAAGGCTCGTCGTATCTCTTCTCCGAGCTGCAAGAGAATCCGTCCCTTGCCATTGACTTCATCATCGCGCCGCCGCGCATGGCTTACTACATGGAGTACAGCACCCGCATCTATCAGGTTTACATGAAGTATGTTGCGCCGGAGGACATCACCGTCTACTCCATCGACGAGGTGTTCATGGATGTCACCGACTACCTCGCCACCTACAAGCTGTCTCCCCATGACCTCGCCATGAAGATCATTCTGGATGTCCTCTCGACAACCGGTATCACGGCAACAGCGGGGATCGGATCAAACCTCTACCTCTGCAAAGTGGCGATGGATATTGTCGCCAAGCACATTCCAGCAGATAAGAACGGAGTCCGCATTGCCGAGCTGGATGAGATGAGTTATCGCAAGACGCTTTGGTCACACCAGCCCCTCACCGATTTCTGGCGGGTAGGCAAAGGATATGCCAAGAAGCTTGAAGAGAACGGGATGTTCACGATGGGCGATGTTGCCCGTCGTTCCATCACAGATGAAGACTTGCTTTACAAGCTCTTCGGCAAGAATGCGGAGCTGCTGATTGACCACGCATGGGGCTGGGAGCCTTGCACGGTTGAAGCTGTCAAGGCGTACAAACCGGAAAGCAACAGCTTGGGATCGGGACAGGTGTTGCACCAACCTTATGAGGCAGACAAAGCGCGGCTCGTTCTCCGGGAAATGGCAGACCTTCTCTCGATGGACTTGGTTGACAAAGGCTTTGTCACTAACCAGCTCGTTGTCACGATAGGCTATGACATTGAGAACCTGACCGACCCGGAACGCAGGAGGAAGTATCGCGGCGAAGTCGTGAAGGATCACTACGGGCGGCAGATACCGAAACACGCCCACGGCACAATCAATCTGGAACGCTTCACCTCTTCCACGAAGCAGATTATGGATGCCGCCGGGGAATTGTTTGACCGGATCACAGACAAGAGCTTGCTCATCCGGCGGCTGAACATCACAGCGACCCATGTGATTGACGAAGCCTCTGCTCCTTCTTCTAAGGACAGTTATGAACAGCTTGACCTCTTTACCGATTATGCTGCGCTTGACGCGAAGCGCAAGCAGGAAGACGAAGAGCTGGCACGGGAAAAGAAGGTACAGCAAGCCATGCTCACTATCAAAAAGAAATTTGGGAAGAACGCCATTCTCAAGGGGATGAATCTTTCGGAAGGTGCGACGGCAAAGGACAGGAACGCGCAGATCGGTGGGCATAAGGCATGAGTAAGCAAAACTATACAGTCATACGGAGGCACTACAAATGAGCCAGCATATTATCGTAAATGATTACAACCCAATATGGACAGAAAAATACAAGGAAGAAGTTTCACTAATTCAACCCATTCTCGCAGAGAATTGCGTGGCACTTTATCATATTGGAAGCACATCTGTTCCCGGATTGGCGGCTAAACCGATCATTGATATTATGGCGGTGGTCAGGAGTCTTGCGGAAGTAGATTCGGTCGCGGAGAAGTTTTCCGATGTGGGCTATGAATACCTTGGCGAGTTTGGAATTGTGGGCAGGCGTTATCTGCGTAAGGGCGGCGATGAGCGAACGCACCAAATCCATATCTTTCAGGCGGATGATTGGAATAACATTGGTCGGCATCTTGCATTTCGTGACTATATGCGCACACACGAAAAAGAGCGGGACAAATATGCAAAAATAAAAAAAGACCTGGCGCTGCGATTTCCTTATGATATAGACGGTTATTGCGACGGGAAAGAGTCTTTTGTCAGCAAGATGGAAAAGTGTGCTGTTTCTCAATTCGACGGGTCGTGGGACAAATTGTATCTTGCAGCAAGAACGGTGCAGTATGAAAGGAAAATTTCCTCTCTGATTGAAGCCGGAGCTGTTTCAGCGGCACTTCTTACGGCAAAGGGAAATATCTATGTCGGAGTTTGTATTGACACCGCTTGTTCTCTTGGAATGTGCGCAGAAAGAAATGCGATTGCCAACATGATTACGAACGGCGAATGGCAAATTTCAAAGATAGTGGCCGTCATGCCGGATGGAAATGCCGGTATGCCGTGTGGCGCTTGCCGGGAGTTTATGATGCAGTTGGATCACGCGGCAACGGAAATAGAGATTCTATGCGACTACGAAACCAAAAAGGCGGTGAAGCTAAAAGAGCTGCTCCCTGATTGGTGGGCGTGAAGGAGGACAAAGCATTGAGGCAAGTTGTGCTTTATATTGCTATGAGTTTGGACGGCTATATTGCAGATCAAAAAGGAAGTGTGAATTGGCTGTCCGGGCAAGACGATAACATAGATAACGAAGATACCTATTCTGAGTTTATCAAAGATGTCGATACCGTCTTAATGGGTTGGAAGACATACAATCAGATCGTAACGGAGCTTTCTCCTGATGAATGGGTTTACTCTGGGCTTGACACTTATATTTTTACCCACCGTTCTCTGGAAGACAAGGATGACATCCATTTTACGGGTGAGCAACCGGAACAACTTGTGGAAAGACTGAAAAGCGAAGAAGGGAAAAACATCTGGATTTGCGGCGGCGCAGAAATTGTGAATCAGCTTTTGAAGGTCGATTTGATTGACCGATTCCATATTGCTGTCATCCCTGTGTTGCTCGGTTCAGGTACACGGCTCTTTCCTGAAAGCCAAGACAAGAAACTGCTCAGATTGATTACAACGAAACAGTATAATGGCATTTGTGAGTTGTTGTATGAGAAAAGAAGCGAAAGGAAAAACAATGTACAATAGCGGCGGTTACGAGGACATCATCAATCTTCCCCACCATGTCTCATCAAAAAGACCGCAGATGCCGATGCTGGACAGAGCCGCACAGTTCTCTCCTTTCGCCGCTCTCACCGGGTACGATGACGCAATTCATGAGACCGGACGGCTGACGGATCAAAAGATCAATCTCAGTGAAGAGGAAAAAGAGGCGCTGGATAGGAAGCAACAGATCCTTATGGAAAGGCTTGGTGACCATCCTGCGCTGATCGTTACCTACTTCGTCCCGGATGCAAAGAAGTCCGGCGGGGCGTATGTGACAAAGAGCGGAAACCTCAAAAAGATAGACGAGTTTGAACGCCTGATGATGCTCATGGACGGGACGAAAATCCCGCTGGATAATGTCGCTGACATCGAGAGCGAATTGTTCCGCGATATGTTTTGAATGTCGCTTTCCATGCGACCAAACCGAAGACGATTTCTCCTATACTGTGACTGTAAGCAAAAGCAGTCACAGTTTTTCTATATGGGAGGATTCATCATGAAAAAGAACTTAACCGAGATCGTCTTTATCCTTGACCGCAGCGGCTCTATGAGCGGGCTGGAAGCCGACACCATCGGCGGCTTCAACTCCATGATCGAGAAGCAGAGAAAGGCAGACGGCGAAGCGCTTGTCTCCACAGTCCTCTTCGACAATATGAGCGAGGTGATCCATGACCGCGTGAACATCCACGACATCAAGCCGATGACAGACAGGTACTATACCGTCCGGGGCTGCACGGCTCTTCTGGATGCCATCGGCGGTGCGATCCATCACATCGGCAATGTCCATAAGTACGCCCGACCGGAGGATGTCCCGGAGCATACGCTGTTTATTATCACCACGGACGGAATGGAGAATGCGAGCCGGTTTTACAGCAGCGACCGGGTGAAGCAGATGATCGAGCGGCAGAAGGCAAAGTATGGCTGGGAGTTCCTGTTCCTCGGCGCAAACATTGACGCGGTGGAAACGGCGCGGCACTTTGGGATCGGAGCTGACCGAGCCGTCAATTACCACTCTGACAGCGCCGGGACGCAGCTCAACTATGAGGTGCTGAGTGAGGCAATTTCCGCCGTCCGTTGCAGCGCCCCGCTCGGCGCAGATTGGAAGCGCCGGATTGACGAGGACTACGAGAAACGCGGTAAAGGGAAAAAGAAATAAGCTGCACAAGCATGAGGGAAGGCGCTTTCGAGCGCCTTTTTTCTCTTCCATACCGCTAATTTCCTTATAAAATGTCCGTTGTAAAGTGAAGGGGATTTTTACGGGGAGAAGCACCGGGAATACGATTTTGAGAGAATAGCAAGCACAGCCGGTGTCCGTACACACGGCGATTTTCGAGTAAGGGAACCCTGCCCTTACTCTTCAAAATGCTTGTTGGGATGTCTCCCAAACCCTCTATCTTTACGAAAGGACAGATTGCCTATGGCAAAAAGAACAAGGCCAATCCGCATTGAGTTCTGCGTGTCGGAAAATGAGCATCGGATCATCAAATCAAAGATGGCGCAACTCGGAACAAAGAATATGGGCGCGTATCTCAGAAAGATGGCGATTGACGGCTACATCATCAAGGTGGACTACACCCAGCAGAAGAAGCTTGCCGCCGCTGTCAACCATGCAGCGTCAAATATCAATCAGATTTGCCGCCGCATCAACTCAAAGGGAAACCTCTATGAGGATGATGTCACCGAGCTGAAAGAGAGGCAAAAGGAAATATGGCAGTTACTAAAATCAAGCCAATCCGAGGAACTGTAAACAAGGCACTTGCCTACATCCTCGACCCGGCGAAGACGGACGATCAGCTCTATGTTTCCTCTTTCGGCTGTGCTGCCAGCGACGCGGCGGCAAAGGAATTTGAATGGACGCGAAACCTCGCTGCCCAGCAAGGAATGCAAATGCCGAAGGTGATTGCCCGACACCTGATTCAATCCTTCGACATCGGAGAAGTCACGCCGAAACAGGCGCATGAAATCGGAAAGCAGTTCGCAGGCGAATGGCTGAAAGGCAAGTATGAGTATGTGATTGCCACCCACATCGACAAGGGGCATTGCCACAATCACATCATCTTCAACGCTGTCAATTTTGTGGACTACCATGCCTATCGGAGCAACAAGCGAACCTACCGGGAAATGCGCCAACTCAGCGATGAAATCTGCAAGGAACATGGGCTTTCCGTGATCCCGCCCTCGCAGAGCAAGGGCATGGACTACAAGGAATACACGGAGGCCAAACGCGGCACGAGCTGGAAGCAAAAACTCAAGCAGACCATCGACCGCTGCATCATCACAGCGAAGGATTACGATGAGTTTTTGAAGCTCATGCAGGAAGCCGGATATGAAATCAAGACCGGAAAATACATCTCCTTCCGTGCTGAGGGACAGGAGCGTTTTACTCGTGCGAAGACCATCGGTGACAACTACACCGAGGAACGGATCAAAGAGCGCATTCAGGGGCGCGGGAACCGCAAGCGCCAGATGCAGACCTCTCACCGGGGTATCTCCCTCATCAGTGATATTCAGGAGCGCATCCAGCTCATCGGCAGCAAAGGGTACGAACACAAAGCGAAGCTCACCATTCTCAAGGAGGCTGCGCGTACCCTCAACTATCTGACCGAGAACAACCTCCTGCAATATGCCGATCTTGAGAAGAAGGCCGAGGATATTCACAGCTCCTATGCCCGCACCGGCAGCGAGCTGAAGAATGTTGAAGCCAGACTGCGTGAGGTGCAGCCGCTTATCAAAAATATCTCGAACTACCAGCGGCTCAAACCGGTTTATGAAGCCTATATGAAGGCGGCAGACAAACCGGCATATCGTGCCAAACACGAAGCAGAGCTTGTCATCTATGAGGCTGCAAAGAGCACTCTTCTCGCCATTCAGGGTGACGGAAAATTGCCGAGCTTGAAATCTCTGCAAGCCGAACAGCAACGGCTCGTGGATGAGCAGCAACGCCTTTATGACGAACGCGCCAAGCTTAAAAAGGAAGCTCGCCTGATTGATACGATGAAGGCGAATGTGGATGATTTCCTCAGCCCTTCGTTGGCAAAGGAACAGGAGAAATCCCGCAGCGGAGAACTCGAATAAGCAAAAGAAAAAAGCTCACCGAAACCTACTGCAAGATTTCGGTGAGCCTTCGTTATTTCAGGGCTTAGCTTGTTTTGAATGCTTGATCATCGTGTCGATGACATCATAAATCTGAGAGCGATCCTCCGCAGAAAGCTTATCGAGCTTTTGAGCCAGAAGCGAATCTTTTACCAAATACCCATTGTCAAGGACATCCGCAAGGATCATATCCGCTGAAACGCCGAGAGCGTTAATTATGGAAATCAATGACTCAAGAGAAGGCGTTTTTTCGCCGCGCTCTATTGCGCCCACATAGTTAATACTCAGGTCGGCTTTTTCCGCAAGGTCCTCTTGACGAAGCTTCCTCATCAGGCGGTATTTGCGGATATTTTTGCCGATGGACTCAAGCCTCATCACGGCACCTCCTATCAGCGTGGAATACACACTAATAGTATAGGTGACGCGGCTATCGCTATACACATTCTATATGGAAGTCGCCAACGCCAATAGCGTTGATTTGTTCATGGAGTTGTGCTATCCTTTTATTTTGAAGAGGTGTATCTTGAGATGGGAAAAGAAGCGACAGCGACCTTCATTGGTCACAAAGAATGCTACGGTGTCCAAGCAGAGGATGTCCGGCGAGAAGTTGAAAAGCTTATCGCCTCCGGGGTTACTGACTTCATAAATGGCGGCATGGGCGGGTTTGATTGGATGTGCGCAAGGGTTGTCTCTGACCTGAAAAAGAGCTATCCGCAGATAAGGAACTACCTTGTCATCCCCTACCTCACTTTCAACATTGCCGAGCTAAAATATTTTGATGACATTATCTATCCAGAAGGCTTTGAGAAGTATCATTTTAAGGCTGCGATCCCAGCAAGGAACCGGTATCTCGTCGATAACGCTGCATACGCCTTGTGCTATGTGACTCACGGCTGGGGAGGCGCTGCGCAAACACTCAAACGCGCTCAGAAAAAGGGGCTGACAATAATCAATTTAGGAGAGAGGAACGATGGGAGAGCTAATCTATGAGAAACACTTTCACAAAGAAACAATAGAGGAAATCGAGAGGGAAAGAATCGACTTCGTAGAAGCCTTCGGAGAAGATGCAGAGCAAGCACCTTCGTTCGACGAAATCATGAAAAAGATTTATAGCAATGTAACTTACCTTGTCTTGCCGGAGCGCGAGAAAATGGCGCAAACTTTCATCAAAACAGCCATAGAAATTTCTAATGACTATGAGCTGGATATTGAGATTGAGGAACATCTGAGCCACATTTCTGCCACCTACTATTTTGATTGCGGCGCGTGCATGGGCTTCCTTAGAAGAATTATTGAGATGTCGGATGACATCTCCTTCTTTGACCACATTAAGGGCTTTGATATGGTCATGTCCCTCGACTTTTACACAAAGGCTGTATTCAAAAGGGATCGGCTTATCCACCCCCAATGGTCTGACCTGAGTCGCTGAAAGGCGCTCGGGTTTTGTTTTTAGATGTTCGCTCCAAGAACTTGAAACTTTTTTGTAAATACGCAAAAGATGCTGTTGCGTGTTTCGAGTGTTTCCGCTATAATTATAATGTGTTTTTGTAGCCTCGCCGTATCTCGAAAAACAAGGAGCATCGACATGAAAATAAGTTATAAAAAACTGTGGGTACTGCTCATCCAGAGAGACATCTCAAAAGTAACTTTGCGCAAAGAGGTCGGGATTGCAGCTGGTACGATGAGCAAGCTCAACAAGGGCGAAGAAGTCGCTCTCCCTATTTTGCTACGCATCTGCGATTACCTTGATTGCGATATTGGGGACATCTGCGAAGCTGTACGCGAGGAAAAATAGTCCAGCAATCAAGGAGGTCAACAATCGAGATGGAACGAAAAGAATACAGTGCGGGCGCAGTGAAGTTATCCTTCTGGTTTATAGAGTTCCGCAAAGTGGTGGAGCTTCTTCATGAAGGAAAGAATGCCGAACAGATAAAATCCCTTGCCCTGAACGAGAACCTGTTTGCAGCCCCGACTACTCTCCGAGCCAATCAGATTTATCATACTGTCACAGGCCGCATCAGGGCTTTAGATGAAAGCTTCATCCCGCTTTTCACACGCAGCGACCTTGCAACGCAAAAGCTCTTTGCCCTAATTGCTGCTATGGCGTATGACACGCTTTTCTTTGATTTTGTCTATGAAGTGATCCGGGAAAAGATGATTCTCGGCACCTACGAGTTTTCGGACAGCGATGTGCGTGTTTTTTTCAAAGATAAGCAACAGCAAAATGAAAAAGTGGCCGGATGGACGGACGCTACATTGGTACGGCTTGGCCGGTGCTATAAAACAATGCTATACGAGGCTGGGATAATTGATAAAGCAAAAACGGCCAGAAAAATACTGCGCCCTATTTTAGACCCGGACTTGGTACGCTGGCTGGAACAGAACAATATGGGCGCTTATGTCAAGGCGCTTGCGGGGGTAAGATAATGGATTTAACAGAACGACTGGACGCGATGGAAGCGGCGATCCGAAAGCCATCCTTCCGTCAGAGCAGCGGAAAAGCCAATGAGGTCAACTACTGGATTTTTGACTATCCGCCTGAGAAAGAGCTGGAAATCCGTGAGCGTATCGAATATATGAAGCATAAGAACTCGAAAGGAACGGACGGATTTGAGCTTGTTGTGTTCGATCTCTATGATATTATCATTGACTTCCTTGAAGGGAAGAACTTCATAGAGAAGTGCTGTGAATTTGAGAAGAAGCGCGGCATCCAAAGAATTGTCAAGGCAGTCAGCAATTCGATGAAAGTAAGCGAGGATGACAGCCTGATTGTGCAGTACATTCTTGACCACACCCCGGAGAATGCCATTGTCTTTCTGACCGGTGTTGGCAAGAGCTATCCGCTTCTTCGTTCGCATAATGTGCTGAACAATCTCCACCAGTCCTATCTACACGCACCTGTGGTGATGTTCTTTCCCGGCACATACAACGAACAGGAATTGATTCTCTTCAACGAAATCAAAGACGATAATTATTACAGAGCCTTCCGGCTTGTCAAGTGATGGAGGTGCAGCAATGAAAATAAAGGATATGTTCGCCAAGAAGATCGACCGAGAAATTCAAGGCGTAATTATTGTCGGACAAGGCGAGGACGCAAATGTATCTCAGGAGCTTGAGGAATATGTCGTTACCCGCGAGCTTCAAAAGCATTTTGCCGATTTCTATTCGGCCTATAAAAAAGGGATTGTCGGAACAACGCCAAAGATGGGAGTATGGATTTCCGGCTTCTTTGGAAGCGGTAAATCGCATTTCCTGAAAATCCTGTCCTACCTTCTGGAAAACCGTCAGGTCGGGGATAGAAAGGCGATGGACTACTTCGTCGAAGATAAGAAGATCGTAGATCCGATGGTGTTGGCGGATATGAAGCTGGCGGCTGATACCCCCACGGATGTAATCCTCTTCAACATCGACTCCAAGAGCGAAACGAATGGCAAGCAAAACAAGGATGCCATCGTCAATGTATTCCTCAAAGTCTTCAATCAGATGCAGGGCTTCTGCGGGTCCATTCCCCATGTTGCCGATCTGGAACGGAGGCTTTCCGAGGAGGGACGCTACGATGAGTTTAAGGCTGCTTTCGAGGAAGAATACGGCGATCCGTGGGAAGAATCCCGACAGGACTTCGACTTCATCCAAGACAGCGTTGTTGATGCCCTTGTCTCAATGGATTTTATGAGCGAAGCTGCGGCGAGAAACTGGTGTGAGAAAGCGGTGGAGCCATATACCATCAGCATTGAAGACTTCGCCAAGCGCGTTAAGAATTATATCGAGCGCAAGGGGAACAACCACCATGTTGTATTTCTGGTCGACGAAATTGGTCAGTACATCGGTGATGACTCCAAGTTGATGCTCAATCTCCAAACTGTGACTGAGGAACTGGGCAAGGAGTGCATGGGTAAGGCATGGGTCATCGTGACCAGCCAGCAGGATATTGACTCCATCACCAAAGTCAAGGGCAATGACTTTTCCAAAATTCAAGGCCGGTTTGACACCCGCCTCTCCCTCTCTTCTGCCAATGTGGATGCCGTTATCAAGAAGAGAATCCTTGAGAAAACGGAACCGGCTGCACAGACGCTTCGGCTGCTCTATGAGCAGAAAGCGACAATTATCAAAAACCTAATTGTGTTCAATGATACGGCAGAAAAGAAGCTGTACGCGAGTGCGGAAGACTTTGCCGAGGTCTACCCCTTTGTGCCGTACCAGTTCAATTTGCTGTCCAGCGTATTGACTTCTATTCGTACCCACGGGGCTTCCGGTAAACACCTTTCCGGCGGTGAGCGCTCCATGCTGGCGCTTTTTAAGGAATCCGCCGTCAATGTCATGAATGAAGAGGCAGGGGTCATTGTACCCTTCCATCGCTTTTATGACGCACTGGAAAACTTTCTGGATCACAGCCACAGCGGGGTGATCATCCGGGCTTATGACAACAGCTATATCAACCCGGAGAAGAAGGACAAGGATGTCTTCGCCATCAATGTCCTCAAGACACTCTTCATGATCAAATATGTGCTGGAAATTGAGGCAAACATCGACAACATCACCAGCCTGATGATTGAGAATATCGACGATGACCGGATTGAGCTGAAAGGCCGTGTGGAGGAAGCGCTGAAGGTCCTGATGCGGCAGATGCTCGTGCAGAAAAACGGCAGCATCTATGTCTTCCTGACCGACGAGGAACAGGAAGTCAACAATGAAATTGAGAAGGAAAATGTAGAAACGCCGGAGATCATCACCAAGGTCGCGGAAATGATTTTTGAGGACATTTTCCCCGGCAAACGCTACACCTATCCTGTCTTCAATGGCCGCTATGCCTTTGGCTTCAACCAGTTTGTAGATGATCGTCCATACAAAGCAAATCAAAACTATGACATCGGCCTTCGTGTCCTGACACCGTGGTACGACGGTAGCACAGAGGATGGAACCCTTAGGATGATGTCCGGTCAAAGCAGAGAAGTCCTTGTTGTACTTCCGAATGATGCAGAGTTCCTGACGGAAATTCAATCTTATTTGAAAATTGAGGGGTTCCTTCGGAAAAACACCTCCACGCAGCTTGCCAAGTATGAGACGATCAAAGAGGCAAAGCGTGTGGAAATGCGGGAGCGCAATCAAAATGCAAAGCTCTACTTGACCGAAGCGCTGAAAGAAGCAACGATCTATGTAAACGGCGATGTTGTCCGCGTGAACGGCAAGGAAGTCATCAGCCGGATCAATGAAGCCATTGGCCGTTTGGTGCAGACGGTCTATCACAAGCTGTCCTACATCGACGCGCCGATGAGCGAGGCGGAGATCCGCAAGATGCTCCATCAGAGCAACCAGCTTTCTCTTGGTCTGGAAGGTGGCACAGAGTGCAATGCTCATGCGCTGGACGATGTGCAGGGCTTTATCGCCATGAATACCCGCAATCACATGAAAACCTCCATGAAAACGGTGAAGGACCGCTTCATGAAGGCTCCTTATGGCTTTGTGGAAGATGATGTGCATTGGCTGGTGGCGCGTCTGTTCAAGCGCGGCGATCTCGCTTTCACAGTCAATGGTGCTGCGGTCAGCCTGAATAACAAGAGCGAGGAAGAGATCATCGGCTTCATCACCAAAAAGGCGTTTGCGGAAAAGCTCCTGATGGAAGAGCGTGTCCGCGTCAGCGATAAGGACAAAAAGGCTGTCCGGGATGTGATGAAGGAGACCTTCCGCGCCACTACTTCGGCAGAAGACGAAGATACCATCATGAAGAACTTCCAGCGCTATGCGCAAAACACGATTTATGAGATCGAGCGTCTGGAAGTCCATTACGAGCAGCATCATTATCCGGGCAAGCGTGTTCTGTCCAGCGGGAAGGCTCTGATGCAGTCTGTTGTTCAGATTCAGTCTGCTTTAGACTTCTTTACGACCGTTTCCAAGAAACAGGATGACTTCTTCGACTTCGCGGAAGATTACGAGCCAATCAAGACTTTCTTTAGCGGCGAACAGTCCACCATCTTCGCCCGTGCGCTGGATATGCTTGCAATCTATGATGACAGTAAGACCTATATCGTCAATGCTGAACTGGAAGATATAGTCGCACAGATGCGCTCCATTACCCGGCAGGAAAAACCGTATGCCAACATTCCGAAGCTGCCAGAGTTGCGCGAGCGCTTTATGTCCTGCTATGGCGAAATCTTGCAGCAGGAATCCGCCCCTGTCCTTGATTCGATTGATCAGGCGTGGAAGCGCGTCTTGGAGGTACTTTCCACCAAGGACTACAACGACCAAAAGCGAACGGCTTACTTTGAGAAGTTCCAAGAAATCCGGGATGGAGCTACCCACTGCAACAATGTCTCTACGCTGAGAAGCTATGCGGACAAGGCAGACGCTTTGAAGCTCCGGCTGCTCAATGAAATGGTTGAGCTCGATAACAAGCTGGCGAAGCAGAAAGCGGAAGAGGCGGCTCGCCGTCAGGCAGAGGAAGCCAAACAAAGCGGAAATCCTGCCTCCGAAGCAACCGTTGCCCCTGCGCCGGTGAAAATCCGCAAGACGAAAAATGTCTCCATCAAGATGATGACGGGAACGGCTTCTTGGCGTCTGGAAAGCAAAGAGGACATTGATCGCTACATGGACAGCCTTCGCAAGTCGCTGGAAGCGCAACTGGACGAAGATACGATTGTCAATGTAGAGTTTTAATAGGCAGTATTGGAGGTGCGTATGGGAAATATCACGCTGAGTTTTACTGTTCAAGGTGATAGCGAAGGATATGTCACCTTTGAATGCCCGTATTGTGGATCAGAATTTAAGCTGCAAGCAGGAGAAGTCCAAAGTGATGAAGAACCTGTTTTGGAACTGTTCTGCCCCTACTGCGGACTTGCAAAAGAGAAATCCGCATTCTGGTCAAAAGATGTTCGTGACAAAGCTCGAGCGTTGGCCGAGAACTATATGATTGAAGAGTTGAATAAAGCCTTTGGGAAAATGGCTCGTTCGATCAATCGTCAAAAGAGCATAATAAAAATGACATATAAACCGTTGAAAAAAGTGTATGTCAAAGAGTTAAAAAATGCGGACACAGCGGAAACGGAGTTTCAATGCACTTGTTGCAATCGAAGGGTTAAAGCGTTGTACTGCGCCGGAGCTTCAAAGATATTTTGTCCTTACTGCGGGGTAGACTTATGAGTGAATACAGAGAATTAAGAACTATCAGCCTCGATTTTCGAAGAATATCCAGCAATCTTCTTTCAAGTGACGATGGAGATGCAGATGTGAATCTCCATCGGCTGATGGATTATATTGAGAAGACGCCATTTATCCATGACCGTGTTCATAGCGTTGTGGATCAAGTCGAATATGATTTTCAGGCTTGTTTTCCGACTCATTCCTCTGAATGGGCAAGCACGAGCATTCCAGTAGATGAAAATTGTCACATCAAAGCAATTTATGACTACATGAGGTACATCGTGGAGACCCCAAACACGAATGTTTTAGGACAAGCCATGCAATACCTATGGAAAAAGGGCGCAACTTACACGGATATTATTCAGCGTTTTTTGGAAAACACAGTAAAACCCTTGATAAATTTCATCAACGATGAAATTTCCAAGGAGATGATCCTTCTGGAAGATGAGAAGAAGACTGCACCAATGACTCAAAACATCGGGACTGTCAATGGTCCGGTTATCCAGCAAGGCAGCGGTTCTATTACACTCAACACGAAAAACGGCGTATCAGCAACGGACTTAAACTCGCTCATCGAAAAGCTGATTTCGTCACTTCCCGCTATTACTGATACTGCCGCCGAAGAGATTGAAAGCGTTAAGGATGACTTGGAATCCTTGCAAGAACAAATCTATTCTCCTGCCCCGAAAAAGAGCCGGATGCAAAAGGCTTTGGCAGGAATAAAGAAATTTTCCAGTGAGGTTTTATCTAAAGCATCTGTTTCAATAGCAACAAGTGCCATCACCGGAGCAGACTGGACAACATTGATTCAGCAAGCCGAAATGTTCATCGACGGCTTAATGCAATAGGGAGAATCGCCATGAACAAAACAGCCATAAAAAACTTTGCAATCTGGGCGCGGAATAAGCTGATTGCGGATATTCAGTACCGCGCCGGATTGATGGGGATAACAGCGGACGGTATCAAAGACCCACTGCCGCAGTCTACCGGAACGATGGAGTTCTACGACATCGGGACATCTGAGCCGTATGCCATCAGCGGCGATGCGATCCCGCAGCGCAAGAAGCTGGTGGAGGTGATCCGCAAGAAAGAGAACGACAGCAACTACGCCACAGCTTATAAGTACATTCTGGAAGAGGTCGCCTATACATGGTTCAACCGGCTGATCGCCATCCGCTTTATGGAGGTCAACGACTATCTTCCCTCCCACATCCGCGTTCTGTCCTCCGAGAGCGGCAAGATCGAGCCGGATTTGGTGACAACGCCCTTCGACGCGGAACTGGCGTTCACCTCTGCCGAGGAAGAGACTGTCCTGCGCCTGAAAACCGAGAACAAGCTGGACGAGCTGTTCAGGCTACTGTTTATCAAGCAATGCAACGCTCTGAACGAGATCCTGCCAGCCCTGTTTGAGAAGACCAGCGACTATACCGAGCTGCTGCTGAACCTCTCCGTTGTAGATCGGGAAGGTGTCGTGTACCATCTGACCCACGACATCCCGGAGCAGGACTTTGACATCACCCACCTCGATGAGGACGGAAATCCGACTGGTCAGGTGGAGATCATCGGCTGGCTGTACCAGTATTACAACACCGAGCCGAAGAACGCTGCCTTTGCCAAGAACGGAAAGATCACCAAAGAGGAAATCCCCGCCGTCACCCAGCTTTTTACGCCGGACTGGATCGTCCGCTATATGGTGGAAAACAGCCTTGGCCGTATTTTCATCGACAAGCGGAAAGAACAGGGCGTTTATGCTGACGGTCGCGGCCTCGACGAAATGAGCTGGGATGAGGTTGAGGCAAAGCGCATTTCCAATGAAGAGGAAATCGCCGGGCAGATGGGCTGGAAGTATTATCTGCCGGAAGCCGCCCAGACGCGGGAAGTGCGCCAGCAGCTCGATGAAGTCCAGAAGCAGAACGAATATAAGGATGTCCGGGACATCAAGGTCATCGATCCCTGCATGGGCAGCGGCCATATTTTGGTGTACGCCTTTGATGTGCTGATGAAGATGTACGAAAACGACGGGTACAGCCAGCGGGACGCGGCGCAGTGCATCTTGGAACACAACCTGTTCGGGTTGGACATTGACGAACGGGCGGCGCAGCTTGCCTATTTTGCCGTGATGATGAAGGCCCGCCAATATGACCGGCGCATCTTCTCTCGCGGCATCCAGCCCCATGTCTATGCGATTGCCGAGAGCAACGACATCGACGCTTATACGCGGGACTACTTTGTGAACAACGACCCGAAGCTGAAATCCGCTCTGGACAGCATCATCAGCGATCTGCGCGATGCAAAGGAGTACGGTTCCATCCTGACGGTTGCCCCGGTAGACTTTGCAGCCCTGTATGCCCGTATGGATGAGGTGCAGAACGACATCAGCCTGTATCGAGAATCTGCCCTGAACACTATCCTGCCGCTAATTCATGTGGCCGAGTCACTGGCGCAGAAGTACGATGTGGTTGTAACCAACCCGCCGTATATGGGCAGCGGTAACATGGACGCAAGGCTCAGCGAGTATGTGAAAAAGCACTACCCGGATAGCAAAAGCGATCTGTTTGCTGTTTTCATCGAGCGGTGTGGGCAGATGACTGGCAAAAACCGCTATCAGGCGATGATTACTCAGCACGCTTGGATGTCATTGGCAAGTTATGAAAAATTACGAAATAAATTACAAAATGCTTGCATTGTTAATATGGCTCATCTTGGAGCACGAGCGTTTGAGGATGTTAGCGGAGAAATGGTGCAAACGACCAGCTTTGTACTCATGAATGTTCATATTAAGGGCACAGAAGGGGTATATTGTCGGTTGATTGATGGAACAAACGCGCAAGAAAAAGAAACTGCTTTCTTTGCAACCGTCAATCGGTTCATTGCGAAGCAAGACAGCTTTGAAAAAATTCCCGGAGCACCTGTGTCTGCTTATGTGGCTGGCGATACCTTAGCTACGCTTTATCAAAACGGTCAAACTATAAGCAAAATTGGTGATGTAAAAATTGGAATGGGAACGGGAAATAACGATCTTTTTTTGAAATCTTGGTGGGAAATCGAAGAAGGAAAGATCGACTATTCAATAACGAACAAATCACAACTCGATTATTCAAATAAGAAATATTTTCCGTACAGCAAAGGTGGAGAGCGTAAGCGTTGGTATGGAAATCATGAGTTTGTCATCTGGTTTAACAGATCAGGCCAAAACAAAATGAAACAAACCTCAGGTCATCGGGAAAATGGAGGTTATGACTTTTATTTTCATAAAGGAATAACATGGTCTTACAGTACAATGGCTCCATTCAGTGTGCGTATTATGCCAACCGGATTTGTTTTTGATGTTAATGGATCATCACTATTCTTGCCAGAACAATACTATAATTATGTTTTATGCTTTCTACAATCATGTGTTGGTCGCTTTATCATTGACTCAATCAAATCTGCATTTAGTATTCAAGCAGGTACAATTAGAAATCTACCTGTCATTGGAAATACAACGCCTAAAATTGAGGCGCTTGCAAATGAATGTGTAACGCTTTCGCAACAGGATTGGGACTCCTACGAAACCTCATGGGATTTCAAAGGGCATCCCTTGGTCCTTGGAAGACTTCCTGAACCCGTATGGGGAGATGTGCCTGACAAAGTGGCTTTTCAGAATACTTCGCTTTCTTATACTTACCAGATATATTGGAAGAAGACTTGCGAATATCGGTTTGAAAAGCTCAAAGCCAACGAGGAAGAGCTAAACCGCATCTTCATCGACATCTACGGCTTGCAGGACGAGCTGACTCCTGAGGTGGCCGACAAGGATGTGACCGTCCACCGCATATTTGACACCAAAGACGATGTGCCGGAATTCATGCAGGGCAGCAGCTATGTTCGCACCAAGCGTGATGAGATTGTTTCGCTGCTCTCCTACGCCGTGGGCTGTATGTTCGGACGATACTCACCGGACAAGCCCGGCCTCGTTTACGCTGGCGGAGATTGGGATGCTGTTTATCGTATGCAGCATGAAACCTATTTGGTTGAAGGTAAGCCGATTCGCTTGGTAGACGGAAAAATCTTGGCGGTAAAGCCAACAGGATATAATCAAATAGCGGTGGATGGTGAGTGGAAAAACCTTTCCTACTCGGTAGATGCAGATAATATCATTCCTATCACCGATGAAGAGTACATGGAAGACGATATTGTCTCCCGCCTGTGCGACTGGCTGAAAGCTGTCTACGGCGCGGACACGCTGGAGGAAAATCTGGACTTCATCGCCGGAGCGCTGGGCGGTAAAGGCAACAGCAGCCGGGAGATCATCCGCAACTACTTCCTCAAGGACTTCTTCAAAGACCACTGCAAGACCTACCAGAAGCGCCCGATCTACTGGCTGTTTGACAGCGGTAAGCAGAACGGCTTCAAGGCGCTGATCTACCTCCATCGCTACACGCTGGACACCATCGGCAATCTGCGCGTGGACTATCTGCACAAGATGCAGCGCGTCTACGAGTCCGAAATCAACCGGATGCAGGACATGATCGACCACAGCCAAAACGCCCGCGAGGTGGCTGCTTCCACCAAGCGAAAGGAAAAGCTCCAAAAGCAGCTCAAGGAATGCCGCGACTACGATGAGATGATCGCCCACCTTGCCCTGAGCCGCATCGAGCTGGACTTGGATGACGGCGTGAAGGTCAACTACGAAAAAATCCAGACCGCCAGCGACGGGAAGAAATACTCCGTTCTGGCAAAAATATGAGGTGTTGATATGGCAATTAACAAATTAAAAGTAATGCTGAGTTTCATGCGCGAAATTAACGATGGAAATATGCCGAGTGCTGCCGATTATGGCATTACCAACAGAGAATTTTGGGAGATAATTGATGCTTGCCAAGATGAAGGCTTGATAAAGGGCGCTCGATTTTCAAGAGGCGGTCAAGGAAATCCTATCCTTATGGCCTTCCTTGATGGAGTGACCCTAACGGTAAAAGGGCTGGAATATCTCGATGAGCATTCAGCAGCTATGAGAGCATATAAAGGCTTGAAAGAGCTGCGAGATTGGCTCCCGTTTTGATTCATTTCAAATTTAACGATCAAGGAGGTGGTCGAGATGACCGCAGAAGAGATTTTCGCCGGCGAATCTGAGAATATCGAGTTCAAGAGCGAGATCCCTGCCAAAAGCGAGAAATACATGAAGACCGTGGTGGCCTTTGCCAACGGCAAGGGCGGCAAGCTGGTCTTCGGTGTGGAGAATGGCACATGGGCTGTCACCGGCTTTTCCAAAGAGGAAGTCTTTCAGAAGATGGACGCAATCACCAACGCCATTTTCGATAGCTGCGAACCCAAGATCACCCCGAACATCGCGGTGCAGGAAATCGACGGGAGGGCAATCATCGTTGTTGAAATTATCCCCGGTATGCAGCGCCCCTACTATATCAAGAGTCAGGGCATCATGGAAGGCACCTATATCCGTGTAGCTGGCACGACCCGCCATGCGGAGCGCTACCGTGTGCAGGAGCTTATCATGGAAGGGACAAACCGCTCCTTTGACCAGATGGAGCGGGAACAGACTGTTTCTGAGGAAGAGATTGCGGCCTTCTGTGAAAAGATGTACCAACACGCCCTCAAGCTGGCCGAGACAGACACGGCGCGGGAGCAGATCCAGAAAGTAGGCAAGAACCAGTTACTTTCATGGAAATTGCTGGTGGAGCACGATGGAGTCTATCACCCTACCAATGGGTATTTGCTGCTGAACGGCGACACGGCTGAGTTCCCCGATGCCGCCATCCAGTGCGCGGTATTCAAGGGGACTGTCCGGGATATTTTCATTACCCGTAAAGAATTTACCGGTGCGATCTATGAGCAGATCGAGGATGCCTACAACTTCGTGTTGCAGCACATCGACCTCGGCTCACGCATTGAAGGAATTGGAAGGCAGGATTATTATGAACTGCCCGTCAAAACAATCCGTGAGATGATCTCGAATGCAGTCTGCCATCGCAGCTACCTGACGCCGGGGAAAATCCAGGTGGCGCTCTTTGATGACCGGCTGGAGGTCACCTCCCCCGGTATGCTGGACAGTGAGATCACCATTGAAAAAATGAAATCCCGCCTCTCGAAGATCCGCAACCGTGGCATTGCAGCCGCCTTTTCCTACATGAACATCGTGGAGGCATGGGGCAGCGGCATCCCGAAAATGTTCCGAGAAGCAAAGGAATACGGTCTTCGTGAGCCGGAGCTGATAGACATGGGCAGCGATTTCCGTATCAACCTGTATCGGAAAGACGCGGCTACCGATCAGAATGGTGTCATTGATCCCAAAGAGCGTGACACCGATGATACCAATGACACCAAAGTTGAATCCAATGATACCAATGAAGAAGCGATTCTTCGCATCCTTCGAACCAATCCGAAAGCGACGCAGAAGGATGTTGTAGAGATGCTGGGTGTTTCCCTCGCCACTGTGAAGAGGCTCATGAACAGCCTTCAAAAAGCTGGCAAAATCAAACGCAAAGGCTCCAACCGGAGCGGGTCATGGGTGGTCATAGACCAGAAGGAGTAAAGCGGCATGGCGGAAATGAACATCAAACAAATCATAGACCGGCTGAATGCTGAGTTTACCGGCGATACCCGTAAACTCGTCTTTTGGTACGACGATAACGGCGAGTTTGTGGAGGATATGCAGAATGTAGAGCTTGATAATGCCAAGGTCTACTTCTTGCAGCCAGACAATCAGTTCGCCACCAAGCTCTTTCTGGAACGGCAGGACACTACCACAAACTATCTCATCTACGCCCCCTTCCCCAAGCCGGATGTGCGGGACAACCATCTGGAAGACACGCTGCTCTACTCCAAGCGCTTCTTTGCCGACCGCGCTTCGCTGCTCTCGGTGGATTTGGGCATTGACGAGAAATACAAGCCCATCATCGAAAAGCACATCAAGTTCTTTGCCAACAAAGAACGGACGCAGCGCTTCTATGACCTTGAGATAGAGAACTTCAACGAAGAGAACATCATCACGGGGCTTCTCTCTGCCATTTGCCGCACCCGTACTTGTTCCTTTGAAGAAGTGATCCGGGTCATGCTGACAGACAGCGAGCTTACAGATAACAAGTTTCTGTCCGAGGTTGAGAAATACGGCCTACTGGATGATTTCTGGAAGCTCTGCGAGCAGCATTTCGGCTATACCGATGTCAAGCCGACACTGGAAAAACTGGTGGTGACCATGTTTGTCACCTACACAGCTAAATATATAGGAGGCGAGCTTCCGAAGCCGTGGAAGGTGTTCCTCTCCTATAAGGCCGGGAATATCATTGCCTTTATGGATAACCTGATGAACAATATCCTTTACCGTGGGCGCTATGATGAGCTTTCCGCTCATGTTGCCTCCGGCTTGAATGTCCAGAAGGCTTTCTCTGATTATTCGCCGGATGACTTAGTGAACTGCGATACCTTCCTTGCCATTGACCAGATCCTCATCAAGTGGATTGTGGAGCGCCTTTTAACCGAGGATGTGGGCGCAGCACTGGACGGTTTGACTATCCCTCAAATCTGCGAAAAGCGGAGCAAAATGCACTTCGGCGAGAAAACCGGGGGCTGCTATCAGATGCTTGACAGCGCCTATCAGATCATTCAGGCTGGGAATTACCGTTGCCCGGACAGCTTCAAAGAGATTCTGCGCCAGTATCAGGAGGAAGACTTCCGGCTGGACTACGAATATCGCCGGTTCTATTCTGCTTACGATCAGCTCGAAGAAACGGCAGCTTTCGAGCCGCTGCGCGATTTGGTAGAAAACATATACACCAACGAGTATCTGGAAATGCTGCTTCCCAAGTGGAATGCCGCCATTCAGGAGCCGGACGCATTTATGGCACTGCCCTTGCAGCGGGACTTCTATGCTCGCAATTTGAAGAACGCCAAGGAGCGCACGGTGGTCATCATCTCGGATGCCATGCGCTATGAGGTGGGCAAGGAGCTGTTCCGCCGGATGCAGGATGATCCAAAGTGTACAGCGAAGCTGGAAGTCCAGCTCAGTGTTTTGCCGTCCTATACCCGTCTCGGCATGGCGGCGCTGCTTCCACACGCGGAGCTGACGATGACGGACGATTTCAAGGTGCTGATCGATGGTATGCCTTGCGATAACCTTGCTGAACGAGAAGCGATTTTGCAGAAGTACAGCCCTGATAGCGTTTGCGTCCAGTTTGACAGCATCAAGTCACTCAAAGTTGCCGAGCTGCGCAGCATCTTCACCGGTAAACAGGTGGTTTATGTGTACCACAACCAGATTGATGCCCGTGGCGATAAGCCCAATACCGAGGATGAAGTCTTTGTCGCCTGTCAGGAGGCGATTGCGGAAATTATCGACTTGATCCGCCGCATCTCTACCAGTGCGAATACATACCGGTTTATCGTCACTGCTGATCACGGCTTTATCTACAAACGGGATAAAATCGCGGAGAGCGACAAGATTGAGGGAATCAAGGGAAAAACTTCCTTTATCAACCGGCGTTTTGTGGTCGCACAGGAACCCGTTTCAAAAGATGGCATCGCCAGCATGGAGATGAGCAAAGTCCTTCGCAATGATGACACCAAATGGGTGTCCTATCCCATCAGCGACGATGTATTCAAGGTGGCTGGCGGCGGGCAGAACTATGTACATGGCGGCTCATCCCCGCAGGAAATGCTTGTGCCTGTCCTCGACCTCAAGATGGAACGCGGACACATGGAGACGCGGAGCGCGGGAGTTGCGCTGGTAAGCATGGTGCGAAAAATCACCAACAAAATCACCATACTGGATTTCATTCAGTCTGAGCCGGTCAGCGATGTGGTCAAGGCGGCTTCCTATCGGTTGTTCTTTATCTCCGATGACAACGAGCGGATTTCCAATGAGAATAGCTGCATTGCGGACAGCCGGGAACAAGATGCTGCCAAACGCATCTTCCGCATGAAATTCCAGTTCAAAGACAAGAAGTACGACAAAGACAAACAGTATTTCTTTGTGATATACGATGATGCAACAGGGCTTGAGGTGTTCCGGCATCCTGTCATCATGGACATGGCATTTGCCGATGACTATGGCTTCGGCTTTTAAGGGGACCCTAAGTGACAGGAGGCGATTCAAATGGTTGATATGACAGAAAATGAGGATAGAAGAGCTGTCATCAAATCGAAATTGCGGCAAAATTTCGATGGGAAGATTGTGCGCAAGGATTTGACCAAGAAAATCAAGGAAGGCGCAAATGTGCCTGTCTATGTCCTTGAGTTCCTGCTGGGACAGTATTGCAGCTCGGATGACCCTGATATTATCGAAGAGGGCGTAGAGAATGTAAAACGCATTCTTGCGGATAATTTTGTCCGCCCTGATGAGGCGCAGAAGATTCTCTCTGTGCTTCGTCAGCGTGGCAGCTACACCGTGATTGATAAAATCACAGTGAACTTGAACATCAAACGGGATTTCTATGAAGCAGAGTTCTCCAACCTTGGACTCAAGAATATCCCCATAGACGAAGAATATCCCGCCAAATTTGACCGCCTGCTTTGCGGCGGCATCTGGTGCATCGTGCAACTGGACTATGAGTACATGGAGGAAGATCGGAACGGAACGCCAATCAGCATCCGAAAGCTCACGCCAATCCAAATGCCTCATGTGGACATTGAAGAACTGAAACAGGGGCGCAAAGCATTTACGCAGGATGAATGGATGGATGTGCTGCTGCGCTCCATCGGCATGGAGCCGGACACCCTGACTTACCGTGAAAAATGGCTGCTCCTGATCCGCATGATCCCGCTTGTGGAGAACAATTTCAACCTCTGTGAGCTGGGGCCGCGTAGCACCGGTAAATCCCATCTTTACAAAGAGATTTCCCCGAACAGCATTCTCGTTTCCGGCGGTCAAACAACGGTAGCCAATCTGTTTTACAACATGGGACGCAAAACAGTCGGACTGGTGGGCTTGTGGGATTGCGTTGCCTTTGACGAGGTTGCCGGTATCAGATTCAAGGATAAAGACGGCATCCAGATCATGAAGGACTACATGGCATCAGGGTCTTTTGCCCGTGGGAAAGAGGAAAAGGCCGCAAGCGCGTCGATGGTCTTTGTGGGCAACATCAATCAGAGCGTGGATGTGCTTCTGAAAACATCCAGCCTCTTTGATCCTTTTCCTCCTGAGATGGGTACTGATACGGCCTTTCTCGACCGGATTCACTGCTATCTGCCCGGTTGGGAAATCCCGAAATTCCGTCCGGAGCATTTTACGGATGACTATGGCTTCATTACAGATTATTTGGCAGAGTTCATCCGGGAGCTGCGTAAGGAGCAGTACGGCGATGCGCTTGACAAGTATTTCCGCTTAGGCACCAACCTCAATCAGCGTGATACCATTGCCGTTCGGAAGATGGTCGGTGGACTTTTGAAGCTTGTTTACCCGGATGGAGAGTTTTCCAAAGAGCAACTGGAAGAGATTTTGAAGCTTGCCCTTGAGATGCGCCGCCGCGTCAAGGAACAGCTGAAAAAGCTGGGCGGCATGGAGTTCTACGATGTGAATTTCTCCTACATCGACAAAGACAGTTTTGAGGAATACTATGTATCCGTTCCTGAGCAAGGCGGCGGTAAGCTGATTCCCGAAGGAATGTGCAATCCCGGCCAGGTCTATACAGTATCACAGGGAAAATCCGGTATGATTGGCGTATTCCGGCTGGAATCTCAGATGCTTCCCGGCAACGGCAAGTTTGAACGCACAGGTATTGGCTCGGAACGCGAGGCAAGAGAGGCTACAAATACTGCTTTCAACTTCCTCAAAGCAAATGCCGGACACATCAGCGGGACAATCAGCACTACGACAAAGGACTATATCGTCAATTATCAGGACTTGCAGGGCATCGGCATGACCAGTAAGCTTGCCCTTCCGACGCTGATCGCACTGGCTTCCATTGCCCTGAACAAGCCCACTGTCAGCAGCTTGGCTGTACTGGGAGAAATAAGCATCGCCGGTACGATGATCAAAGTAGATGAACTGGCAAACGCCCTGCAAGTGTGTCTTGACAGCGGGGCAAAGAAAGTATTACTGCCCATTACATCAGCCGCAGACCTTGGCACTGTCCCCTCAGAGTTGATCGGATGCTTCAATCTCATCTTCTATCAGAGCGCAGAGGACGCAGTATTCAAAGCGCTAGGCGTCGAGTAACTGAACGGTAGATGAACTTTCTTCCGTTTTTTCAGCGAGCCATATAACTGTGATGAGGTAGTAAAAAGCGCACGAAATGAGGATGAGCATGAGCTATTATTTCGGATTTAACACACCCGAAGAACAAAAGAAAAAAAGAAAGTCTGACCTAACAGCAATCGGCGAAAAAGTCACTTCATTCTTTTGGGATATTGCACCGGCCAACGGTTTTGAGATGCGAGAAGGCCAACAGGATATGTCTTTTGAGATTGTGGATGCCCTTATTCATGATCAGCATTTTGCGGTAGAAGCCGGAGTCGGAATCGGAAAATCATTTGGGTACTTGGTACCGGTCTTGCTGTATAACAAGAGAATGAAAAAGCCCGTTATTGTGGCCACATCAACTATCGCGCTACAAGAACAGCTTTGGGATGATATTCACATTGTGATGAAGCTTCTCAATCTACAACCGGAAGTTATCCTTGCGAAAGGACAAACTCATTATCTCTGTCATAAGCGGGCTGATGAGCACATAAATACAGCGGATGCAGTAATTCCTGATGAACTGCAAATCGGTCTTGAAAGTGGATTTCAGGAAAGAAAGCAGTTTTCACAAACTTTACCGCAGAATATCTGGGATAAAGTCAATGTACAACGGTTCAGTATGCGAAATTGTGGTGGCTGTGAAAAGAAATGCCTTTATCATGCCATTCGCTCGAAAATAAAATATACCGATGGAATTATCCTGTGCAACCAGGACTTCCTGACTGCACATCTTCAACAAATACGAGGCTGGCAGGATGGCCTTATTAACCGTGAGGCCGATCTTATTGTTGTGGATGAAGCACACAACTTAGATGATAAAGTGCGAAGCGCCACCACAAAACGCATCAATCAAGGAATGCTATTAGGACTTATTAAAAGCGCAACCAATGAAGTCAAGGCGGCTGATAGGCAGAACATCTATGGAGATGTCGAGGACGCGAAGAAGTCAATTAGCGTGTTTTTTGACCGCCTTAAAGCACAGATGCAGGAACAGATCGACCATTCGCGGCAAGATATGAGATACGCGGATCGGTTTTTCTTTGATGGTGGTGAAGACTCCATAGCCCTTCTTAAAGCGATGATAGAAAGCATTAAAAGTGTTGCTCTCAGCATTCAGATTTACACCAGCTTTGATTACGGCAGTCGAACAACTGCTGCATCGGACGAATTGGACAGCCTAAGCGAAAGCCTTGCAGAAATGATCGAACAAATTGATAGCAACCTTCTCTGGATTGAGCGAAAAGGGAAAAATGCAGAGCTTGTTTATTGCCCAAAGAATACCAGCCAAATTACCAATCGACTGTATTTCAGCGGGAAAGAAAGAGTAATCTTGACCTCCGCAACCATGACCAATGCAAGTAATGGAGAATTCGTAGATCAATACTCCTATTTTATCGGTAATACAGGATTTCCGACGGATGAACGCGGTTGCTTATCCGAACCGAAGCCTTCTCCCTATCCATACGATGAGCATTCCATGATTTATTATTGTGACGATCTGCCCCATCCCACTCAGGAACATGAAGCTTTTATCGAACAAGGCGTACAACGCTTGCTTGAAGTTCTCGAAATTTCAGGTGGGAAGGCTCTTGTATTGTTTACTGCGAAAACAGATATGGAGGAAGTTTATACCATCCTCAGTAAACTAAACTTGCCTTACAAGGTCCTAATGCAGCAACCCGGTTCATCACAAGATAAAATTCTTAATGAATTTAGAGAAGATACCAACTCTGTTCTGCTCGGGACAGGCGCTTACTGGGAAGGCATAAGCATTGAAGGCAAAAGTCTCTCTAATGTCGTGATTTTCCGCCTTCCATTTCCTGTACCTGATCCGATTATAGAATACAAAGCATCCATTGCTAAGGACGCTTTGATGGATGTCCGTGTTCCTGAAATGATAATTAAACTCAAACAAGGGATAGGCAGACTGATCCGTAATTTTAGCGATACAGGAATCGTATGTATCATTGACCCACGACTTCGAGATGACCCTCCTGCCAAATATCACGACATTGTATGGGAATCCCTCCCCATAAAGAATAAAACAAACAGCCTCGATAAACTAAAAAGGTTCTTTGACAGCCTTTCCAGTTTGAATGACCATTGAGTCTTCTTTACATCCTATATCTCATAAACATTTTCCAAGAAAAAAGAGCCTCAGCCGACAACCAGAAGGTTATCGACTGAGGCTCTTCACTTTTGATTAAAAATCAACTTTTATCCTTACATTTCAGGTTATGAAGGCACGGACAGGAAAACATACGGGGCACCTTTCAAGCGCCGCTTACAGGGCAGAAAAGCCACGATTTTCAACCCTTATCACGACATATTTTCCGCCCTATCTGTCCAGTTGTAAGTGACAGCTTTTTCATTCTTTTGGTTTGTTTTCTTCTCCCCATAAGCATAACTGATCCAGCACTTTCATCAATGATTTTCCCCGCTCACTCAAGCTGTATTCTACCTTTGGAGGGATTTGGGGATATTCTGTTCTTATGATCAAATTGTCGGCTTCCAGTTCTTTAAGGTTTGTACTGAGGGTTTTGTCTGATATGTTTTTTAGATACCTTTTCAGCTCATTAAACCGTACCACCCTATACTCCATCAGGCAATATAAAATTACCATCTTATGCTTGCCGGAAATGAGGGAGAGTGCGTAATGAAAACCGGTATCTTCAAAATTGGCGTTCTCAATGTAGTTCTGTATCATAGCGTCACTTACCTCATAGAAAGTACCTGTCTTAATTGCCAGTACTTGAATTTGTTTCTCTTCTGGATATAATTATAAGTAAGGCATACGGTCATGTCAATAATGCAAATCAGAAGGAGAGATAGTTATGAGAACCAAGTTGAATATCACCGAAGGTATTTTCCCGATGCCGGTGCTGATGGTTGCGACCTATAATGAGGATGGCAGCGTCAATGTTATGAACGCTGCATGGGGAACTATGCAGGAAAGAGATACTGTCGCTCTCAACCTTACCGAGAGTCATAAGACTGTAAAAAACATTAAGGCTCGGGGCGCTTTTACCGTCAGCATCGCGGATGCTGCTCATGTGACGGAGGCGGATTACTTTGGTGTGGAATCCGGCAATCGAGTATCGGATAAACTTGCTGCAAGTGGCCTGACTGCCAGCAAGGCCGAAAAAGTGGATGCACCTGTGATCAACGAGTTCCCGCTTTGTATGGAATGTGAGTTCATCGAGTATCAAGACGGAAAATACGGTTGTGGCGTTATCGGTAGAGTTGTGAATGTTACTGCCGATGAAAGCGTAATGGTGGACGGAAAGCTTGATATGTCCTTGGTGAATGCTATTGCATTTGATCCATACACTCACGGGTATTACAAAGTGACGGAGCGCGTCGGCGAAGCATTTAAGGACGGTTTGAAACTCAAAAAATGAGCGTCCTGTTCAAGGAGACGAACCGGCAAAGTAAAATGAAAAAAGAGCCTCAGCCGACACCCGCAAATGGGCACCGACTGAGGCTCTTCGTTTTTGGTTAAAATTCGACCTTTATCCCGGCAATTTGGTTGTTGAGGGCGCAGACAAGAAAACATACGAGGCACCCTATCAGTGCCGCTTACAGGACATAAAAAACGCGATTTTCAACCCTAATCACGACATATTTTCCTTCCTATCTGTCCGCTTGGATGCGTAGAAGGGACACGCGATGATTTCAGCACGAAAACTCTGCTTGCAGGGATGGAGACAACGGCGGCATTGCTCAGCATATTTCCTCCGCCCGTTGCTGTCAAGGAAGAAGCTCCATTCGAGCTTCCATTTCTTACTCCGGCTCATATTTCACGCTCGCTCTTCTTCTCCTTGTGGGGAGAAAGCTTATCCGTCTGCTGGGCGGTTTTGGCGGATTTCAGCCGATCCATGATAGAGGTTTTCCCGCCTTTCTCGTTCGCTTTGTCTTCCTTCGGACCGTTGTTGATGATCCCGTCAATCATGCCGTAGTCATCCTCAAGAGACATTTCAGCGGCTTTGAGCGGATTTTGCTTTTCCAGCTCAGCCACCCAATCCGCTTTCTCCACACCGAAGATACCGCCTTTTGCGGCGTGTTCCTTGATCTCCTTAGCGTCCAGAACCAGCCCCTCGGTATCGTCGCCATACAGCCGGTAAATCTGGCACGACTTCATGACCTCCGCCGCAGCCTCTTCCCGCATGGGCAGCATCCCGCCCCATTTGTAGCCGTACTGCTTCATTTCCTCGATGCTGATGCTGTCATCCGGCATCTTCTCGACCGGCATGACCTCCTGACGGAGCAGATTGACTGCGGTCTCATCGAAACCGTCATAGATATGGGACAGTACCAGCTCGCCGCGCTCATCGACAATGATACAGGAGGCATCGTCCCCGAAGGTATCATGCTCCATCAGCCAAAAGGTGTGGCCATCGATCTCCTTATGGTCAATCGTGTGCCATGTGCCGATATGACCATCCACCGCCATGCCGGAGGTGTTTTCATTGACAATGGAGCTTTTCTCTTCAAGAACCGTCTGTTTTTGCTGTTCTTCGGAAATCATCGGGATAGCAACAATCCTGTCTCCGATTTTGGCAAACTGCTCCGGCATTTTGAACTCAGTCATAAACTGCCGCAGCAGATCCGGCGAAAGCGAGCCGAAGCTGTCATCCGTCAGACCCGTAACAAGGAAGGTACCGGCAACAATGTCATAGATTTCACCGCTGTCATCCCGCAGAGCGCGGTTGAGAGGCAAACCGTTCATCTTGCCTTCTTCATTGCAGACAATGGCAACCGGCTCTTCAAAGGGATAGACCGCCTCAATGTCCCCGCCAACCTCATGTTGTAAGGACTCGAGGCTGGAAGGGATTTCTTTCACATAGGGCTTCCTGTCCGGCTCAACCACCAGCACAGTGATCGTGCTCGGCTGCTCCAATTCTTCGCCGCTTCCGGTGACGCGGTACTCGTCGGGAATATCCTCAAGCGTCCCGTCAAAGTAGCGGTTCCAGCTATCGCCGGTAGGACGGATGTACCCGGCGTCGGTCAGTGTGCCGCCTTCATTGATTGCGCAGTCTTCGCCGTACCGCTCAAAGTCAATGTAATCCACAAAGCTGCCGAACTTGTTGTCGATGTTGTACCCACCCTCAAAGAAGTAGTAGCGACCGAGATCGTCATAGTCCTTGATGTCGGGGATAAAATCATAGTTGTCGAGATTGTAGGTCAGGTTGATCAGATCGTCGAGGTCATTTACTTCATCGCAGCCGCTATCCATGATTGCCACGAAATGCTCGAGCTCAGAGCGGGACATCTCATCCAACCGGGCGGCGAGGTAGTTGAGCTTATCGAGGTTTTCGTATTCGCCAAGGAGATTGCTGACTCCATGAATGGAGCAGTCATAATCCGTGATAAACCATTCCTCATAGACCTGACCGAACTCATCCTTTGAGCCGATACCGATCCGCTCGAAAACCTTCTTCATTTCCTCTTCGGTGGTCGGGAAATGAACCCATTCACCGACAAGCTCGCCTTCGTTGTACTTGCCAAGATTGGTCACGAAGGCTTCAAAACTGCCATCCAATACGGGCATAGGCACCCTCCTTTCAATCGTCCATCATGCTGTCCGGCGCGATGTAGAGCTGGGCAAACGCCTCGTCGGTGATCCCCTCAAGCTTCCGAACGGTATGAAAAAGCAGCTCCGCCATCTCGTCGTCCAGCTCGTTGATGGGCAGCGACTTCATTTCAGCAATCAGCCTCTTGCGGCTGGAAGTGTCGAAGCAACACATCAGATTTGTCTCTTCCACGGTAAAAAACATAATCACATCTCCATTTCTTTTGATTTCGGTTTCTTTGTTTGCTCAGGCTTTTTAGCACCTTTGTCCGGCGCAGTCTGGGCGTGTTCTTTGAGCTTTGCGAGGACAGAAGTCTTCTTCTGAGAGGGATGCTCTCTGCGATCCATTGCTTTCCAGAGGCTTTCTGCCGGAGCATCCTCCACATAGGAACGGACAATAGACATACGCTCACGGAATGGAACGGGATTTTTCCTGTCCGTGATGTCTGTCAGGCTGACTTCTTCATTTGGAAAATCCACTTTGTCAACGCGGACGGTTTTGCCGTCCATATCCATCACCATGCCGACAGGGATGTAATCCTCAGCGAGAAGATGCTTGACGGTTTCCTGTCTGCCGTCTTCACCGGGCTGCGTGACAAGGACATCGTTGCCTTGCCCCCACAGTGTCTTAGCCTTGGCAACCCACTGATCTTCCCGAAAGCCGGTCACGGCAACCTGTCCGCCGCCTTCCAGCTCTTTCATCAGAAGCTTTGTGCCGAGCGCGGGCACTGCCTTCTTCGCATCTTCGCCGTAAATCTCGTAGTAGCCGTTCTGGGCAAAGCAGACAATCGCTTCGGGATGGGCCTCCTTGACGGCATTGTAGGCAGTCTGCGCTTCAAGGGGCAATATGTCGAGCTTTTCGGTCACGCCATGCAGAACGGCAAGCTTGTGGATGTGATCCTCAATACTGCCGGTTTTCGCATAGTAGCTCGTTTTGAAGCGCTCACGGCGGAGAATCATGTCAAGCTCAGCCGCGTTCTCAGGCAGATAACTCACCGACACGACCTCTCCGTGCTTTTCTTTCAGCGGGATCGCTTCGCGCCGGTAGCTGCGGAAAGGCAGATAAAAGGTGGCATCGTCCTTAAAGGTGACTGCCACTGTCTCAACCGGAACGGTGAGCTTTTGCATCCTCTTCACATGGGCGGCGTAGTCCAACTCAATGAGATTTCCTCTGATGGTATCGCCCTCTACGCCCTTGATCTCAACCGCATAGGCAAGGATGGGATCGTGGGTCTGCTCATGGTAAAACTCCCACACTTTGTTTTCGTAGGAATCCGCCACATAGACTTCACGCTCAGGCAGGAGGTAAGTGCCGTTCGGACGGGACATCCAGAGAAGGTGCTTGTCCTCGGGAGATTGGGAACCGGCAAGGCTGTGAAGCAGCCCAGCGTCCAGCTCAAAGTCCTCCTTGTAGTTTTGGGTGTGAATGTCCATAATCCGGCGAAGGGCATCCACAAGATCGATGTTTTCAAACTTCATAGGCATCACTCCAAACCGACATCGTGGGACTTCTGCTTAACCGGCGTTTTCCGCTCAGGCTGGCTCTTTGTCGCGGCACGGAGCTGTTCCCGGATAGAAGGCTTTTCCCGCGCTGCTTCCTGAGTCTTCTCTTTGCCGATATATTCAAGCGTCGGTGTCAGCTCTCGATAGCAGCCTTGCACCTTCTTGGCCGAATGGCGGCGATGGATCGCAAACATCGGCTCGCCGTTTCGGGTGACGGTGTTGCCCTCAATCCTGACTTTGTACTCCACCATCACCTTGAAGGACTGATTGGACGAACGGTAGGTAGACAGCATCCCGTCGTTGTGACCGGAGATCTGCGCTTTGAGCGTGTCCATGACGGCTTCCTTGATTTTCTTTTCCTCCGGTGTGAGGCGATGCTTCACCGTTGCTGCCTGTTCCGGCTCTTTCGGAGCCGGAGCTTCGGGAGCCTTCTCCGGCACAGCCGATTTGCTCTGTTCAGCCGGTGCCTGCTCCTGTACCTTACCGATAGCGGTCTGCCGGACGAACTCTTCGGTGAAAAGGCTGACCAGCCCCGGATTTACGCTGTCAATGATGAGATGAGTAGCATGATCCGGGCTGCCATCCATGCCCTTTGCCCATTCCTTGCAGTCCGGGGAAATGCGTCCGTCATGGCCTTTCTGCTGGATGGTTTGCGCGAGGACATAGGCGACGCGCTCAGACGAGAATTTCTCAAGGATGCTTTTGACGGCGGACTCCGCCGCAAGGCGGTTGTTGCCGTAGTAGTCGTTGATGGTCTGCTCAATCGCCTCTTTACAGTCCATGTTCGCTTGCATCGAAGTACGGTAAGCACCCAGCTCACCAGCTTCAAAGGCATATATCGCAGCTTCCCGATAAACCGGAATAGCCGTATCCCGCAGCGGCGTAGGGGCTTCCTGCTCTTTCACGGCAAGCCGTTCTTTGAGCTTTTCATCAATACCGGTGATCATCTCAGCCGCCGTTTTACGGATGGTTTCCAGCGAGCCTTTCAGCTCCTTGGTCTCCTTGTCGGAGGACCAACCGGCGATATAGCCGAAGGAATAATCAGAGGTTTCAATGCCGTACCGCTGGCAGACGGTATAGGCGACGCTTTCTGCCTCGACCTCCTTAGTGCGCCGGTCTTTCTTGTCTTCGGGAGCGACCTTTTCGCCCGGAGTGACGGCATGGAGCTTGGCATGGGCAATCTCATGGATCGCCGTCTTGATGGTCTGGATTTCGCTCATGCCCTCCTGAATGGCAATGCGGTTTTCTACATGAGAGAAATAGCCTTTTGCGCCATCGGTGATGTTTTCAAAGGCAATGGGGACCGGAGACAGCTCTTTAAGAGCATCAAAAAAGGCGGCGTAGTTTTCTACGCTGCCTGTCAGCTCATCTACGGCAATATCGGGAAGCGCTTTGCCGTCCGTCTGGGACACATCGAAGACGCTCACAACCTTGAAGGCGGGGCGGGTCACTTCAACCGTCTCAGTGACCGGCTTGCCGTCCTTGTCGAGAACGGGCTTCTGCGTTGCCGGGTCGAGTTTTTCCCGCTCTTCCTGCACCTTGTAGGGCGCAGGAGCAAGGATTTTGATGCCCTTTTCGCCCTTCATCACATGGCGGTCGAAGTTGCGCTGCCATGCCGTGTAACCGGCGATCAGCGTCGCATCCGGCTTCTGCATGGCGATGAGAAGCGTATTGTTAAACGAGTAGTTGTAGAACTTGGACATCGTTTTCAGGTACTCTTTGAAGCGTTCGGATTCAAACAGTTCCTTGATTCCCTGTTCCAGCTTGTCGGTGATTTCCCGGACTTGCTGGGCGTTTCTGTTTTCAGCCATTTATGACCTCCTTACTTATCAAACTCCATCTTGAAGCTGACATACTTGCCACCTGTGTCATCCAGACGGATCACTGCGTCATAAAGCTGCGGGCGTTTTGGCGTATAAAGCCCGGTCACTCTGCACCAACCCTTTTCCAGCAGTTCAGCGGCGATTTTCTTGGTCAGCTTCTTTTTCTTGGAAGAGAAAAACTTGTTGTCCTCCCACATACAGAAGGAACAATCCTTGTTGGAACAGTAGTAGTTGCCCTTGCCCACATAGACCGACGAGCCGCAGCGCGGACATTTGCCAATGGACTCTCTGCCGGTATCGAAGCGGTTTGCCTCGGCGTCAGAGAGGAAGGGATAGGCTTTGACCAGCTCGGAGGTCATCCCCACAATGCCGGAAAGGAACTTGTCCGCATCCGCATTGCCGCGCTCAATCTGCATCAGGGTATTTTCCCATTCCGCCGTCATGGAAGGAGAAGTGATCTGTTCGGGCAGGACGCATACAAGGTTGTTGCCGTCCTTTGTAGGCACGAGAGATTTGCCCTTGCGCTCAACAAAGCCACCTTTGACCAGCTTTTCGATGATACCGGCGCGGGTGGCAGGAGTGCCAAGCCCTTTCTTTTCGGTATCATCATCAAACGCATCATTTCCGGCGGTCTCCATTGCCGACAGAAGGGAGTCTTCGGTGTAGGGCTTCGGTGGGGATGTGTAATGTTCGGTGAAGCTGGAAACGACAGAAGAGAGAATATCCTTCTCATTCAGAGAAGGCAGCGAGCGTTCCGGCTCGTCTTTTTCCTTGCTCTTGAGCGTTTCCTTGAAGCGGTGCTCAATCGCCTTCCATCCATCCTGCATGACTGTTTTGCCCTTTGCCTTGAACTCGTAGCCCTCACAGGTGAGCGTGACCGAAGTCTCGTCGTAGATGTGCTTCTCACCGGTAGCGCTCAGAAGGCGCATGGCGACAAGCTGGATGATTTTTTGTTCCGACTCCGGCAGCTCGGCGAGGTCCTGCTTTTCAAGCTGGACGGTGGGAATAATGGCATGATGGTCAGTGACCTTGGCGTTGTTGGTAATTCGCCCGATGTCCGGCTCATGGGTAATGCCCTCGAAGAGCGGCAGCTTGCGGGAGACAATGCCGATCGCCTGACGGGCGGTGCTCTCCATATCCTCAGTGATGAACTGACTGTCCGTTCGGGGATAGGTGAGCAGCTTTTTCTCATAGAGGGACTGCACCAGATCGAGCGTCTGCTGGGCGGTAAAGCCATAGTAGCGGTTGGCTTCCCGCTGCAAGGTGGTCAGATCATAGAGCCTCGGCGGGTTGACTGTCTTCGTCTCTTTTTTGAGAAAAGAAACGACGGCTTGCTTTTTATCGCAAGCCGCCGCAATCGCCTTCGCTTCCTCTTCGGTTTTGACCTTTTCCAGGTCCGCCGTCAGGTTGTCTTTGCTGATATGGACATTGAAGTATTTCTCCTTATGGAAGGTGGAGATTTTGCCTTCACGCTCCACCAGCATTGCCAGCGTAGGCGTTTGGACGCGCCCGACCACCAGCTTCTTATGATAGAGTGTCGAGAACAGCCTTGTGCCGTTGATGCCGACAATCCAATCTGCCTTGGAACGGGCAAGCGCGGCTTCGTAGAGCCGGTCATACTCGCCGCTGCTTCGCAGATGGGCAAAGCCCTCCCGGATTGCGCTATCTTCCAACGAACTGATCCACAGGCGCTTAAAGGGCTTTGTGCAACCGGCTTTGTTGTAGACCAACCGGAAAATCAGCTCGCCCTCGCGTCCTGCATCGGTGGCGCAGACAAGCTCGGTCACACGCTTATCGCGCATGAGGTCGCACAGCACCTTGAACTGCTTCTGCTTGTCCTTCGGGACTTCAAACAGCCATTCCTCCGGGACGATGGGGAGATCGCTGTACCGCCATTTGGCAAAGCGCTCATCGTAGGAGCTTGCGTCCGCAAGCCCCACAAGATGACCGACGCACCATGAGACGATGTAGTTGTTTCCTTCGAGATAGCCGTCCTTACGGGAGGAAGCACCCAGCACCTTCCCGATAGCGGCTCCAACGCTTGGTTTTTCCGCAATCACTAAGATCAAATCGTTTCCTCCGTTTCTGTGGTTTCGGCCTCGTCATCCGCATCGTCAGCAATGACAGGCTCTTCGTCCTCGTTGATATACGGCTCTTCCTCATAACCCTCGTCATCGAAGAAATCCAGATCCTCGTCCTTCTGCTTCTTGCCGCGAACGAACTTGATGTAGTAATATGCACCACCGCCGATGCCGACCAGCGCGATGATACCGATGATCAGGGCAATGTTCGGGGAAGCGTTTTCCGGCTCTTCCGGCACCTCGGTTTCCTCGTCCTCGACCGGCTCTTCCGGCTCAGGTACAGCGCCGGTACACTCGCTCATGTTTGTTTTGCAAACAGGACATTCCGTATTGACAGCTCCGGCCTCGCAGCGAGTATCGCAGTTACAGGTAGTAAGCGAAGATGCCGTTTTCTCATCCAACAGGGCAAGCAGATCGGCCTCGTCCACCATGTTGAGGAAATAGGTCTGGTACTGTTCCTCTTCCTCGTTAATGGGCGCATCGTAATCGATCACGACATAGAAGGCGTTGCCGGTCTTGGTCTGTACTGTGATGAACTGCTTATTCGTCGCCTTGTCATAGAGCAGATCGCGGGTATAAGCGTTGCCTTCACCGTCAATCGGCTCGCCCTCATACGATTCAGGCTCTTCGGGTGCTGCGGTTTCCGGTGTTGCCTCGGGCTGGGTCGCCTCCGTGACCGGAAGCTCCTGCTCGGTATCATCCGCATAGGCGAATGCGGGTACAGTGAACGAGATGCAAAGCGTAAAGCACAGTGCAAGTGCCGCCAGAAGGCGGATTCCTTTTCTCTTAGTCATTGTCCGTCACCTCCTGCTGGGTAGTGGTAGGCTTTTCCGCCTTGCTGTCCTTCATCGCGGCAAGGAAGGACATGATCTGATCCTTGTCCATGACCATCGCACGGACGGTGTTGACGATTTCAAGGTTTTCCAGCTCGGTTTTCTTGTCGTACAGCTCCTTGAGCTGCCCCTGCAGGTCCTCGACCTTCTTCTCGGTTTTGGCGATTTCCGCGCAAACCTTCTGATATTTCGGGTTCATAAAAACGCTCCTTTCGGTTAGTAGTTGGGTCTTCCAAAGGCATAAAAGTGGGATTGCCAATAGGAAGTGTTGATGGATGTGTACTGGATGGGATCGCCGCAGTGCAACATCACATTGTCGCCCACATAGATTCCCACATGGGAAACGCCCGGTGTGTCGTATGTGCCGACAAAGAAGACGAGATCCCCCGGCTTCACATCGGCGCTGGAAACAGGCGAACAGACATTGTAAAGCCCCTGCGCACCCAGCCGCCCGGTGTTGACAAGTCCGCTGTTGGTGAGGACATAGCTGACGAATCCCGAACAGTCAAAGGAAGTGGATGGATTTGAGCCGCCCCAGACATACGGGTAGCCGAGATATTTTTCTGCCTCTGCGATGAGGGTGGCGAACTTCTCGTCTGTCAGATACGCCGCATTGACCGTGTAGTCATCGGGTGGGTTTTCAATGTACTTGTCCACATAGCCGGAGCCGGGGAACAAATCCTCACGGTTGCCCAGCGTTGACATATAGGCTGAGTACATGGAGAGCTGGTCTTCATTCATGATGTAGACCGGCAAATGGGAGAGGTCAAAGTTTTCCAGCGTAACGGTACAGATGTAGTAGTTGTACGGGACTTCGACTTCATAAGTGTAAGTTTCCGTGCTGGTCTCGCCGGTTTCGGGATCGGTGACAGTCGTTGTCCCTGTCCGGGTCTCGGTCCGGTAACGCACCTCAACCTCCACATCCTCAGTGAGGATGTATTGCCGGTCAAAGAGCGTTTGAAGAAGCCCCTGAACTTCGTCCAGCGTGAACTCTCCCTCATTGAGGGCGGATAGAATGGAGATCAGCACATAGGGATCGTGCTCAATCGCGTCAAGGTCAAAGTGGTACTCGTCGTAGTCGTGTGTGCTCTCGTAGTTATCCAGATACGATTGCAGCTCCGCCTCCATCTGACAATACTGCGCCTCCGCACCGGTCATGGCATCGTCCTCACTGAGGTAGGAAGTGGCGATGACAGACGAGGTAGTAGAGGTGAACATTGCTGTGCAGGAGCTAATCCCGGCGGACAACAGAATCAGGATCATTAGTCCTACGCCCAGCCACGCAAAAACCTTCTTGTTCTTGGAGATAAAGTCCTTGACCTTATCCGACGCTTTCTCCCGGACGGTTTTACCGGTGGACTTGGTGGCGGTGGAGGCTGTTTGCGCCCCGGCCTTGCGAGCCGCAGCGTATTCCTTCTTGATGTGCTGCTTCTGGTAGTGCTTATTCATATTGGCACGGGAAGCCTTCATCTCAGGATTTTCGGCGACCGTCTTCTCAAAATGGAGCTTCCGGTCAGTGGCCTCGGCCTTCTGTTCCAGCTTGGACACCTTCTCGAAAGGCTTGTTTGCACTGCGCTCTGTATGGTGCTGGTAGTGGCGGACAACGGACTCTGCGGCAATCTCTGTCTTATGGGCGGCTTCCACGCCGGAGTTTTCCTGCTCTACCTCATGGATTTTGCCGTGGATGCCAGAGGCAAGCGTATCGCCGACCTTGCGGACGGTCTTGTCTGCCTCAAACTGCAATTTGCTCTGTCCCTTGGGGACTTTCAGCTCGTCTTCAAAGTAGAGGCGGGTTTTGCCTTTACCGGTCTCCTCGTCAAAGACGCGCTCTTTTTTCAGCACCTTCTTGGTGGGCAGCTTCTCACGGGCGGCATCCAGACGCTCATGCGCCTTCTGAGATTTTCGCTCCAACCGTTCAATCCGTCTGGAAGCTGGGGCATCATCGTCAAGGTCCGGCATCTCTGCGGAGGTTTCCGCCGCTCTTTCCAGAACGGACTCTCCATCAATCTGCCTTTCAGCGCGAGGTCTGCTGACCTTACCGGTAACAGCGGTGTCGGCAAATGCTTTTCCGTAGTCAACGGAATGGGTGCGGTATGTCTCAGAGTGCAGAGTGTGAGATGTGGGATCATCGCTGACGGGTAGATCGCCCGGCTTGTACTCTTGCTCCGCATCTGCGGACTGTGTTTCGGCTTGAGCCTGACTCACTGCGTCTTCCAGCTCATCAGGACGAAGCTGCCGCCGCTTCTTGACCTCTTCGGCAATATCGCCGGTTTCCGTGTCGTGGGGCGCAACAAGCTGGGCGTCCTCAAGCCGTTTTGACACTTTTTCTGAGGTGCCTTCGGTGAGGTTTTCTTCCACTGCGCCGTCTCTGGTCATCCGCAGGACAACCCGGTCTTTGGGCTTCAATTCATCATGAGGCATCAAATTTCACCTCCAATCCGCGCCTCGGCAAGTTCTTTGTATTCAGGGTTTAACTCAATCCCGATATAGTGACGGTCAAGCTGCTTTGCGACCATGCCGGTTGTGCCGCTTCCCATAAAGGGATCAAGGACAACACCGCCTTCCAGGCAACCGGCAAGAAGACAGGTTTCCACCAGCTTCGGCGGATAGGCGGCATAGTGACCGCCTTTGAAGGGGACGGTGTTGATAATCCAGACATCCCGCTTGTTACGCAGAGGATTGATCATCTCATCGGAGATAGCACCGTGTTCACGGCACAGGTTGATGGTCTGCTGCTTTGCCTGTCCGGGGATAGGTTCCCCGTATTTGTTGCTTCCCTTGACCCCGCGCTTGAGCCTGCTTACCGTTCCGGGAGCAATCGGCTCGGAAATGGCCTTGTAGTCAAAGAAATACTTCCGTGACTTCGAGAACAGAAAGATATGCTCATAGCAGCGGGCGCAGCGGTCTTTAACGCTTTCCGGCATCGGGTTTTCTTTCATCCAGATGATGTCATTGCGCAAATACCAGCCGGAGTCGCGGAGCGAAAAGGCCAGCATCCACGGGATGCCGATCATGTCCTTGGGCTTGCAGCCCTCAACCTTGTAGTTAAGAGCCACAGCCTGACCATTTCTGCCCTTGGGATTTTTTGCGTCCACATAGCCGCCCTGATTGCCTTTCCCGGCATAGGTGTCGGAGATGTTAAGCCAGAGCGTCCCGTCTGAGCGCAGAACGCGCCTGACTTCGGCGAACACTTCCGTCAGGCGCGAGATGTATTCCTTTGGCGTTGCCTCTCTGCCGATCTGCCCGTCCACACCGTAATCGCGCAGCGCGTAATACGGCGGGGAGGTGATGCAGCAATGGACGCTTTCATCGGGCAGCGTTTTGAGGACTTCGAGACAATCGCCGGTGTAAATGTGATCAAGCTGTATGGGGACTCCCTCCTTTCTGCGAGACTTGATGCGCAATCAGTCGGAGAAATACTCGTCCGGCTCGTAGTCCTCGTCCTCGTCCAGCTCATCCTCCCAGCGGTCGATGATGGACTCGGCCTCCTTCGCCGCTTCGCGGTACAGGGAAAGACGATTGCGCTCATAGGCGGCATAAGCGGGGATGAACTTGCCAAACTCCTGAATGGCGCGGACATCCTTGGTGCGCATATCCGATACCATGTCGATCAGCTCGGCCATCGTCAGCAGATCCTCAATCATGCTGTCGTACTTCTCCTTGGGGATGGTGACGAAATCATCCTCATACTCGTCTTCCTCATCCATATCAAAAGCGGAAGGAGAGCCGGACACACGGTAGATGTGTTCTTTCTCCTGAATGGAGTCGAGAATACCGCCGATGACCTCCGTCGCCTCATTGGCGCACTCGGCGATTTCCTCGCGGACATGGAGGTAGGCGCGGTGGTGCTTTTTCAGCTCGTCCTCCTTGCGGATCAGGTTGACCAACTCCACGGTCAGCCCCATCAGGCCGAAGAAGCTGTCCATGCCTTCCTTGACCTCGCGGAAGCTCATCTCAACCGGCGTATCGCCGAAAATCTCGGTCATCTCGTCAACGGTGATCTCAAAGTTCTCATTCATATTCTTTTTCATAAAGGTAGTCCTCCTTAATTCTGCAAGGTTTCTTCGGGTTTGGTGGTCATGTAACGATAGAGCATCGTGTCCTTCGGGAAGTCATCCTTGAAGGGGACGATGGTCGAGCCGTAGAAGATCAAGCCTTCACCGGCGTTGGAATTGGTGATGTAGTTCTGCTGGCTGGGCGAGATGTTCAGCGCCTTCGAGAGAATCTGCCGGTCGCCGGATGCCTGGTTCAGAAGGTAAACGAAGTCGGAGTTCTCAAAGATGTTCTCAATCTCACGGGAAGCCAGCAAATCCTTGACATTCTGGGTGATCCCGGTCGGAATCCCGCCCCATTTTCTGAACCGCTTCCAGATTTCGACGGAATAGGCGGCTGTCTGTTCTTCCTTGAGCAGAAGGTGGAACTCGTCCATGTAGTAGCGCGTCGCCTTGTGCTGGGCGCGGTTGATGGTCACACGGTTCCAGACCTGATCCTGCACAATGAGCATCCCCAGCTTTTTGAGCTGCTTTCCGAGCTGCTTGATGTCATAGCAGACGAAGCGATTATTCACATCCACATTCGTCCGGTGATTGAAGACATTCAGCGAGCCATGCACATAGATTTCAAGGGCAGTGGCAATCCGCTGTGCTTCCGGCTCGCTCTGGCTGCGCAGGATGTTGTAGAGGTCTTCGAGGATGGGCATTTTCTCAGGAACCGGATCGGCAAGGTAGTCCTGATACACCTTGCGGACACTGCGGTCGATGATGGTCTTTTCCACCGGTTGCAGCCCGTCCTTGCCGCCCACAATCAGCTCACACATGGAGAGGATGAAGTCGGACTTCAAGGTCAGCGGGTTTTCCTCTTCCGAGTAGTTCACATTGATGTCCAGCGGATTGATGTAGTCGCTGCTTACCGGCGAGATGCGGATGACCTGACCGCCGAGCTTCTGCACAAGGGGATAATACTCTGCCTCGGGATCGCAGACGATGATGTCATCTTCTGTGATGAGGAAGGCGTTGGTCATTTCCCGCTTCGCCGAAAAGCTCTTGCCGGAGCCGGGGGTGCCGAGGATCAGACCGTTCGGGTTTTTGAGCTGCTTGCGGTCAACCATGATCATGTTGTTGGAGAGCGCGTTCAGCCCGTAATACAGCGCCTCGCCGCTCTGAAAAAGCTCCTGCGTCGTGAACGGGACGAACACCGCCGTCGAAGAGGTGGTCAGCCCGCGCTCAATCTCGATCTGATTCAGGCCAATCGGAAGAGAGGACATCAGCCCTTCTTCCTGCTGGAAGTCCAGCCGCTTGAGCGCACAGTTGTATTTCTGGGCGATGGAAGCCGTCTGGAAGATGGCATTTTCGAGCTTCTGGCGGGAGGCAGCGGTATTCATGATGAGGATGGTCACAAGGAACATTCTCTCGTTGCGCGTCTGAAGGTCCTGCAACAGGCGCTTGGCCTCACCGCCGTAGGTGGCAAGGTCGGACGGGATAATTTCCATGTCATATCCGCTTCTCACGGCCTTCTTCTGCTCTTCAATTTTCATCTTATCGAGGTCGGTAATCTTCATCTTGATGCTCTTGATGGCTTTCGCCTGATCAATCGTGCGGATATGAAGATTGACCGTGATGTTGCTGTCCATGTCGAGGAAGTCAGCCAGCATCCGGTCATTGAGTTCCGGCGTGAGGATTTGCAGGAAGCTCACTGCGCCGATGGCCTTGCCCATCTTGAAGCACTTGCCTTCACGGAAGTCGAAGGAAGTGGGCGCGATGAAATCTTTGCTGCTGAGTCCCGTCCGGGCTACCATGTCAAAGGAGAAGCGGAACGGCTCGTTCGAGTCCATGTTGAACACATCATGGAGCACTTTCAGCCGTTCGTAGCCGGACAGCGGCTCGGTCTTCACACCGAGGGTTTTGAAATTGTTGAGGATGTCCGTCTCAATCCGATCCAGCTTGGCCTTCGCCATGCGCAGGGAGTCGGCCTCAATGCCGAAGGTGATGTACTTGCGCTTGATGAGGCCGTTGTTGCCCTTCGTGAGCTGGTTTTGCAGCATCTCGGAATACTCGCTGCGGATGTCGTTGAACTCGTCATCCTGCTCCGGGATGTTGATCTGCTTCTTGAACTCGCTGATGCTCGTCCTCTGGTTGATAAAGGAGAACTGGACGAAAATCGAGCTGTCAAAGTAGTTCAAAAAGTCGCACCAGTTCTCAAAGATAGCCGTTTTGTCCTCGTTCTGGGCGAGCTGGTAGTTGATGTCGTTGAAACGGATAGTCTTTGTGTAGAGGCGGCTGTTGACCTTGCAGATGCCGTCGCGGCACATCTCCACATAGGGGATAGTCTGCTGCGCCGACTGACGGACTTTCTTTGTCTTCTTGGCCTTTTTCTTCTGCAGGACCAGCTTCTTCTTTTCCTCAGCGGAGAGAAGATCGCCGTACACCTTGCCGTTTTTGGTAAGCCGCTTAGGCTCTGCGGCCTTTTTCGTGCTGCTGTGCAATCTGCAATTCCTCCTTCTCTTTGATTTCCTGCTGGATCGCAGCGTATAGGTTGTTCGTGCGGTATGGCCGCACCTTATCCCTCAGAAACATGGACTTGATCACATGGCCGAGGATTTTTTCAGCCGGTTGTCCGTCCTTCTCATAGAGAGCGAAGAAGATAAACGGGAGCATGATGACCACCATCAGCATTGCCGAAGTGGAGATGCCGAGGCTGGGCTTAGTCAGGAAGAAGATCGGAACACCCGCTGCCGCAGCCAGCGCAAAGCAGATGAGCTGCCGCTTTGTCAGGTTGAACATGACCTTCGTCTTGACACGATTCAGATCCTTCGGAACCGGTACAAACGCCATTGGGAACCTCCTTTCCAAGAGTGATGCTGCATTCGACCTCATTGCCCCATACATCCCAGCCTTCGGGGGACTGGCGGGCGAAAAGTTCGATGCGCGGGACATCGCCCATGAGCTGGACGATGCGGTTTCGGGCTTCCTCCGGTTTCTTGGAGTGCTCTTCAATGTGGCTCATGATGACCTGATGCACACCGGGGCTTGCCCGTTTGGGATGGCCTTTCGTTGCAAGGATGCAGAGTTCAGCGTTTGCCCGTGTCCAGTACCCCATGCCCCAAAAGAGGCTGTTGGACACCCGGTTCTGCTTGATCCAGACAAAAGCCGTCGTTTTGTATTCAAATCCCCATGCTTCAAGGACTTGGAACGCCTCCTGCATACAGGGGAAGGTAATCCACATGAAGAGCGCACAGTCTTTTGCTGCAAGCTCTCCAATAGGCAGAGCCTTGATGTCTTCAAGGCTCATGGTCGGGTAATGGCTTTCCGCTGAGCGGCCAAGCCCCTTCTTTGAGTAGACCTTGTACCGCCACGGAGGGTCGGCGTAGATCACGGAGTATTTCTTCAAGCTGACCCTCCTTTCTCAGTGGGCATTGAATAGTGACTTTGCAAGCGAACCTGTCTTGAACAGGGAGAAGCAAAGAATGACCGTATAAGCTGCCACCGAGAATAGCGCCGAGTGGATATTGGCTGCGATGATCATGTTGTTGATGAGCACGGCATAGATCGCAACGCACACCATGATGAGGAAGCCTTGGAATGCCAGCGCGAACAGCCCTTTGAGGTAGTTCGTGCCGATGCTGCCCCATTCGCGGTTGCTCATCGTCGCAATGGGAATGGGCGCGATGCTCACGGTGCAATAAATCTCAATCATACGGCCATAGAGAATGACCGTGATGAGAATGGACATGATCTTGAGGCACAGGCTGATCAGCAGCGTCTCTATGGACAGGCCAAGCAGTTCGCCAATACCCATCGTTTCCATGCTGGCGCGCATTTGTTCAAGAGTGGATTCGATGTCGATGTTCGTGTCGCCGCTTATGACACCGGCTGCACCGGCTACGACATTCTGACCGATGTCGAAGACCGCCATCACAATGTCAAAGGTATTGGTAACGAGGTAGATCGCCACAGCCGCCTTGAAGAACCACTTGAAGAACATCCATGTGTCCATGTCATGCAAGTTGTTTTTCTCGGTGATCATGGAGATCAGCTCGTAACACAGGACAAAGGTGATGATGATACCAGCGATGGGGACTATCACATTTTCGGATAGTCCCCGGATCATCTGGTATATGCTGCTATCCCATGAAGAGGGCGTTTTGCCTACCTCAGCAGCTATCGTCCCTACCTTGTCGTTGACATCGGTGAACATATTGGTCATGTTGCTTTCAATCCAGCCGATCAGAAGCTCTTTTATGGCTTCTTCGATTTTTTCAAGGATAAATCCCAATATTTCACCACCTTTCGGTTATGCTGGGGTTGCCGGATCAGAACAGGCCAGACAGAAGCGGGATAAGGGTCGTGCCGATGAGTACCACACCACCACCGGCCATCAACTGCTTGATTCCTTGGCTCTTGGCACCGGGATTGTCATTGCCGTACCCCTCCATGAGGTTGACCACGCCCCACACGGCAAGGCCAGCGCCAAGGGCGACAACGAGGGTCTGCAAAACGGTAACTGCCTGATTGATAAATTCCATAAATGACCTCCTTATGTTGGAAATTGATTAAAAATTAAGGGAGAGCGCGGCATTTCGCGCCCTCCCATGTGGACACGCGAACCGGTGATCAGAACAAACCGGACAGCAGGGGGATGAGGGTCGTGCCGATGAGTACCACGCCGCCACCGGCCATCAACTGCTTGATGCCCTGGCTCTTGGCGCCGGGATTGTCATTGCCGTAGCCCTCCATGAGATTGACCACACCCCACACAGCCAGACCGGCACCGAGGGCAACAACGAGCGTCTGAAGGACCGTAACCGCCTGATTGATAAATTCCATAGAGTGACCTCCTTGATTTTTGAGTGTGAATTATTGAAAATGGGCAAAAAAATAGAAGCCCCGTCATTGTTCTGCTTTGGGCATTGCCCATGCGCAGTGCATGACGGGGCTTCAATCGGCTTCAACCTCTCCCATGTCATAGAGGTCGAAGGTTTGGGTGGGCTTGACTACCAGCTTGTGAGAACGGTATTTCTCGATGTCAAAGGCGTTGCGCTTATCGTAGTCGGACAGCATTTTGTATTTTGGATGCTTCGTAATGTCGTACTTGTCACTGAGAAAAGGTCTCACGCCTCTAAGCTGCAAAATACATTTGCCGCCGTCCATGACAGCGATTTCGTCCTCCGACATGAGCTGCTTGCCGGTCTTCTGATAGTTCAGGCCGTATGAGTTGTTGGTTGAACGGGTTTCTGATGTGTTATATAGGTCGATTGTCTCCTTTCCGAGGATTTCACTGAGTTCCTTCAAAGTGGATTTTTCCTTGCCGCCGAGGAAGAGCGTACAGTCGCAGTTGCCGACAATCGTGTCCGCTGCGTCCTTGTAGATGGTCTTGAGCTGGCTCTGGGACTGCAAGATGATGGATGCTGAGATTTCCCGGCTTCGGATGGTGGCAATCAGCTTATCGAACTTCGGAATTTGACCGATGTTCGCAAATTCATCGAGCAGACAGCGGACATGGACGGGAAGCCGCCCATTGTAGACATCATCCGCCTTGTCGCAGAGCAAGTTAAAAAGCTGGGAGTACATAATCGCCACGACAAAGTTGAAGGTATCGTCGGTATCAGAGATAATGACGAACAGCGCCGTCTTGCGGTCGCCGATGCAATCCAGCTCCATCTCGTCGTAACTCATCAGCTCCCGCAGCTCCGCGATGTCAAATGGGGCAAGTCTCGCGCCGCAGCTAATCAGGATCGACTTTGCGGTTTTGCCAGCGGCTAATTTGTATTTGCGGTATTGCTTCACGGCAAAGTGGTCTGGCTCGCGCTCTTCCAGCTCATCGAACATGAGGTCAACGGGATTTTTGAAAGTCTCGTCATCCTCTCTGGCCTCCGAAGCGTTGATCAATTCGAGCAAAGTAGTGAAATTTTTCTCGTGTTCGGGCGCTTCGTACCAGATATAGCCGATGAGGGCGGTATAGTAGAGCTTTTCAGCCTTGACCCAGAAATCCTCCCCGGACTTATCGCCATCTCCCTTCGTGTTGACGATGATCGTATTGACCAGTTTGAGGATGTCTTTTTCGCTGCGGATGTAGGCGAACGGGTTGTAGTGCATGGATTTTCGGAAGTTGATCGTATTCAGCGACTTGATGATATAACCGTTTTTCTCAAGCATCTTTCCGCATTCGACCAACACTGTACCCTTGGGATCAGTGACCACATAGGAGCTGTGCATCTGCATCAGGTTGGGCTTCACGAAGAAGCGGGTCTTACCCGAGCCGGAACCACCGATGACAAGGATGTTCTTATTCCTCGCGTACTTCGGCTGCTTCGGACGGCTGTTCATGGTCAGCCCTTCGGTCTGGGTTAGAATGACATTGTTGGAAAAGTCATCATCCATGTAAGGCCGGATGTCTTCCGGTCGTCCCCAACGCGCTGACCCGTATTCCTCCCCTTGGCGGAATTTCTTGCGGTTTTTGCCTTTGATGTAGACGGCCAGCTTGAGCAACGCGCCTCCGGCCACACCAATGAGAAGGTCTACTGGATGAAAGCTGGGGAGCGGATTAGCGAACGCTGCGCCGAAATTGGCAAAGCCGCCGGTGAGCTTGTCGATGAACTCTGTGCCGGGAGCCAGCCGGAAGACTGCCGCCAGCTTATCCACAAAGTAGAAGGCGAACACATACGGGAGATTGAGAAGGACGAGCTTTTTGATGTCGAGTTTCTTTTTCATAGCTCAACGCCCCGATCCTTCGTCTTAACCTTGACCTTCTCCTTGTGCTGGACTTTAGACTGCTCCCTGCTGCGGGAGAGCTTCTGCTTGAGGGATTGCTTTTCTTTCTGCTTGACCGTCTTGGCGGAAAACTCCTTGAACGCCTGAGTCATCACATCCACATCCCGGCCTTTGAAGAAGACGAGATAGCGCGGCGGCTGCTCAGAGGTGTCTTTCTTGAGCGCGTAGTCGATCCCGTACTTGTTCGCTGTACGCTCGAAAGACTTGATGTTTCCGTCGGTCACTTCGATGTTGCTGATTGCGGCGTTCTGCTCGACAAGGTGCTTGATGGACTGCTTGCCCCGGTAGGTCTTGGGCTGAGAGGCTTGCTTTTCGGCCTTTTCAATTTCCTCAATGAATTTGGCGAGCGCCTTTTTCAGCACTTCCGCAGTGATCCTGCCGCCCTTAATGGCAATCGCAACAACTTTGGTATTTACTTCATCCTGCATGGGGACCTCCTTTCTGAGATTTGCGGGGCAATCCCGTCACTAAGGCGGGACACCGTGTAAAATGTGGATCATGTTTTCATCTCACCCCCTTGAAGTTGATTAAGAATGCTTACGCATCAGCCTTTCCCGTGAAAATCGTAGTTCACGCGGGCTGAATAGTAGTTGTCTATGGTCAGCGAAGCGTTGTATAACGCCGTGAGCAGATATGCCCGGATGTTCCGAATGTCGGAAGGGCAATCGTTCATCGCTTGGAGCACATAGTCAATGTGGCCGCTGTCCAGCTTGAGGAAGCGTGATTTGACCACCGGCTGCGGCATATCTTCTCCGTTGATACGGATGGTGGGGCTTGTGGAGCAGACGGCATCCAGCATGATCTCGACAATTTCATTTACCCGGTCAAGGTCATAGTGCCTGTCCTGAGAGCGGATGTCGATCTCAAGGTTATCCCGGATCAATTCCCTGTATTGCTCCCGTTCATCCATCCTGTCCATCCCATCAAGATTGATAGATTGATACTTATTCAGAGAGTTATTTCTTTGGTTGTTAATTACTTGATTAGTATTTAATTGTGCGGGATTTTCCCCATGTGGGTTTTCCATGTGTGGATTCTCCATATCTGGATTATCCACATCTGGATTTTCCCTGTGTGGAGAAACCGGTTGTGGCTGTTCGTAAATCTCAAAGACCGTGTTGCTCATCCTGCCCTTGGCGTCGCGTTGCCTGTGACGGATAAGGTAGCCGTGATCTTCAAGCTCCCTGAGAGCTGCCAGAACAGCATCGGGACCTTCCTTGCAGATCGCCGAAAGACCTTTCGTTGAGAACTGCCAGCCATCGTTGAAGGACAGCATTTTGGAGAGCAGCCCTACGGCCTTGAGGGACAGGGTTTTATCCCTGAGATGGTAATTTGCCATGACCGTGTAGCCACGGCTTTTGTTGACGCGATAGACTGCCATGCGGTTATCCCTCCCTTGCCATCACCGGCTGACAGCGCAGCGTTGACAGCTTCACCGGGGAATAGGGGCATTCCTCGAAGACACAGGTTTGATATTTCCAGTAGGGACGATGGAAGCAGCACGACCGGCATTCCGGGCAGATCCCGTCGCATCCGCTGTCATAGTGGTTGTGGCCGGGTACCTCCTTCATGAGGGCTTCAAAGGCTTGCAGCTTACCGGCTGTCATGTAGCTCATTTTGTTTTTTCTCCTTTCCTCGCCGCACCGCCGACATCTGCAAGAGGCAGATTGTTCCAGCTTTCGGGCAACAAAAAAAGAGGGTTTGCTTCATGCTCCGAATTGGAGAATGAAACAAACCCTCTTGGCTTTTCGGATATTCAGATGATTTCTCGGATGGTATGGATGATGCCGAGCAGCAGCCCGACAATCAGGGCGAGTCCTCCGATAAGACCGCCGATGATGATGTTGAGTGCGAAGATTCCTACTGTGCCGGATATGCCGTAACCGAAGGGGACGAGCCAGAGACACATCCTGCGGATGCCGAATGGGAAGCCGACACAGAGCCACATCAGGAAGTAGTCACATACGCCTTCCGCCATATAGACCGGCTTGAAGAATGCGGCAAGACAAAGGGCAATTAGCAGAGGAAGCAGCACTTCCTTGAGAAAAGTCTTCACATCCTCACCCTCAATCCCTGCAAATCGTCCGTGCGGATGCCGACCAGATACCAGTCCGCAGCCATCTCGATCCGGGTGGGTTTCCACTTGCCCCCGACCATGACATCGAAGCATTCCCCGCAGTGCAGACCGCCGTAGTAGCAGTCAAGGTCAAAGCGAATGTCGTACCGATCCGTTGCGTGATCATAAACCAAAGTTCCCTGTTTCATGATGGACTCCTTTCGTTGTGGGCAGCGCAACGGGAAGGGCTTATGCAGTGTACCTCCATAGCCACCGCCAGCCGGTTTTGATCCTGTGCGCCGATTGTTGAGCGATTGTTCCTCTTTCAGGTCAAAAAAGAAGGGACTAAGCCAGAATCCCTTGATTTTCAAGGTCTTTCTGATTTAGTCCCATTATCGCACAACAATCTTCTTGTGTCAAGTAGGAACTAAAAAATTTTT
>NZ_FRAH01000091.1 GCF_900142265.1 Anaerotignum lactatifermentans DSM 14214 | reverse complement strand
CCGGAACTGGGGTCAGGTCTACGGAGAATTAAGTATTATGTATGAAGGACGGCTTCCAGAATAAAAAGAACAGATTGGTTAAAACAGGCAGAAAAGCCGCCTGTTATTGACATGCCATCTTTTGGATGGTATATATAAAACAAAGGTGGAGTGCTTCATTTCAAAGCATTCCACCCAGTCTTATCATAGAAGAATCTTATTTACAGACTTTTCTTCATACCCTCTTTCAAAGCATTCCACCCAGTCTTATCATAGAAGAATCTTATTTACAGACTTTTCTTCATACCCTCAAAAAAGACGGCATTTTATGATATCGTATGGAAACATAAATGACAATCATAACAGGCGCTAAATATTGCAGAACGGTAGCCGTAGCAGCATTGGAATGCCCGATGGCAAGAAAATAACCGTACTGCATGAACAACATCCCAATTAAGCTGAACAACAACATATCTTTCGCATCTTTTTTATTTTTCCAAATATCAAAAATTTCTTTTCCTCTGCGCCAATAGATATATATTAGAAGTAAAATACCTGCTGCCAGCATACGATTGGAGGCGAGCCACTTGGATGAAATCCCCATTTGCTGAAAAAGGAATTGCCCTACGGTGCCGGTAAAGCCCCATAGACAGGCGCTGAATATACAAAGAAGAGCTCCTCGTGTGCTTCTATTATTTAACATAAGAAAAATAACTCCCTCGCTTTTGTAAAATATTTTACATAGGACAAAAATCTGTTTTTTTCTATAAAATTTTAGAAAATAGATTTTCTATTAAACGATGATTGCTCTGTGTTTTAACGTTAAGTCTCAGAAAAGATTATATGTAGATTTTACAGGACAGTTTTGCAAAACTCTCCCATAAAAATCTTGATTTGCTGCTTTATGCTACCATATCGTGGTAACAAAGTCAACTTTTCACAGGAATAAAGCTCGCTATTTAACATAGATTTAACATAAACAAGATATTTGATTTAACGTAAAAACAGTATTATGAATTTGCAAAACAAGGAAAGAAGAAATAAAAGGAGAGAAAAATATTATGAAGAAATTTTTAGCACTTGGTTTGGCAATGATGATGTCTGTTGCAGCACTGACAGGCTGCGGCGGCGGTAGTGAAGAAGCAGCAGAAGGCGGCGATACAGCTGCAGCAAGCGGCGCAATCTCTGTTGTTTCCAGAGAAGACGGTTCCGGTACAAGAGGTGCTTTTATCGAACTTTTCGGCATTGAAGAAAAAAATGATGCAGGCGAAAAAGTTGATATGACAACAGAAATGGCAGAAATCACAAACAGCACCGCTGTTATGATGACAACTGTTGCAGGCAACCCCAACGCAATCGGTTACATCTCTCTGGGTTCTTTGGATGACAGCGTAAAAGCACTGAAAATTGATGGTGCTGAAGCAACAGCAGAAAACATCAAAAACGGTACTTATAAAGTAGCTCGTCCTTTCAACATCGCAACAAAAGAAGATGTTTCTGAAGTAGCTAGCGACTTTATCGCATTCATCATGAGCGACGAAGGTCAGGCAGTAGTTGAAGAAAACGGCTACATCAGCCAGGGCAGCACAGGCGCTTACACAGCATCTAACATGAGCGGCAAAATTGTTGTTGCAGGTTCTTCTTCCATCACACCCGTTATGGAAAAACTGAAAGAAGCATACATCGCTCTGAACCCCACTGTAACAATCGAAGTACAGCAGAACGACTCCACAACAGGTATGACTTCCGTAGCAGAAGGCACATGTGACATCGGTATGGCTTCCAGAGAACTGAAAGACAGCGAACTGGCAAATGGTCTGCAGCCTACAGTAATCGCAATGGATGGTATTGCAGTCATCGTAAACCAGGAAAACACAGTAAGCGATATGACAAGCGATACAGTAAAAGCAATCTTCACAGGTGCAACAACAGATTGGTCTGAAGTTGCTTAATCAACAGAAGAAAAAGTGAAAAGAGAAGGAATGTGTTATGCCGAAAGAGAATCCTTTCGGCATAACTTTTGAAAAGAGAAAGGAGAGGAAAGATACCAATGAAAGAAGGCGTAATGAAAATTGTTTTCCTGTTGGCAGCGTGTGTGTCCATTCTGGCAGTCGCACTGATCTGTATCTTCCTGTTTGCCAATGGTGTGCCTGCAATTCATAAAATCGGTATAACGGAGTTCCTGTTTGGTCAAACATGGAAACCCTCCAATAATATTTATGGAATTTTCTCCATGATCATCGGCAGTATTTATGTGACAGCCGGAGCGGTTATCATCGGTGTTCCTATGGGGATTCTGTGTGCTATTTTTCTTGCAAGATTCTGTCCTGAAAAATTATATAAAATTGTAAAACCGGCGGTTTCTCTGCTTGCAGGGATTCCTTCCATCGTATATGGTTTCTTTGGTCTGGTTGTAATCGTACCTATCATGCAGGATTTGACAGGTACAAATGGGAAAGGTATCTTAACTGCTTCCATTTTGCTGGGCATTATGATCCTGCCCACAGTTATCGGTGTTTCCGAATCCGCTATTCGTGCGGTGCCGAATTCTTACTACGAAGGTTCTCTGGCACTGGGTGCAACCCATGAAAGAAGCGTATTCTTCGCAGTGCTGCCTGCAGCAAAGCAGGGGATTTTGGCAGGTGTTATCTTAGGTGTTGGTCGTGCCATTGGGGAAACCATGGCGGTTATCATGGTTGCCGGCAACAACGCAGTTATGCCAAAGAGCATCTTCAGCGGCGTACGTACATTGACAGCAAACATCGTTATGGAAATGGGTTACGCAACAGACCTGCATCGAGAGGCACTGCTGGGTACCGGCGTAGTTCTGTTCGTATTTATTTTGATTATTAACTTGTCCTTCTCCGCATTGAAAAGGAGGAATCATTGATGGAAGCCATTAATAAAGAATCAACATTACAGCGATTGAAAAGCTATCGCAAACATCCGCTTTCCGCAATCCTGTTTTTACTGGTTGTGATTTCAGCGGTGATTACATTAACCGTATTGATTGCACTGATTGCTTATATTCTGATTAAGGGGATTCCCAATCTGAGCCCTGAACTTTTTGAATGGGAATATACCACTGAGAACGTTTCCATGATGCCGGCAATCATCAATACACTGATCATTACAGCATTGTCTTTGCTGTTTGCACTGCCAGTTGGTATTTGCTCTGCTATTTATCTGGTAGAATATGCAAAACGTGGGAATAAGCTGGTTTCTATTGTGCGTATCACCACAGAAACATTGTCCGGTATTCCTTCCATTGTATATGGTTTGTTTGGTTATCTGTTCTTCAATATCTTCCTGGGATGGAGTTATACCATTCTGGGTGGTGCACTGACATTGGCAATCATGATTTTGCCTCTGATCATGCGTACAACAGAAGAAGCCCTCATTGCGGTACCTGACTTGTATCGTGAAGGCAGTTTCGGTCTGGGTGCCGGCAAACTGCGTACCGTATTCCGTATTGTACTTCCTTCTGCGGTTCCCGGGATTCTGGCAGGTGTCATCCTGGCAGTCGGCAGAATCGTCGGCGAAACAGCAGCGCTGCTGTATCCCGCAGGTACAGCCACAACGGTTGCGGATGGTCTCATGTCCTCCGGTCGTACGTTGGCAGTTCATATGTACGCACTGCTGAATGAAGGTCTGTATATGGATCAGGCTTATGCAACAGCGGTTGTACTGCTTGTAGTTGTTATCGGTATCAATGCATTGTCTGGATTGATTGCGAAAAAGGTAGGAGTGAAAGATTGAGTATGAATAAATTTGAAATTTCCAATCTGGATTTGTTTTATGGCGATTTCAAAGCCTTGAAAAACATCAATTTGAATATTACAGAAGGGGATATCACAGCATTTATCGGGCCTTCCGGCTGCGGTAAATCTACACTGCTGAAATCCCTGAACAGAATGAATGACCTGGTAGAAGGCTGCCGCATCACAGGGAAAGTCCTGCTGGATGGGGAAGATATTTATGGCAGTATGGATCTGAACCACCTGCGCAAACGGGTAGGTATGGTTTTCCAGAAACCCAATCCCTTCCCTATGAGTATTTATGATAATGTTGCTTATGGTCCCAGAACCCATGGCATTCGTTCCAAAGTGAAACTGGATGAAATTGTAGAAAAAGCACTGCGTGATGCAGCCATTTGGGATGAAGTAAAAGATCGTCTGAAGAAAAATGCACTGGGCATGAGTGGTGGTCAGCAGCAGCGTCTTTGCATCGCAAGAGCTTTGGCTGTTCAGCCGGAAGTTTTGCTCATGGACGAGCCTACATCCGCTCTTGACCCCATTTCCACTTCCCGTATTGAAGAACTTGCGGTGGAATTGAAAAAAGAGTACACTATCATTATGGTAACACATAATATGCAGCAGGCTGCCCGTATTTCTGATAAAACGGCGTTTTTCCTGCTGGGTGAAGTGGTTGAGTATGGAGATACAGAACAGATCTTCTCCATGCCTAAGGACAAACGTACTGAAGACTATATTACGGGGAGGTTTGGTTGATATGCGTACAAGATTTGATGAACAGCTGGAACAGCTGCATGTAGAACTAATTACCATGGGTGCTTTGTGTGAGGAAGCCATTACGTTGGCATTGAAATCCCTTTTTGATCGGGATCGCAGTTTGGTACCTGTTGTGTTGGAAAAAGACGGTGAAATTGACCGGAAAGAAAGAGATATTGAAGCACTGTGTATGCGTCTGCTGCTGCAGCAGCAGCCCGTTGCAAGAGATTTGAGAACAATCTCTTCTGCACTGAAAATGATTTCTGATATGGAAAGAATTGGCGACCAGGCAGCAGATATTGTGGAACTGACAGATCAGATGCATGATAAACAGCTGGAAATGTCCAGTTCTCTGCATATTCGTTCTATGTCTGAAGAAGCAGTGAAAATGGTTATACAGAGCGTAGACTCTTTTGTAAAAGCAGATTTGGAACTGGCACACAGTGTCATTGCTTATGATGACGTTGTGGATAACCTGTTTTCCAAAATTCGCGGAGAAATCATTGAACAGATTGCGACAGACGGAACAAATGGCGAAGTGTATATCGATCTGCTCATGATTGCAAAATATCTGGAAAGAGTTGCAGACCATGCTACCAATATTGCAGAATGGGTAGAATATTCCATCACAGGCATCCATGGAGAAATGGATGGTGAATAAATATGATTACATTTGAGGATATCAAAAATAATGCGGATATCCGCACTTATATTCAGTGCGCGGACGAATCTCTGGCAGCACTGGGATTTACAGAACATTCCTTTGCCCATGTGACAAGAGTTGCAGAAACGGCAAAATATATTCTGGAAACACTTGGCTATTCAGAACACGAAGTGGAATTGGCAAGAATTGCTGGATTCATGCACGACATCGGCAATGTGGTCAATCGTGTAGACCATTCTCAAAGCGGTGCCGTTATGGCATTCCGTATTCTGGATAAACTGGGTATGCCCGCAGAAGATATTGCAACAGTGGTAACAGCCATTGGGAACCATGATGAAGGTCATGGTGTGCCTGTCAATGCCATTGCCGCAGCGTTGATTCTGGCAGATAAATCAGATGTACGCAGAACCCGTGTACGTAATCAGGAAAAAACCACCTTTGATATCCATGACAGAGTCAATTATTCCGTAGAAAAATCTGTCTTGAAGATCAATGAAGCCCATACACTCATTAAACTGAAATTGACGGTTGATACCCATTACAGTTCTGTCATGGACTACTTTGAAATTTTTCTGGAACGTATGACACTGTGCAGAAAAGCAGCAAAAAAATTGGGATTGAAGTTTCAATTGATGATTAATGAAAATTCTCTGATGTAAGGAGTGAGGCTGTAGATGATTTATCTGGTAGAAGATGATAACAGCATTCGGGAACTGGTAGCATATACATTCAATACAGCAGGGCTGGAAGCGGAAGGATTTGATAAACCTTCTTTGTTTTGGGAAGCGTTGGAAAAACGGAAACCAGATTTGGTTCTGTTAGATATTATGCTGCCGGAAGAAGATGGCATACAGATTTTGCAGAAACTGCGACAAAGACAAGATACAAAAAAACTCCCTGTCATTATGCTGACGGCAAAAGGCAGCGAGTATGATAAAGTTATGGGGCTGGAAAGTGGTGCAGACGATTATGTATCCAAACCCTTTGGCATGATGGAATTACTGGCAAGGGTGAAAGCACTGCTGCGCAGAACAGAAGATTTGCGTCCTGCTCAAGAAAATAGATACGTCATTGGCGATTTGACGGTAAATCAGAAACGCCATGAAGTGTTGGTAAAAGGAGAAGCTGTTACACTAACCAAAAAAGAATTTGATATGCTTTGTTATCTGTTGGAAAACAAGGGCATGGTTTTAACAAGAGATCAACTTCTCAATCAAATCTGGGGATATGATTTCGATGGGGAAAACCGAACCGTGGATGTGCACATTCGGACACTGCGGCAGAAATTAGGCGATTGCGGTACATACATTGAAACCATACGAGGTATTGGGTATAAGATTGGAGGCAATCCATGACAAAGAGAATTTTTCGTGCGATATTCAATGTATCGCTGTTGATTTTGATCGCATCCACTTTTATTCTGGTTGCATTTGTAGGGGATTATAATAGTGACCGGACAAAAGAAGCGATGCACGCAGATGCTGTCTATATTGCAAAAGCCATGGAAACGGAAGGTATTTCGTATCTGGAGCAGTTGCCGAAACAAAACCAGAGAATCACATGGATTGATACCGACGGCACTGTACTGTATGATTCCTATGTGGATGTTTCTCAGATGGAAAATCATGGGGAACGTGAGGAAGTCGTTGAGGCTTTGAACACAGGCAGAGGTGAGAGCACACGTCACTCCACCACATTGGCAGAAAAAACAGAAAACTACGCAATTAAACTGAGTGATGGCACCATTTTACGTTTGTCTGTTACCAGTTTGAGTGCACTGAGCATTTTCCTTTCTATGACACAGCTGTTGGCTTTGGTACTTGTAATCGCATTGATTTTGGCAGGTTTCCTGGCAAGCAAAACATCCAAGAGCATTGTGAAACCTTTGGAAAATGTAGATTTGGAACATCCCGAACAGGCGGAAATTTATGACGAAATGGCACCGTTCCTGCGCCGTATTGCTGTACAGAATAAGCTTATCAACAAACAGATGCAGGATCGTCAGCGCAGACAGCGTGAGTTTGAAACCATTACGGAAAATATGCAGGAAGGTTTGTTGGTTTTGGATGCCAGAGGAGAAGTCCTTTCCTGCAATAAAGGCGCAAGACGTTTGCTTGGTGTAGATCGTGTGCCAGAAAAAGAAAACGTGTTTGCCTTAAATCGTACAGAGGGTTTCAGACGCTGCATTACAGCTGCATTGGCAGGCAGTCACGAAGAAGTGACCATGGAAAGTGATGGCAGAAGTTATCAGCTGCTGGCAAACCCTGTCACAGAAGATAGTCTGGTAGCAGGTGTGGTTCTGCTGCTGTTTGATAACACAGAAAAGGCTGATCGTGAAAAACTGCGCCGTGAATTTACAGCAAATGTTTCTCATGAATTGAAAACACCGTTGACCAGCATTTCTGGTTTTGCGGAAATCATGAAAAACGGCATGGTGAAAGCGGAGGATGTACCTCGCTTTGCAAATAATATTTATGAGGAAGCACAGAGACTGATTTCCATGGTACAGGATATCATCCAGCTTTCCAGATTGGATGAAGCCCAGGAAAATGTGGAAAAAACAGATGTGGATGTGGCGTTGATTGCGGAAACTGTGGCAAAACGTCTGGAAACACAGGCAGCCCAGAAAAAAATCAAATTCCATCTGGAAACAGAAACAGCTGTTTTGTCCGGTGTGCCTCATGTACTGGAAGAAATGATCTATAATCTGTGTGACAATGCAATCCGTTATAACAAAGATAATGGTTCTGTTACACTGAAAGTGGAAAAACATCCTGATGATATTACCGTAACGGTTGCAGATACAGGAATTGGTATTCCTTATGGCGAACAGGAAAGAGTATTTGAACGTTTCTATCGTGTGAGCCGCAGCCGCAGCAAAGATGTCGATGGCACAGGATTAGGATTATCCATTGTGAAACATGGAGCAATGCTGCACAATGCTACCATTTCTATGGATAGTGAACCTGGTAAAGGTACAGAAATCAGACTGATTTTTTCTCTTGCAGAAAAGTAATGTCTGAGCAATATAGCATTTAAAGAAAAAAGCACGAAATCATTCATGGGTAGAAGGGTTTCGTGCTTTTTGATATGATTATAAATGCCTGACAAAGAATGAAAATACAGAAAAAAGTTTTATGAGAAACATGAAAACACCAATCCAGTATCATTTAGAAAAAGGATTGGTGTTTTTATTTTGTTTTAATTCATAGAGGCTGCGCCTTTTTTGGACAGCAATCAGACCAGTGCGTGCAATTTCTACAATACCAAAAGGTCGGAGCATTTCCAGAAACAAATTGATTTGCTGTGGAAGATCAGCCAATTCTACAGTCAATGTTGCTGCAGAAACATCATCGATTTTTGCGTGCATAATATCGCAAAGATCTTTGATGTTACGGCGTGTGGAAGGAGTAGCGGAAACCTTTACCAGAATCAGTTCTCTGCCAGTCATTTCCACATTGTCCAGACGTTTGATCTTCAAGACACAGATCAGTTTATTCAACTGTTTTTCCAGCTGATCCACGGCGTTATGACCAATGTCAATGATCATGGTAATACGGGAGACACTTTCATCTTCCGTCACACTAACAGCTAGACTTTCGATATTGAAACCTCTCCTAGAAAAAAGACCGGTGATTTTATTCAATACACCTGGTTGATTTTCAACCAATACGGATATAACCTGTTTCATTGGAACCCCTCCTTACATATTGACTTTGGAATTTTCCACTTCTGATACAACACATTCCAGCAGATAAGGACCATCATAAGCCAGCATTTCTGCAATGGCTTCTGTCATATCTGCATCCTGACTGATACGGCGGCTCTTTACGCCAAAGGCATCTGCCAATTTGCCAAAATCGGGTGTATCCGGCAGAGCAACGGCAAACTTATGACGCTTTGCGATACGCTGCAATTCGCATACCATGCCTAAGGTACGGTTGTTCAGCAAATCGATTTTTACATCACAGCCTTGCTCTACCATAGTGGATAATTCATTATTGGTCATCTGAAAAGCACCGTCACCGCATACGACAATGGTTTGTTTTTCTGGTGCAGCGATTTTTACCCCAATAGCAGCAGGCAAAGCATGTCCATGGTACCCAAACCGCCTGTAGTCAGGAAACGCCCCTGACGCATAGACAGATATTTTGCTGCCCAGATTTGATTCTGACCTACGTCGGCAACAACACAAGCGTCTGCAGTAATTTGCTTGCCAATTTCCGCCATGAGACGCTTGGGCTGAATGGTATCAGGACGAGGATCTGGCATTGTTGCTTTTTCTGCTGCTGCTTCCTGCTGCAAATATTCTGACCAATGCGAACAGTTGGAAATAGGGTGTTCTGCCAGCAGGCTTTCCAGTACTGCCCGCAGATCACCTACCAGAGGAACTGTAGGGTTTACATTTTTGCCGATTTCTGCAGGGTCGATGTCAATATGAATGGTTTTGGATTGGCTGCTGATCTTTTCCGGAGCCGTAATGGCACGGTCACCTACACGAGCACCAACCAAAATCAACAAGTCTGTTTGAGAAAGTGCCATATTGGCTGTTTTATGTCCGAAGGAGCCAATCATTCCGATATTCAGTGGATGAGAGGTAGGCAGGACTCCTAAGCCCATCATGGTGGTTACCATGGGGATTTTGGTTTCTTCACAAAGTTGCCGTACTTGTTCTTGTGCTTTAGCGCAAAAGGCACCTCCGCCGACGCAGATCAAAGGGCGTTCTGCAGCGGCAATGGTTTTAACCACTTTTTTCAGCTGTTTCAAGTTGCCGTTGATAGTGGGTTTATAACCTCGAATATTTACTTCTTCAGGATATGAGAAATCAATTTCTGCTTCCTGCATATCAATGGGGACGTCGATGAGGACAGGACCGGGACGCCCAGTAGTCGCGATATGGAAGGCTTCCTTGAAAATGCGGGGAATGTCTTCCGCTTTTTTTATGAGATAAGTGTGCTTGATGAAAGGGGAAACTGCGCCTGTGATATCTACTTCCTGAAAAATATCCCGCCCCAGCAGATAACTTTGTACCTGACCGGTGATGGCAACGAGAGGGATACTGTCCATGTAAGCGGTGGCGATGCCGGTGATCAAATTGGTGGCTCCCGGACCAGATGTTACGACGCAGACACCAGCTTTGCCAGTGATGCGGGCATAGCCCGATGCCATATGGGCAGCGCTTTGTTCCTGCCGCACAAGAATATGCTGAATAGATTCACTGTGATATAATGCTTCGTAAAAAGGACATATAGTGGCACCTGGATAGCCAAAAATGTGGCTTACATCTTCTTCCTCCAGACAACGTACCATACTTTGTGCACCAGTCATGTTCATATAAAAATCACCTCCATTTTTCTTTTGTAAGTAAATAAGACAGCGGACTTTAACTGAACTGCTCCAGATTGTGCGGACAGCACAAAAAGGCCTCTATGTAGGAAAATATGAAGTTTTAAGTGGAAAGGCGTCGCGTAAGCGGCGGCTCTCCGGTTTTTAACTGGATGCGCTCATGGTTGTAAAAATAAATATAACGGTCAATCATCTCGTTGGCTTCACA
>NZ_FRAH01000089.1 GCF_900142265.1 Anaerotignum lactatifermentans DSM 14214 | reverse complement strand
AGGTCGGTCGCTCCATAAACGGTTCGAAACTCACTGACCGAATTGACTATGGGTTGTAAGTTTATTTCTGCTGTTTAGTTTTCAAGGATCAGTCTTGTTTGTTGCTCACACCGTTTGCGGTGTCAGCTTTTTTATTTTATCAGGCTTGTTTCATTCTGTCAAATACTTTTTTAAATACTTTTCAGAGATTTTTGAAAGCAAGCTTTCTGATATTCTATTTTGTTGCATCGTTTTCTTAGCGACGCCTGATTATCTTACCAGACTTTCTTTTCGCCGTCAAGTACTTTTTTAAGTACTTTTTATTTCTTTCGATGCTGTTGTTTTGCGTCCCATCTGCCGGAGCAGTGGTGCTTGCATATATTACCAAGATTCCTCCGCTTCGTCAAGTACTTTATCTCGTACAATCCGACACTTTTTTTATTTGTTAGGAAAAGAGTGCTCCTTTATTTAGAAGCACTCTCTCTTCCTCACGCTTTGGAGTTCTTTGTTTTCTGCTGTTTTTCAGCCTGTTTGCCGTTGGATTTGCAGTGATCCATGCTGTATTCCTGGGCAAATTCAGTTCTGTTCATGCTTTTTTCCTGTTTCTTTTCATTGTTTTTCTTCATGTTTTCCATGTTTTGAAACCTCCCCGGTCTATAGTTGCAAGTCCGTTTTCCCTTGCACTCCTAGTATGACCCGTTTGGTTTTGTTTATACACGTTTTTCTTGACACTCCAGCAAATATCTTTTTTTATACTTTCTTGCCGCGTATTTCTGTATCTTCCGATAGATCACCGGATTCATCAATCCGCCTGCAGCGCCTACCACTGGCAGACCTTGGATAAACTTCGCAGTCAGCATAGTCATAGAAAGGCTCGCCGCTGTTTTTTCAATTTCATCGGAAAATACATATGACATAGAAGCCTTTCCATTCTTCCGAATCCATTCTTCTACTTCCTCATCAGCTTCCTTACGATTTTCAGGAGAAGCCAGCGCTCCACGGATGAGCCGCAGCAAAAATACACGTTCCGCTTCTGTTTCGTAGCTGTATCCATAACTTGTCGCCGTTTCATACAATCCTTTCATCAATACGCCAATAAAAAGAGGGATATCCGGCAGACCAACGCCCAAAAGCCCCAAACCAACACCTTCTGCTGTGGTAATACACGCATTGACCAATCCGCTTTTCTTGGCAAGTCGATCTACCTTTCTCACAGATTGCCCTGTCGGACTTTTCTGCACCCGAAAATCATTTACGGAAAATTCTAAACTCAAGTCCTCTTTGCGGAATGTTTTCTCCACCACCGCTGTTCCCTTTTCAAACACCAGATAGAAAGCTTTTGTGAAAGCTTTATTCAATGTATCCACCAGTTTCGGCGGAATCTTTTCTTTTATTTTACCTTTTACGCTTTCCAGCTTCTCATTTTCCTTTTTCGGTTCTTCCCGCAGAAAACGGTCTTCCTTTCGTTTGATCTTCCCCAGTTCCCGCTCAATGCCGTTTTTGATTTTCATATCTCATCGCCTTCCGTTTCTTCTATTTGAAAAAGAGGAAAGCACTTCCTTTTATCCAGAACGCTTCCCTCTCTAATGTTATCCTTTTCTATTATTTCTGATCTTTGGGTGGTTCTTTATGAAGAACTCCTGTCAGATCTGTATCAGCAAAATTGGTTTTCATTTTGGTATCCGCCTGTACGTTCTGGAATTTGTAATAATCCATTACGCCAAGGTTCCCACTGCGCAGAGCATCTGCCATAGCCATAGGCACCTGTGCTTCCGCTTCCACAACTTTTGCTTTCATGCGTTCTACTTCCGCTTTCATTTCCTGTTCCATTGCGATTGCTGTTGCACGACGTTCTTCTGCTTTCGCCTGCGCAATCTGTTTGTCGGCTTCTGCCTGCTGGATCTGCAGATGTGCGCCAATGTTTCTGCCGATATCCACATCCGCAATATCAATAGAAAGGATTTCAAATGCAGTACCGCTGTCCAGACCTTTTGCCAAAACTGTTCTGGAAATCAAGTCAGGATTTTCCAGCACACTCTTATGGCTCTGAGAAGAACCAACGGTTGTAACGATACCTTCACCGACTCTTGCAATGATGGTTTCTTCACCGGCACCGCCCACCAGTCTGCCTAGGTTTGCTCTTACGGTAACTTTTGCAATAACCTTCACTTCGATACCGTCAATAGCCACAGCAGAAATCCAAGGTGTTTCGATAATCTTCGGTGTTACGCTCATACGCACCGCTTCAAATACGTTTCTCCCTGCCAGGTCAATGGCAGCCGCCCGTTCAAAAGACAAGTCCAGATTGGCTCTGTGTGCCGCAATGAGAGCATCTACGACATTATCTACACGACCACCGGAAAGCAAATGTGATTCCAGCTGATTGGCATTGACATTCATGCCTGCTTTCTGCGCTTTAATCAGAGGGCGGATGATTTTATCAGCCCGTACCCGACGGAGCCGCATCCCAACCAAAGAAAAGATGCTCACCTTTACGCCGGCGGAAATTGCCGAAATCCAAAGCCCCAAAGGTACAAAACTCAAGAAAATCACAACAACAACTAAAATCAATATAATTGGCACAATCAACGCCAGAATATCAAATCCCATACTGATTCATCCCCTTTTTCCTTATTTACTTTAACACTCTGCCACTGTCACGGTTTTCCCCTGTATGTGTGTCACACGCACGCGCTTTCCGCGGTCGATGAAATCCCCATTGGAACATACGTCCACCATTTTCCCCTGGAAATCAGCTACGCCATAAGGTCGCAATGTTGTCTGTGTCACACCTTCCGCTCCCAGCAAGCCCTGTAATGTGCTTTCGTCAAAATCCTGGGCTTCCTGTTTGTCCCGCAGGACAACCTTGTTATAAAAACCGCTTTTTTTCGCCAGAACGATCATCAATGCAAAAGCAATGACCAGCAAAACAACCGTAATCAAAAACGCTGTAATGCCATAAACCTTTGCCACCAGAAACGCCGTTCCCAAAAGACAAACACTGCCCAAAATACCAAAAACACCGAATCCGGGAATGAGCATTTCGGCAAATACCAGTGCCAACCCAACGATGCAAAGCAGGATAATCCAAGGCAGCATACGCTCCACCTTCCTTTCCAACAGCATATCCATTTCCATGAAAAATCTGCATCCACATTTCTCCATAAGAAAGCATATCCGTTATCTGTTTGTTCGATTTTCACCGAAATATCAAAAAGATTTTGATGTAGTTATTGTATCACACCGAAAGACAAATGTATATCTGTTTTGCAAAGATTAAAAAATGCGTAAGAATCCAAAAAGGCAGTTTTCCGGCTTTGGGGCATCTTCATGAGAAAACAAAGAAAGCCGAAATCCTTATGATAACAAAAGATTCCAGCTTCCTTATGTTATTGAGATTTTATTTGATATGTTTTCTTCCGAAGAAAGCCCTGGCAATTCCCCTTAAGAAATCAATATTTTCTTAAGAGGACGTTGCTTTCGGAAACTGCCTTTTGTCATGTTCATACAATCCCTTCTGTTCAGACTGCTTCTTTTGTCACAGGAACCAGAATCCGTTCGCCCGCACGGATGTGTTCCGAACGCATCTGGTTTAATTTCTGAATTTTTCCAACCATATGTTTGGTTTTTTCTCCGTCTGCTTTATACTCTGCCGCAATGTCCCACAGCGTATCGCCGGAATGAATCAGAACGGATTCATAGTAGACTTCCTCCGTTTTCTGTGTCTGCGCCCCCATTGCGATGGTTCCAATGCCTGTAATCAGTACAACTGTCAGCAGGATTAAAAAATTCTTTCTTGCTTTTCTAGATCTTCTTACCATGCGTCTTCTTTTTCTTCCGTCCATGTTCACCCCTCCTAAATACCGAACATATTTTCTATTTGTTCTTATCATATACGAACATTCGTTCTTTGTCAACTACTTTTTATACTTTAACGAACACAGGTTTGATTTTGTTCCCTTCCTATGTTACAATATGGTTACATCTATTTTTCTGCCCATTGGGCAATCTACAAGGAAGTGAATACATGAACGATTTATCCGCAAAACAACAGCAGATTTTAGAATATATGAAAGCAGAAGTACGGGAAAAAGGCTATCCGCCTTCCGTTCGTGAGATTTGTGAAGCCGTTGGGCTCAAGTCCACCTCCACTGTTCACGGTCATCTGGCACGTCTGGAGAAAAAAGGCTATATTCGTCGGGACCCTACCAAACCCCGCGCCATTGAAATTCTGGACGAAGCGCCCCACAATCCCGATCTTCCCACAAGAGAACTGGTACAGGTGCCTATCGTCGGCAACATCACCGCCGGCACACCCATCCTTGCCGTGGAAAACATTGAAGATACCTTCCCTGTTCCCGTGGATTATGTCCATAACGATACGGTGTTTATGCTGAAGGTTCGTGGGGATAGTATGATAGAGGCTGGTATTTTCGATAAGGACTTGATCCTTGTTCGCCAGCAGAGCAACGCCTCTAATGGTGACATTGTTGTAGCCCTCATCGAAGACTATGCCACCGTCAAAACATTTTACAGAGAAAAAGACTTTGTTCGCCTGCAGCCCCAGAACGCATCTATGAATCCCATCATCGTGCGTGATGTGACAATCCTGGGCAAAGTTATTGGTCTATTCAGAAAATTCTAAGGAGTGAAATTATGTTCGGTTATGTCAAAATCGGCGCTGCTGTTCCTCAGCTGAAACTTGCCGATTGTATTTCCAATAAAGAAGAAATCCTCAAACTGATTCGCGAAGCAAATGAAAAAGGCATCCGTGTGCTGACTTTTCCAGAACTGGCGCTGACAGGCTACACCTGTGGTGATTTGTTCTTCCAGCTTCCTCTCATTCAGGCAGCAGAACAGGCATTGAAAGAAATCGCTGCGGAAACAGCAGAACTGGATATGGTCATTGCCATCGGTGTTCCCGTTATGGCAGACAACCAGACTTTCAACTGTGTAGCACTGCTTCATCAGGGCAGAATCCTTGGTCTGGTTCCCAAAACCTTTATCCCTAACTACAGCGAATTTTATGAAGAACGCTGGTTTGCATCTGCAGGCGATTTGATTAGTGAGGAAATCTCCTACGCAGGTCAGATGGTTCCCATTGGCGCAGACCTGCTCTTTGCAGCCGACGGCATTCCTTTCCTGAAAATCGGCGTGGAAATCTGTGAGGACCTGTGGGTACCCATTCCTCCAAGCTCTTACCAGAGCCTTTACGGCGCTACACTGCTGCTGAACGCTTCTGCCAGCAATGAACTGGCAGGCAAACCCCAGTATCGTCATCAGCTGGTTGCTCAGCAGTCTTCCCGCTGTCTGGCAGCTTACGTATACGCTGCCGCAGGCATCGGCGAATCCACACAGGACGCTGTTTTCAGCGGTCATAGCCTGATTTGCGAAAACGGTTCTCTCCTTTGTGAAACAGAATCCTTCTCCAGAGAAAGCCAGCTGGTTGCGGCAGACATCGACCTGGAAGTCCTTGCCAACGAACGCCGCCACCATACCACATTCATGGGTCAGCTTTCTCAGCCCGAAGCACAGCGATTCTATCGTGAAATTCATTTCCCTATGACAGAATCTCCTCTGGGCAAATTGGATCGTCATATTTCTCCGGCACCTTTCACACCGGACGATGCCCATCTGGACGCACGCTGCCAGAACATCTTCCAGATTCAGGTAACTGGTCTGGCACGCCGTATGGAACATGCCCATGCGAACACATTGGTCATTGGTATTTCCGGCGGTCTGGACTCCACATTGGCACTGTTGGTTGCAGCCAAAGCCTGTGATTACCTTGGTCTGTCCAGAGATCACGTTCTGGGCGTTACCATGCCCGGCTTCGGCACCACCGACCGCACATACAATAACGCACTGGAACTGATGCGTTCTCTTGGCATCCAGATGAAAGAAATTTCCATCAAAAACGCCGCTCTCCAGCATTTCGAGGACATCGAACATGATCCTGAAATCCATGATGTCACATACGAAAACACACAGGCTCGTGAACGTACCCAGATTCTGATGGATCTGGCAAACAAAACAAACGGTCTGGTAGTCGGTACCGGCGACCTGTCCGAACTGGCACTGGGCTGGGCAACTTATAACGGCGACCACATGTCCATGTATGGCGTGAACGCCGGTGTACCGAAAACACTGGTACGTGTACTGGTAAACTGGGTTGCTCATTCCAAAGAAGTGGACGAAACCGCTTCCCGCATCCTGCTGGATGTACTGGATACCCCCATCAGCCCCGAACTTTTGCCCCCTGATAAAGACGGCAAGATCAACCAGAAAACAGAAGACCTCGTTGGACCTTATGAACTCCACGATTTCTTCCTGTTCCATATTCTCCGTTTCGGCTTCCGCCCTGCAAAAGTGCTGTATCTGGCGGAAATCGCCTTCGACGGCAGCTATGACCGGGAAACACTGCTGAAGTGGCTGAAAAACTTCTATCGCCGTTTCTTCGTGCAGCAGTTCAAACGCTCCTGCCTGCCTGATGGTCCCAAAGTTGGTGCCCTTTGCCTGTCTCCTCGCAGTGACTGGCGGATGCCTTCCGACGCTTTCAATCGTGTATGGATGGAAGAAGTGGAAAAACTGTAATCCTGATAAAATCAAAGACAGAACAGCAATCTGTTCTGTCTTTGATTTTATATAACAAAATTGGAGTCCCTAAAAGGACTCCTTTTTCTTTTACAAATCTTTAATTTTCATTTGATCCATATCGCTGTTTTTCTTCTTTTTTCTCCTAATTCCAACATAAATCAACAGGTAAACGACAGTTCCAATGTTTGATACCAAAAAGGAGAGTATCATTGCCCGCACATTTGTTGCCTGCAGCAAAAAAACAAGACTTCCTAAAAACGAAATTGCCGGTAAAATCAAACCCAACCACTTATTCTCTTTCCGACAGAGAAAAATCTGCAATAAAATGAACAGTGCAAAAGGCACCAGCCATACCATCAATAATATCCACAATAATACACTATTAGTCATTGCCATTCCTACTTCTCTCCTTTCTCTTTCCGATATGCTGTAATGAGCAGCTTCGCCGTATCAAAATCCAATTTGTCATCCATCGCCAGCTCTTTGATGAGCCGCACATAAGGCTCCTGTTCTTTCTGTTCCGTCAACTGTATTTTCTGGATGAGTTTATCCAGCCGTAATCTCACCGTAGGATAGGTAACGCCGTAAATTCCTGCGATTTCTTTCAAAGAACCAGAAGCCAGTACAAAATTTTTGATAAATGCCAAATCTTCTTCTTCCAACTGCATGATCCAATCCGGTATTCGTTCCACATCCTCACCGCCTTTCATATTATTAAAATAACATTTAATATTATTAAAGTCAATATATATTTTTATTTTCATTTTATTAATTCTATTTTTTATTTTTTATCATATACTAGTGATAAAAACGACAGGAGTGTCAATCATGCAAAATCCCAATGTGAAATATCTAAAAACCCCACAGGGGGACATTGCTATTTTTTCCCTAGAACATAACCGTTTGTGGTGCCGCAGACAGACTTCCGATGGCAGATACACCCCCTTTTGTATCGCAGAAGGCGTTTCCGCCTTTTCCCTTTGTCAGTATGAATCTTATACATACCTGCTCTATCCCACCACCGACGGAAGGCTCATATTGTCTGCCTCCTCTGACTTGATGCAGTGGGAACCACGCCCTTTGTGGCATGCCGGTGACAAGCGATGGCAAAATACCTATTGTTTCATGGCACCGCAAAAAGATGCTTTCCATCTTTTCTATGGCGTTTCCCAGCCTCAAAGCGGCAATCACATTTTGGAATACGCCCTGTTCCAGAAAGGACAGTGGCAGCCGCCATATCAAATCGACCATTTTCTGCCTCTGCCGGGAGCACCTTTTCTGGGACGCAGGTTAGGGGAAAATCATGTGATTTTGTACTATCGTTCCCACCGCAGCACCATTAGTGCTCGGGAAATCCTACTTTCTCCTTTCACCCTAGGCAGTCTTTCCCCTCTCATCCAGACAGGGGGTACCTGCACAGATTTTTCCATTCTGGAAGACAATCAGCAGATGCATATTCTCTATCTCAGCCGGAACCTATTCCGCAATCAGGTGGTTTATCGCTGCAAACAGGGTTCTGCCGTGGGACGTCCCTTCGTCCTTTGGGAAAGCGGCTCTGCCTGCGACCATTGTCTGGTTTATCGCCAGCAGGATAAGATCATACTGTTCTGGTGCGCAAATGGCCTGCCTATGCGATGTATCTGTGAAAACGGCACTTCCATTGGTCCTGTGGAACGCTGCACATTCCCCTTCCCTCTGCAAAGTCTGAAAGGTGAATTCATAGGCGCATCTGATCCTTTTGCATCTGAAGCCATTGGCGACAGGCAGAACAATTTTCATCCTGCCATTTTTTCAGAAAATACGCAGCCCCTTTCACAACCTCAGTTATACGCCGCTTCTGCCCCATCCCAAGTACGAGAGGAAAAGAATGACGAACTGGAAGAACTGCGAACCCTCCTTTCCCAGCGCAGCGAAGAAATTTCCGCCGTCAACGCAAAATGGAAAGCGCAGGTGGATGCTTTGCAGGAAAGACTGGCAGCTTATGAAAAAAGCGAGCCCATAGAAAACGATACACCTTAATACAAATATCCTTTTATAGAAATAAAGAAAGCTGAAATCCTTACTAGATGAAGGGTTCCAGCTTTCTTATTTTTACGAAGATTTTATCTCATATATTTTTTAAGGGGAATCTGTATTTTGAAAAACTCTATCTTTCCATTCTTATTCGCCGAAGAACAGTTCCATATCTTCTTCCACAGTACCAATACCTGCGATACCGAAGTTTTCCACCAGCACTTTTGCCACATTGGGAGAAAGGAATGCGGGAAGTGTGGGACCCAGATGGATATTCTTCACACCCAGATACAGCAGTGCCAGCAATACAATAACTGCTTTCTGTTCATACCAAGCAATGTTATATACGATGGGCAAATCATTGATATCTTCCAGACCGAACACTTCTTTCAGCTTCAGGGCAATCACAGCCAGAGAGTAGCTGTCATTGCACTGACCAGCATCCAGCACACGAGGGATACCGTTGATGTCGCCCAAATCCAGTTTATTGTATTTGTATTTCGCACAGCCTGCTGTGAGAATCACAGTATCTTTGGGCAGTGCCTTTGCGAAATCTGTATAGTAATTCCGTTTGGGACTGCGGCCATCACAGCCAGCCATCACCACAAATTTCTTGATAGCGCCGCTCTTTACGGCTTCTACAATCTTGTCTGCCAGAGCCAATACCTGATGGTGTGCAAAACCGCCAACGATTTCACCTGTTTCCAGTTCTGTAGGTGCAGGGCACTGTTTTGCATGTGCAATCAATGCGGAGAAATCTTTTTCTTCTCCAACGCCGCCGGGAATATGTTTACACCCGGGGAAACCAACTGCGCCAGTGGTATACACACGGTCTTTGTAGCTTTCCAGGGGAGGTACCAGACAGTTTGTGGTCAACAGCACAGGGCCATTGAATGCTTCGAATTCTTCTTTCTGTTTCCACCATGCATTGCCATAGTTGCCTGCAAAGTGGCTGTATTTCTGGAATGCGGGATAGTAGTGTGCAGGCAGCATTTCAGAGTGTGTATACACGTCTACTCCTGTGCCTTCTGTCTGTTTCAGCAGCATTTCCAAATCTCTCAGGTCGTGACCGGAAACCAGAATACCAGGATTTTTCCGTACACCCAGCGCAACCTTTGTCATCTGTGGATTGCCGTAAGCAGTTGTATTTGCCTCATCCAGCATTGCCATGGCGTCTACGCCGTATTTACCTGTTTCCATAGTCAATGCCACAAGGGCTTCCACATCCAGACTGTCATCCAGCGTTTTTGCCAGTGTTTCCTGCAGGAATGCATCAATGGCTTCGCTTTCCTTGCCCAGTGCGTTTGCATGTTTGCTGTAAGCAGCCATGCCTTTCAGACCATACACAATCATTTCCCGTAGACTGCGGATATCTTCATTTTCTGTGGAAAGAACGCCTACCTGTGCGGCTTTTTCCGCAAAAGTTTCTTCTGTTCCGTTCCATTTTGCAGCTTCTGTCAAACCTGCATCACTGCCCAATTCTGCCAGCAATGCTTCTTTACAAGCCAATGTGTCCACAATGCGTGCTGTAATTTTTTCATCATCAAAGTTAGCGTTTGTAATGGTGATGAACAAATTTTCTGTCACCAGATGGTTCACATCTGTTCCAACTTTTTTACCTGCTTTCCGCAGCTTTGTTGCCACATCGGAAAGCCCCTTTGTCACATAAATCAATAAATCCTGCAAGCCTGCTGTCTGCGCGCTTTTCCCGCATACCCCCACTCTTGTGCAGCCTTTGCAGCCTGCTGTTTCCTGACACTGAAAACAAAACATATTCATCATTCTTCTCTCCTTTTCATCTATCTTTTATCCTTCCAAAGGAAAAATAACTGTTAATAACATTTTGAATGCTTCCTGACCATAAACGGCATGGGGTTTTCCTGCTGGCATTACCAGTGTTTCCCCTGCTTCCAAAATATATTCTTTGCCGTCTACCGTAAATTTTCCGGTGCCTTCCAGCACTGTCACCATGGCATCCCCATGAGATGCATGGGTACTGATTTCTTCATCCTTATCAAATGCAAAAATAGTCAAACTAACTGCTTTATTCTGTGCCAGCGTTTTGCTGACCACCTGTCCCGGCTGAATGCTGACCTGTTCCGCCAGACGCAATCTATTTTCATGTGGAATGTTTTTGATATATCCCATGGCTTCCGCCTCCTTTTGAAATCCTATTGTTTTCTACGGCTCTATTTTATGACAAAGCCATGTTCATTTCCGTTGTTTTTCCAACAAAATAAGAAATATTTCTTTTTTGAATCCTTTCACAAAAAACAAAAAAGCCGAAACCCTTATCATAGTGAACTGAACCCAAAAAGTTAGACAATATTTTCAAATTAAAATTGTTCAAGAAGCCAGAAGGGCTTGTTGTCTGTAAATCGCAGGCGGCAAGCCCTTTAGTTTTGCTTTGATTCGATGGTTATTATAATAATCCAAATATTCCACCAATTCTTGTTTGAAGTGTTCCATGGATTGAAACTTTTGGAGATAGAGAAGTTCACTCTTAAGCAGTCCAAAGAAATTTTCCATGACAGCATTGTCCAGACAGTTACCCTTTCGGCTCATACTTTGCCGGATTCCTTTTTGTTTGAGCATTTGGCGGTAATATTTGTTTTGGTACTG
>NZ_FRAH01000020.1 GCF_900142265.1 Anaerotignum lactatifermentans DSM 14214 | reverse complement strand
CCAGCGCTTAATAATACCGAGACAGTTGATATTAAATCTTCTCATGGTTTCACTGAGACTTAGACCTTCTTCCCGCATCGTTTCTACCACCAGTTGCTTGAATTCTGGTGTATATCGTTTATTTGGTACTCCTTTTGGCATAAAAATCACCCCACTTGTTATTCAGTATATCATACTGTCTAACAAATGGGGTGCAGTTCATTGTTTCAAGGATGTCGGCTATATGAGAATGGTCAGATTTGTTTTTATCTGGAATGCCTTTTACTGTAATCAGATGTCTATTTCGTGTTCCAGCCAAAGCTGATCTGGCGGGGTTTGAGAGCCAAAGAGCAAAGGGGAAAGGGTATAACCGTAACTGCCGGCGTTTGTAAACAGCAGGCGGTCGCCTACCTCTGCTCGAGGAAGTGTCACATTAGATGCCAGCAGGTCATAACGGCTGCACAGACCACCTACGATGTCTACGGTTTCTGTACCTTCCCGGTCAGCCAGCAGTGTCACCTGAGAAATGTTCGGACAGGTGTAGAAAGGCTCTGCCGGTGCTGGTGTATGCTGGTCTTTTGTCATTAATTCCTTCATGACTGGACGGAAAAAGCCGTTGGTACCATTTTTTACAATATAATATGTTTTGCCACGGGAGATTTTGATGTCCATAATTTCTGTTACATAGACGCCGCTTTCGCCCACCAGAAAACGTCCGCTTTCCAGCAGGAATTTTGCCTGCAAACGAGGACGGAATGCATCAAAGACGGTGGATACCTTTTTTTGCAGGACATCTAAATCCAGCGGTTTTTGAGTATCTGGATCGTAAACAATGCCTAAGCCACTGCCGAAATTGATGTAAGAAAATTTGGTGTCCCAAAGGTGTTCCAGCCGCAGAGCCAATGTCAGTACATGAGCATAGTAGGCTGTCAGCTGGTCTGCATCCAGAATCTGTGACTGGATATGTACGTGAATGCCTGTAGGACGCAGGGCAGGAAAATCGTCAAAAGCGTGGGAAGAAAGAAGCTGTTCCTCATCAATGCCAAACTGGGAAGGTCCCCCCTCAGTTCCTTCCATAGAAAATGCTGGATTGATGCGGATACCGATAGGCAGAACAGCGTGTTTTTCCTGTGCCAGACGATTGCATAAATCAAGTTCGTGGAAGCTGTCCGCAATGATATGGCAGCGTCCAATGACGTCCTCCAATTCATCCCGTGTTTTGCCGGGAGCGGAAAAATAAATCCGCTCAGAAGGAATCCCTGCCCGGCGGCTTTCTGATACCTCTTTGGCAGAAGCGGCATCAGCCCCCAGACCGAATTCGGAAATGGTCTGCAAAATGGGGAAGAATGGATTGGTTTTGATGGAATATAATATTTCAAAATCAGGAAAAACCTGTTTCAGTTTTTGTGCCTGACGCAGAATCACCTGTTTGCGATAAGCGTAAAAAGGTGCTGCGTGTATGGTGAAAATATCATGTCTCTTCAAGAATGAACCCTCCTTTTTGCCCTTCTATCATATCACAGGGAGTAGTCCAGAAACAATAGAGAATGTTTTTTTCTGCCATAGCCAAATTCCTTGATTTTTCGGGAAATAAAGGAAAAATGCTTGCATAAGGTATGAAAAAATGGTATACTAACAACAGTAACAAGCGGAAATGGCAGAGAAAAGAGTGGGTGAAAGCCCACTCTTTGTTGTTGCTTAGGCAAAAATATATACGAGGTGAAAAAATGGCAAAGAGCAATACAGAAAAGAAAGTACTGCCTCTTCTGGAACCCATTGTGGAAGAAAGAGGTCTGGAACTGGTGGATTTGGAATTTGTAAAGGAAGGCGCGAACTGGTATCTGCGTGTGTATATCGACAAAGAAGGCGGCGTTTCCATTGACGACTGCGAAGCTGTCAGCCGTGCGCTGGAAGCAAAGCTGGATGAAAAAGACCCCATCGAACAGGCTTATGTGCTGGAAGTAAGCTCTCCCGGTATCGACCGTCCCCTGAAGAAGGATGCGGATTTCATCAGATTCCAGGGAGAAATCATTGATGTAAAGCTCTATAAGGCTGTAGACGGACAGAAACAGTTCCAGGGCAAACTGCTGGGACTGAACGACGGCGTGATTTCTTTGGAAGAAGAAGATGGTACTGTTCGCGAATTTGTACAAAAAGATACCGCTGATGTGCGGTTGGCTGTTATTTTCTGAGGATAAGGGAGGAATAGGAAAAATGGATAGAGCAGAATTTATCGAAGCACTGCATTTGATTGAAAAAGAAAAAGGTATCGACAAGGAGATCATTTTTGAAGCCATTGAAGCATCTCTGGTTTCCGCTTGCAAAAAGAACTTTGGTTCCAACCAGAACATCAAAGTTGTTATCGACAGAGAAACAGGTAACGTTGCCTGCTACGCACAGCGCGAAGTTGTGGAAGAAGTCATGGACGAACAGAACGAAATCGACCTGATGGCTGCAAGAATTCTGAACCCCAGCTATCAGATTGGCGATACTGTAGATCTGGAAGTAACACCCAGAGACTTCGGTCGTGTGGCTGCCCAGACAGCAAAACAGGTAGTTGTACAGAAATTCAGAGAAGCGGAAAGAGAAATCCTCTACAATCAGTACATCACAAAAGAACGTGAAGTAGTGACCGCTATCGTACAGAGAAAAGAAAGAAGAAACATCATCGTACAGATGGGCAAAATCGATGCGGTGCTGGCTGCCAACGAACAGATTCCCGGCGAACAGTATAATTTCATGGACCGCATCAAAGTATATGTGCTGGAAGTAAAACAGACACCAAAGGGTCCCCAGATTTATGTTTCCAGAACACATCCCGAACTGGTAAAACGTCTCTTTGAACAGGAAGTGCCTGAAGTGCATGACGGTACTGTAGAAATCAAGAGCATTGCCAGAGAAGCAGGCAGCAGAACAAAAATCGCTGTTTACTCCAAAGACGAAAATGTGGACGCTCTGGGCGCATGTGTTGGTCAGAACGGCTACCGCGTAAATGTTATCGTAAACGAACTGGGCGGCGAAAAGATCGACGTGATCAACTGGAGCGAAGATCCTAAGGAATTTATCGCTGCGGCTCTGAGCCCTTCCAAAGTTCTGGCAGTTGCCATCAACGAAGCAGAACAGAGCGCAAAAATCGTTGTGCCTGACCATCAGCTGTCTCTGGCCATCGGTAAAGAAGGTCAGAACGCAAGACTGTCTGCAAAACTGACAGGCTGGAGAATCGACATCAAGAGCGAAACACAGGCAAGAGAAACAAACTTCCTGGCTGAAGATCCTGTAGAAGAAACAGAAGATGCAGCAGAAGAAATGACAGAAATCATGGAAGAATCCGCAGAAGCTGTGGAAACAGCAGCAGAAGAAACTGCTGTAGAAGAAACACAGGAAGAAGCGTAAACATAGAGGAGGCGGCATCATGATGAAACAACGGAAAGTCCCCCTCAGAAAATGTACCGGCTGTCAGGAAATGAAGGACAAACGGGAATTGATCCGCATCGTGCGCAACGATGCAGGCGAATTTTCTCTGGACCGTACAGGCAAGAAACCGGGACGGGGCGCATATATTTGCCCCAATACGGAATGTCTGGCAAAGGCGCAGAAGTCCAAAGGTCTGGAACGCTCCTTCAAAGCACCTGTGCCCAAGGATGTATATGAAGCCCTGCTGGCACAGCTGGAAGGAGAAGAAAATCATGCGTAAGTTTTATTCCCTGCTGGGGCTTTGCAAGCGGGCCAATAAAGTGGCAGGCGGCGAAGTGGCAGCAGAGGAAGCGATACGCGGCAAAAAGGCATGTCTTGTCATTGTGGCAGGAGATGCGTCGGCAAATACAAAGAAAAAATTTCATAACTCTGCATCGTTTTATGAAGTTCCGATTTTGGAACTGGGAACAAAGGCAGATTTAGGCAGAGCTGTCGGCGAGGAAATCCGCGCGGTACTGGTTGTGACAGAAGCGGGATTTGCGGCAAAACTGCAGCAGCTTGCACAGACAGCAGAAAACGCAGAGTAAAGGATTTGGAATAGATGTAAGAGAAAGAAGAGGTGCGGCGAATGTCAAAAATGCGAATTTATGAACTGGCAAAGCAGTTGGGCGTAGCCAATAAAGAACTGATGGAAAAAATGAAGAGTGTAGGTATGGAAGCAAACAGCCATATGAGCATGATCGAGGAAAGCGACGCGGACAAGATCAGAAAGCTGTATCAGCCTGCACAGAAAGCGGAAGAACCCAAAAAAGAAGCTCCCAAGCAGGAAGTGAAAGAGCAGCATAAGGGAAATCAGCAGAAAGATGCTCCCAAACAGGATAACAGAAACAAGGGCGAAAACAAAAAAGCGCAGGACGGCAAGAACCCGCAGAATAATAACAATCAGAACAAAAACAACAACCAGAATAAAAACCAGAACAACAACGCCCAGAACAATCAGAATCAGGGCAAAAAAGATAAAAAGGGCAAAGGCAAAAAAGACCAGAAACCCAGAGAAAATCCCTTGGAACGCAGAAGACGTGAAATGGAAGAAGAAGCGGCGCTCCTGGCAGAACTGGAAGCGCTGGAAGCAGCTGAAAAAGCAGCAGAACCTGTAATCAAATCCATTCCTGCTTCCATCAGCGTGAAAGAACTGGCAGAAGTGCTGGGCAAAAAAGGTTCCGATCTGGTAATGGCACTGATGAAAAAAGGTCAGATGCTGAACATCAACGCAACACTGGACTTTGATACAGCTGCTGCCATTGCAGAAGATTACAACGTTATTCTGGAACAGGAAGAAGAAAAAGACATTCTGGAAACTGTTTTCGCAGAGGAAGAAGACGACGAAAAAGATCTGAAAGAAAGGCCTCCCGTTGTTGTTGTTATGGGTCACGTTGACCACGGTAAAACATCCCTGCTGGATGCCATTCGTCACAGTAACGTAACTAAAGGCGAAGCCGGCGGTATCACACAGCACATTGGTGCTTATACAGTACAGATCGACGGCAAACCCATTACATTCCTGGATACACCCGGTCACGAAGCTTTCACAGCAATGCGTATGCGTGGTGCGCAGATTACAGATATTGCTATTCTGGTTGTAGCGGCTGACGACGGTGTTATGCCTCAGACCGTAGAAGCCATCAACCATGCCAAAGCAGCAGGCGTTGAAATCATCGTTGCCATTAACAAAATGGATAAACCCTCCGCAAACCCTGACCGCGTAAAACAGGAATTGGTAGAATATGGTCTGGTAGCGGAAGACTGGGGTGGTCAGACTATCTGTGTACCTGTTTCCGCAGTGACAAAAGAAGGTCTGGATTCTCTGCTGGAAATGATCATTCTGGTAGCAGAAATGAAAGAATTGAAAGCAAACCCCAACAAACATGCAAGAGGCGCTATCGTAGAAGCACAGCTGGACAAAGGCAGAGGTCCCGTTGCGACTGTACTGGTACAGAACGGTACTTTGCAGGTAGGTGACCCCATCGTTGCAGGTGCGGCTTATGGTAAGATTCGTGCTATGACCGACGATAAGGGCAGACGTGTGAAAAAAGCAGGTCCTTCTACTCCTGTAGAAATCCTGGGTCTGTCTGAAGTACCTTCCGCTGGCGACAGCTTCTATGTAGCAGAAAATGATAAACAGGCAAGACAGGTTGCTGAAAGCATCATCGCGAAGAACAGAGAAAACATGATCAAAGAAACACCCCAGAAAGTATCTCTGGACGACCTGTTCTCTCAGATTCAGAGCGGTAACATGAAAGAACTGAACATCGTAGTAAAAGCAGACGTACAGGGTTCCGTAGAAGCCGTTCGTCAGAGTCTGGAAAGACTGTCTAACGAAGAAGTACGTGTACGTATCATCCACGGCGGTGTTGGTGCTATCACAGAAAGCGACGTTATGCTGGCTTCCGCATCCAACGCTATCATCATCGGCTTCAACGTACGTCCCGAACCCGCTGCAAAAGCATTTGCAGATGAAGAAAAAGTTGATGTTCGTCTGTACCGTGTCATCTACAACGCTATCGAAGACATCACAGCTGCTATGAAAGGTCTGCTGGACCCCGTATTTGAAGAACAGGTACTGGGTCATGCGGAAGTACGTCAGCTGTTCAAAGCTTCCGGTGTTGGTACTATTGCCGGCAGCTATGTAAAAGATGGTAAGTTCGTAAGAAACTGCCAGGTTCGTATCATCCGTGACGGCATTGTTGTTTACGAAGGCGATCTGGAAAGCTTGAAACGTTTCAAAGACGACGTAAAAGAAGTTGCTGCGGGCTATGAATGCGGTCTGGTATTCAAGAAGTTCAACGACGTGAAAGAAGGCGACTGGATCGAAGCCTATACCATGGTAGAAGTACCTAGATAAGCAGGTGAGAAATATATGAAGAACAATACAAGAATTTCCCGTATCAATGACGAAGTTTTCAAGGAAATCTCTCAGATTGTATGGGGAGAATTGAAAGACCCTCGCATCGGCGCTATGACCAGCGTTGTGCGTGTGGATACCACTCAGGATTTGAAATACTGCAAAGTATATGTATCTGTGCTGGGGGATGAAAACCAGAAAGCAAGCGTCATGAAAGGCTTGAAAAACGCTTCCGGTTTCATCCGCCATCTGGTGGCAGAACGTGTGAATCTGCGTCTGACACCGGAACTGATTTTCAAACTGGACGAATCTGCGGAATATGCCGTTCGTATGGAACAGCTTATGGCGCAGATTGCCAAAGACCGTGAGGAAAGAGAAGTGCAGAAAGATGCAGAATAATACAAAACAGGAAATTCTGGAAAAAATTGCACAGGCAAAGACCATTCAGATTGCAGGGCATACCAATCCCGACGGCGACGCCATCGGGGCTTGCCTTGCTTTCGGGCTGGCACTGGAAAAAGCCGGTAAAGATGTGACCGTACTGCTGGAGCATTATGCGCCCAAGTATGACGTGATTCCCGGCAAGCATCTGGCGAAAGAAGCGGCAGCGAAAGCGGACCTGTTTCTGGCGCTGGATTGCGGCGACGAAGGTCGTCTGGGGGCTGCAGGGGATTGGTTTCGTCAGGCAGATGTGACCATCAACATTGACCATCACAGCAGCAATACCTATTACGGGCAGTACAATTATGTGGAAGGGGAAGCGTCCTCCACATCTGAAATCGTATATGGTTTTCTGGAAGGAAATTACCCTGTAGATCAAGACATGGCGGCAGGACTTTATGCTGGTCTTATTTATGATACTGGTGGCTTCCGTCATTCTTCCACATCTCCTAATACCATGCGTGTGGCAGGGGCTTTGATGGAAACAGGGATTCCTTTTACAGATATTTACAACCGCTTTTTCGACAGCCGCAGTTTTTCCGAAATGAAAATTATGGGACAGGCTCTGGAAAACGCAAAACTGTATTTTGACGGCAAAGTGGTATGTGCTACCATCACTTCTGCGGAAATTGCTGCCTGCAACGGCACCAATAAGGAACTGGACGCCATCATTAATTACCTCAAAGGCGTGCAGGGAGCAGAAGTGGCATGTTTCCTTTACGAAAAGACAGAAACAGAAGTCAAAGCAAGCTTCCGTGGCGCTGATGGCAGAGATGTCTGCGCATTGGCACAGAAATTCGGCGGCGGCGGTCATGTGAAGGCGGCAGGCTGTACCATTGCGGCACCCATTGACAAAGCCAAAGAAATGGTGCTGGCAGAAATCGAAAAAATGCTGTAAGGAGGGAATCGCTTGGACGGTATTTTGAATATCCGAAAGGAAAAGGGATTTACCTCCCATGACGTAGTGGCTGTGGTGCGCCGTATCCTTCACACAAAGAAAGTGGGGCATACAGGCACCTTAGACCCGGACGCAGAAGGCGTACTGCCTGTTTGCGTAGGCAAAGCCACAAAACTGGCGGACATCATCATGGACGGGAAAAAACGTTACCGTGCCATGGTGCGGCTGGGCATCACCACCACGACAGAAGACGCGGCTGGTGAAGTGCTGGAAGAAAAGCCCGTGGATTTTGATGAGGAAAAAATCAGACAGGCAGTAGCCGGATTTGTGGGGGAACAGAAACAGATTCCGCCCATGTATTCCGCTATCAAAGTCAACGGCAAGAAATTGTATGAGTTGGCGCGGGAAGGCAAAGAAATTGAGCGTAAGGCAAGAACCATTACCATTTTTGCTATCAATATTGTCCGTTTTCTGCCTCCTGACCGCTTTGAAATAGATGTGGACTGCTCCAAAGGGACTTATATCCGTACCCTTTGCAGTGACATTGGCAAGACTTTGGGCTGCGGCGCACATATGGCAGAACTGACTCGTACCCGTACCGGCAGTTTTGCATTGGAAGATGCCATTACACTGGGAGAATTGCAGACAATGGCAGATGAAGGACGGCAGGAAGAAGCTTTCCTGTCCATGGAAGCGGCATTGTCCGATTTCCCGAAAATCATCGTTTCTCCGAAGTCCACAAAGATGCTGTATAACGGCGGCAGAGTTTACGCCAAGTTTTATGAGGCGGAAAAAGAACTGACAGCAGGTGATATCGCCGCTGTCTTTGACAGTGAACACCATCTGGTGGGACTGTATGAAGTACGGGACGAAGAAGGCTTTTATATCAAACCATTTAAGATGTTGATTTAAAGGAGTATCGAAATGGAACATATTACAGACGGGCAGGTAGACCGCAGCAGACCCACAGCCATTACTTTGGGGAACTTTGACGGGCTGCATCTGGGTCACCGTGCCCTGATTCAACTGACAAAAGAATTTGCGGCAGAGGAAAATCTGGAAAGTGTTGTATTTTCCTTTTCTCCTCATCCCATGCTGGTATTCAAGAAAAAAGAGGATTTTGCTCTGATTATGGCACCCTCTGAAAAACTGTTTACCATGGAGCAGATGGGCGTGGATACGTATATCGAATATCCTTTTGATGTGGAATTTGCTTCTATGTCTGCTTATGATTTTGCCGTAAAACTGCTTTTTGAACGCATGAAGTGCAAAGTGCTGGTGGTAGGAGAAAATTATCATTTCGGCAGCAATCGGGCAGGCAATTATGAAATGCTGCGCCGTTTGGGGGAAGAACACGGCGTGAAAGTCATTGCGGTGCCTTCTGTCCAGTATGAAGGCGAACGGGTCAGCAGCTCTCGTATCCGTCAGTGCCTCATCGACAAGGATTTGGAAAGCGCGAACACCATGCTGACTGTGCCTTATTTCATTCTGGGTACTGTAAAAGAAGGGAAAAAACTGGGCAGAACTATTGGTTTCCCTACGGTGAATATCGAAGCCCATCCCTTGAAGCTGTTCCCTCCCAATGGGGTATATGCCACAAAAACACTGTATGAAGGCAAGTATTACTACGGTGTGACCAATATCGGCAAAAATCCTACGGTAAACGGCACACAGAAGATTGTGGAAACCTATCTGTTTGACTTCAACAAAATGATTTACGGCGAAGAATTACAGATTTTCTTCTATAAATTCCTGCGCAGTGAAAAGAAATTTGAAAGCGTAGACGAATTGCAGGCACAGATTGCTATCAATGCGGAACAGACCAGAGCATATTTCGCTTCTGCGGAATATGAACACTGGAAAGCGGAAGAAGAAAAATAAGAAATACAGACAGATAAAATGATATGAGGTAACATCATGTTAGAGAATAAAAGAACACGGGCCCATCTGTTGCTGCTCTTGACAGCTATCATCTGGGGGAGCGCCTTCGTTTTTCAGAAATTTGCCACAGAGGAACTTTCCGGCTGGTTTATCACAGCGGCAAGATTTTCCATCGCGGCAGTGGTGCTTTGGGTCATTACCTACAAAAAATGGGGCAGACTGGATAAGGGGTATTTGCTTGGCGGTATCATCACAGGCTTGACCATGGGGACGGCCACAGCTGTGCAGACTGTTGCTCTTGCCATGGGTACCACACCGGGCAAAAGCGCCTTTTTGACGGCGGTTTATTGCGTGATTGTACCATTTTTCTATTGGTTTGTTTCAAAGGAACGTCCTCAACGCAATCATGTCATTGCGGCAATCTTCTGCTTGGCGGGGATTGGGCTCATTTCCCTCAACGGGGATATGACTATGCTGCCGGGGGACGTGGTAACACTGGTCTGCGGCGTCATTTACGCCTGTGACCTGACAGCAGTGGCGTGGTTTTCCAAGGGCAGAGACCCCATTCTGCTGACTACTATGCAGATTACATTCTCTGCGGTCATTGGCTGGATTGGTACCCTTCTGACAAACGGTATGCCGGAAAGCGTTTCCATGGGTGCCATGGGAAATGTCATGTATCTGGCGCTGCTTTCCACAGCTCTTTGCCTGTTCCTGCAGGCATATGGTCTGAAGCATACAGATGCGGCAGTGGGAACCATTCTGCTGAGTCTGGAATCCGTTTTCGGGGTTGTCTTCTCTGTACTGCTGTACCATGAAGAAGTAACACCCAGAATGGCGGTGGGCTTCGCGGTGGTATTTGTGGCAGTGCTCATGTCGCAGTTCCGTTATGAACCCAAGAAAAAGACGGAAAAATCAGCCCAAACCAGCTGAAAAAACGAAAAAATCGCAAGAAATCAAGCCTTTGCTCTTGCAAAGGGTCATATAGTATGATAAAATGAGAACGCTGTAAAACCAGGACTCAGTGACAGGACGCTCCGACCTTCACTTAGTTCTAGGGGTTGCAAGAATAAATATTTTTAAGGAGGCCAAAAATCATGGCAACAATCAACAAACAGGAAATTATCGCAAAATACGGCAGAACACCTAACGACACAGGTTCTCCCGAAGTTCAGATCGCTCTGCTGACAGCAAGAATCACTCTGCTGACAGACCACCTGAAAAGCCACAAGAAAGATCACCACTCCAGACGTGGTCTGCTGAAAATGGTTGGTCAGAGAAGAGGTCTGCTGAACTACCTGAAAGAACTGGATATCGAAAGATACCGTGCAATCATTGCAGAACTGGGTCTGAGAAAGTAAGACACAAACCAAAAGATTAGGAAAAGAGAGGACGTTTTTCCTCTCTTTTCTTCTATCAAACAAAAACAAAGAAGGTTGCACTATAGATTTCCAACTTTGCAAATATGGACGACCATGTTTTTGAAGTTGAAGATCTATGGTGCAGGAGAAAAACAGACAGAAAAGGAGAATGAACATGTTTAGAACCTATTCCATGGAACTGGCAGGCAGAACATTGACAGCTGAAATCGGCAGAGTAGCAGAACAGGCTAACGGCGCTGTATTGCTGCGTTACGGCGATACCACTGTACTGGTTACTGCAACTGCATCCGAAAAGCCCAGAGACGGCATTGACTTTTTCCCTCTGAGCATTGATTACGAAGAAAGACTGTACTCCGTAGGTAAAATCCCCGGCGGTTTCATCAAAAGAGAAGGCAGACCTTCCGAAAAAGCAATCCTGACAGCAAGATGTATCGACAGACCTCTGCGTCCTCTGTTCCCTAAGGATTACAGAAACGACGTAGCTATCGTTGCAACAGTAATGTCCGTAGACCAGGACTGCTCTCCTGAAGTAGTAGCGATGATCGGTGCATCTCTGGCACTGAACATTTCCGATATTCCTTTCACAGATCCCGTTTCTTCCGTAAGCATCGGTTATGTGGACGGCGAACTGGTGGTGAACCCCACAGCAGAACAGAGAGAAAAAACAAGACTGACACTGACTGTATCTTCCAAAGAAGATAAAGTTATGATGATTGAAGCAGGCGCAGACGAAATCCCTGACGCACTGATGATGGAAGCCATCCATCTGGCATTCGACACTAACCTGGAAGTTGTCAAATTCATTCAGGAAATCACAGCAAAAGAAGGCAAGGAAAAAGCTCCTTACACAGAACATGTGATTCCCGAAGACGCTTACAAACTGGTAACAGAATATATCACAGACGCAAGAATGGAAGAAGCTGTTTTTGCAGAACTGAAACAGGATCGTGACGCAAAGATCAAAGTCATCACAGAAGAAGTTCTGGAACAGCTGACAGAAGCTCTGACAGAAATTTCTGAAGAAGATACAGACATTGCTGCTCTGGTAGACGAAATCATCTACAAATTCGAAAAAATGACTGTTAGAAGAATGATTCTGAGAGAACACAAACGTCCCGACGGTCGTGGTATCGAAGAAATCAGACCTCTGAGCGCAGAAGTAGACGTACTGCCTCGCGTGCATGGTTCCGCTCTGTTCTCCAGAGGACAGACACAGGCTCTGACAGTAACCACACTGGGCGCCATCAGCGAAGGTCAGCGTCTGGATGGTCTGGATGCAAACGAAACAGGCAAACGCTACATTCACCATTATAACTTCCCCGGTTTCTCTGTAGGTGAAGCAAAAACTTCCAGAGGTCCCGGCAGACGTGAAATCGGTCACGGCGCACTGGGTGAAAGAGCACTGCTGCCCGTTATCCCCAGCGAAGAAGAATTCCCTTACGCAATCCGTCTGGTTTCCGATATCCTCAGCTCCAACGGTTCCACATCTCAGGCTTCCATCTGTGGTTCCACACTGTCCCTGATGGCAGCAGGCGTACCCATCAAACGCCCCGTTGCTGGTATCTCCGTTGGTCTGGTAACAGGTGACAGCGATGATGACTTCATCGAAATCACAGACATCCAGGGTGTAGAAGACTTCTTCGGCGATATGGACTTTAAAGTAGCTGGTACTTCCGAAGGTATCACAGCAATTCAGATGGATATGAAGATCAAAGGTCTGACATTCGAAATGATCGAACAGGCTTTTGTGCAGACAGGCAGAGCAAGAGAATATATCCTCAACGAAGTCATGCTGAAAGCGATTCCCGAACCCAGAAAAGAACTGTCCAAATATGCGCCTAAGATTGCAACTATGCAGATTGACGTGGATAAGATTGCGGAAGTTATTGGTACAAGAGGCAAAGTCATCAAAAAGATCATCGAAGAAACAAATTGTGAAATCGATACAGAAGATGATGGCAAGATATTCATCAAAGGTACAGATCCCGCAGATATGCAGCGTGCAATGGATATGATCAACGCTATTGTCAGCGATCCCGAACCCGGTAAGGTTTACAAAGGCACCATCACAAGACTGATGACATTCGGTGCTTTCGTAGAAATCGCACCCGGCAAAGAAGGTCTGATTCATATCTCCAAAATGGCAAACAAGAGAGTTGCAAAAGTAGAAGACGTTGTAGCACCTGGCGATGAAGTTATGGTAAAACTGACAGAAATCGACAAACAGGGCAGACTGAACTTCTCCATGAAAGACGCTCTGGTGCAGGACGAAACACCTGATTCCGAAAAAAGCGTTCTGGAAAGATATTGATTTGCAATCAGATAAAATTAAATCTCAGTAAGAACAAAAAAGCTGAAATCCTCTATCATAAGGATTTCAGCTTTCTTTGTTGTTGATGAAGATGCCCCAAAAGCAGAGATTTTCTGTTTCATCCATTTTTCTGGTAAGATTAAAATTTTGCGGAATCAACTGAAGTCGGGAGCATCTGGGTGTTCTATCAGATAGATATCATGGAGATTGCCATTGAGCGCAGGCGAATCCGACATTTTTTCAAACAGATATGTTTCGCCAGAAATGGTCAGAGAAAATGTGCCGTTTTCTATGGTGATTTCCTGCTGCCCCAGTGTTTCGCTTTCCAGAAGATAATGCCCGTAGGTTTTCAGTGTACAGGTGCCGGATTCATACAACCCTTTGTTCATGTCGTATGAACCAGTATCGGCATCAAGGAACACAGATTCGTTTTGGTAAATGTAGAATATCCCTTTTTCCTCGCTTGCCGCAAAATAATACTCTTCTGTTTCCGTATGACAGGAATATGTGCCTGTGATCATAGGCTCGGATGTTGTGACCAGACGATAGACCCCGTAGAGCAGAAGCAGAGCAATGACTACCAGTAAAATTTTTTTTGCCATCAAAATCCCCCCAATTTGTAAGATGTTCTATGCCGTTGTTATATAGTTTCATGGTAGCAGATTTTGAATGGGACAACAATGTCCATCCTTACGAAAAAACAGAGAGTTTGTGGGAACAATGGACGAATTCGCAGAAAAAATCGACAAGAAGATTGCACAGGAAAGCCGATTTTGCTATGCTATAAAGATAGAAATATGTATGGTATTTTGAAAATGGAATACCCTAATGAGAAAAACAGGCAGGAGAAGAATGATGCTGACCATAGAAAAATTAGAAAACGGAATACAGGTGGTGCTGGAGGAAATTGGCTACGTCCGCAGTATTTCCTTTGGCATTTGGGTGAAAAACGGAACGAGAAACGAGCGTCCCGAGGAAAACGGCATTTCCCATTACATTGAACACATGATGTTCAAGGGAACAGAAAACCGCTCCGCAAGGCAGATTGCAGAGGAAATGGACGCTTTGGGCGGACAGATCAACGCTTATACTACAAAGGAATATACTTGTTATCATACCCGTGTGCTGGACAAGCATGTGAAACAGGCCATGGAAGTTATGAGTGATATGCTTCTGCATCCGGCTTTTTCTCAGGAAGAAGTGGATAAGGAACGGAACGTCATTACAGAAGAAATTTATATGTATGACGACGCGCCGGAAGAACTGGTTCATGACTGCTTGCAGGACAGCATTTGGCGGGAAAGCAGTTTGGGCATGCCCATTCTGGGAACAGAAGAAACCATTGGCAATCTGGATGCGGCAAAAATCCGCGCTTATTACGAGAAAAATTATCATACGGAAAATATGGTGCTTTCCGTGGCAGGAAACTTCAAACGGGAAGAAATGCTGGAACTTTTGAACCATTACTTTGGCAGATGGCAGGCAAAAGCACCTTATGCTCCTTTGGAAACAAAGGCTTCCTATCACCAGTCATGGATTCAGAAGAAAAAAGATGTGGAACAGCTCCATACATGCATTGCTTTTGAAGGGCTGGAACGGGAACATCCCTTGAAATACGCTATGGCAATTTTCAATACGGTTTTTGGTGGCGGCATGAGCTCTCGTTTGTTCCAGAAAATCCGTGAGGAACAGGGATTGACCTATTCCATTTACAGCTACACCACCGCTTTTGCGGATACGGGACTTTTTTCCATTTATGCCAGCATGAACCCCTCTCAGGCAGAGGCAGTATATAAGGGCATTGCGGCAGAAATCGCGGCATTGCGGAAAGAAGGCATTTCCGAAAAGATACTGAATGTGACAAAAGAACAGATGATCAGCAATTTCATCATCGGTTCTGAAAGCACATTGAACCGTATGACAGCGGCAGGTTCCGCCATGCTCCTGCGTGGTAAGGTGCAGGAAATGGAAGAAGTCATTGAAAAAATAGAAGCAGTGACACAGAAAGATTTGGCAGAAGTGGCGGAACTGGTTTTTGCGAACCCGAAAATGAGCTATTCTGCTGTGGGAAATCTTAAAGGGGTAGATTTTGCCAATACAGTTGAAAAACTTTTTTCATAAAATTCAAAAGACAAGGGATACTATGGATACAGATATATCTGTTGATCATACCATTAGGAGGTCAAAAGCATGAAAACAGGGAATTATATTGCTTTGACACTTGTCATCATCGGTGCGCTGAACTGGGGTCTCATCGGATTTTTCGGATTCGATCTGGTAACAACCATTTTCGGCGGTTCCATGTTCTGGCTGGCTCGTGTGATCTTCGCGCTGGTAGGTCTGGCAGGACTTTGGTCTCTGCGGCTGTACAGCGCAGTGGCACAGGAGCGGGAGATGGTACCGACGACCCACGGACAGCACTAAACACAGGCGGTATATTTTACCGCCCCTACATAGCAAGGAGGAAACAACATGCGTTTTACAAAAATGGAAGGCTGCGGCAACGACTATATTTATATCAACGGTTTTGAGGAAGAAGTGAAATATCCCGATATGCTGGCGGTGGCTATGAGTGAGCGTCATTTTGGTGTAGGCGCTGACGGGCTGGTATTGATTCTGCCTTCTGAAGTGGCAGACTTCCGTATGCGGATGTTCAATATGGACGGTTCCGAAGGGGAAATGTGCGGCAACGCGGTTCGCTGCATCGGCAAATACGTTTACGAACGGGGCATGACCCAAAAGAACGTCATTACATTGGAAACATTGGGCGGCATCAAAACATTGCAGTTACATATTCAGAACGACATCGTCATTGCCGTCACAGCGGATATGGGAGAACCCATTTTGGAAGCGGCACAGATTCCCGTTATCAGCGACAAAACACCTGTCATTGGAGAAAAATTGCAGATTCTGGACAAGACTTTTGATGTGACCTGTGTTTCCATGGGTAATCCTCACGGGGTCATTTTTGTGGATGATACAGAACATTTTGAAGTGGAAAAATACGGCAAAGTGGCAGAAGTCCATCCCATGTTCCCCAAAAAAGCAAATATCGAGTTTGCCCATGTCATTGACCGCACCCACATGAGTATGCGTGTTTGGGAAAGAGGCAGCGGCGAAACAATGGCATGCGGTACAGGGGCATCTGCCACATTGGTGGCAGCGGTGCTCAATGGATTGTGTGACAGAAAAGTGCGTATCCAGCTTTTGGGCGGCACTTTGGAAATCGAATGGAGAGAATCCGATAACCATGTTTATATGACAGGTCCCGCCAGATTCTCTTTTGACGGCGTATGGCTGCGGTAAGAAAGCAGAGAGGAGTAAGACATGGCAAAAGAATTGCATGAAAATAAAGATACAGAAGAAAGATTGATACTGGTAGGCATTGAGCTGGAGGACAAGGACAGTCCTTCTGCCATGGCAGTGGAAGCCTGTCTGGATGAGCTGGAAGAACTGGTAAATACAGCAGGTGCAACAGCTGTTGCACGTACCATCCAGCGCAGAGAAAAGGTGCATCCTGCCCATTATCTGGGAAAAGGCAAAATCGAAGAACTGAAAATGATGATAAATACATACGATGCCACAGGCATTGTCTGCGACGATGAACTTTCTCCGGCACAGCTAAAAAATCTGGAAAAAATGCTGGAAACAAAGGTCATGGACAGAACCATCGTCATTCTGGATATTTTTGCCGGACGGGCCATTTCCGGTGAAGGGAAAATTCAGGTAGAATTGGCACAGCTGAAATACCGCATGTCCCGTCTGACTGGTATGGGTGCATCCATGTCCCGTCTGGGTGGCGGTATCGGTACCAGAGGTCCAGGGGAAAAGAAGCTGGAAACAGACCGCCGTCACATCAAGGAACGGATTGCGGAATTGAATCGGGATTTGAAAGAAATCCAGACCCATCGGGAACTTTTGCGTAGTCAGCGCAGCAAAAAAGGCACTCCTGTGGTTTCTTTGGTGGGCTATACCAATGCGGGGAAATCTACTACATTGAATGTACTGACACAGGCTGGCGTACTGGCGGAGGATAAACTTTTTGCCACACTGGATACTACCACCAGAAAAGTGGAACTGCCTGGCGGTTCTGAAATTCTGCTGACAGATACCGTTGGTTTTATCCAGAAACTGCCTCACCATCTGATTCAGGCATTCCGTGCAACACTGGAAGAATTGAAGTATGCAGATATTCTCCTTCATGTGGTGGATGCGTCCAACCCCAACAGAGAAGAACAGATGCGAGTGGTATATGACACTTTGAGAGGTCTGGGCTGCGAAGATACACCCGTTATTACCGTTTATAACAAAATGGACAGAGAAGTGGAACTGCCTTTGCCTATGGACAGAATGGCAAGGGAAATCGTACAGATTTCCGCAGGGAAACAGATGGGGCTGGAACAGATGCTGGCAACCATTGAAAAACTGCTGAAAAGCTTCCGTAAGTCCATGACGGTGCTGCTGCCTTACACAGAAGGCGCATTGGCTGGCTGGGTACATGGCCGATGTGAAATCATTCGGGAAGAACATACAGCAGAAGGGGTATTGCTGGAAGTTTATGTGGATGAGGAAGCGGCAAACAGACTGAAATCTTTTGCGGTAGAAGCTTAAAGCAACATGGAAAAGGGGAATTTCTATGAAAAGAAAGGGATTACTGTTGTTGGGGATGCTTCTGGGGTTGACAGCCTGTGGACAGGAAACGGCACAAGTGGATGAAAACGCTGTGGCAATGGCATATGAAAATCGTCTGCTTATGGTGAATGATACCTTATACTATAGTACAGACCAGACAGGACCTATGGGGGATTCCGAAGCGGTTGCAGGAGAAATCACATCGGAAACATCCGAAGGGGCTGTACCAACAGAAAATGGACAATCCAACTTTGGCTGTGTGGGCAATGCTTACACCATAGGGGAAGAAACCATCATGGTACAAATTGGGGAAGAATGGTTTGTGTTTGCAACAGCAGAAGCTTTGCCGGATTTCATGGAGAAAGAAAGTCCATGGAGTGTGGAGAATCCCTATAAAAACCGTTTGCTTATGGTGAATGATACCTTATACTATAGTACAGACCAGACAGGACCTATGGGGGATTCCCAAGCGATTGCAGGAGAAATCACATCGGAAACAAGTGAAGGCGCTGTACCAACGGAAAACGGACAATCCAACTTTGGCTGTGTGGGGAACTCTTATACTATGGGAGAAGAAACCATTATGGTGCAGATTGATGAAGAATGGTTTGTGTTTGAAAAAGCATGATATAAAAAAGATGGCAGATATCAAAGTCTGCCATCTTTTTGTATTTCAGAATATATTACTTCAAAATCTGAATTTCAAAATCTGTGCCTGCCGCATGTTTTTGCAGCAGTTCTTTGGAAAGTTCCAGCAGGGATTCCAGTTCCTGACCGCCGTTGAAGGTGTAGTATACCAGCAGGATTTCTTTGGTGTCGTCGGTAATCATGGCACGGGTGTTGTCGCTGGTTGGATTGCCGAAGGGACCTTCTTCATCAAAGAGGGCAGGAAGGAACTCAATATTCAGCACATCTTTGCCGATGCCTTGATAAGCGGTGCCTTCGGGGGCGCGTTTCCAGGTGATGCCGCCAGTAACGTGCGCCAGATCATAAGTGCCCATGGAGTAGCCGGACAGTATAGAAAGGTAGTTATTGATGTCTACCACATTATTGATGTAGTAAAGCCCACGTTCTTTGGCGATTCTGCGGCACATGGCTTCACAGGAATTGCGGTAGCGGTTGGGTTCTTTGCCCAGTGCCTTATAGGCTTTGCGGGTGGACTGGATATAGTCCCGTTTGTTTGCCTGAGACAGTTCCACTTCAGACAGTTCCGCAATCTTGCCGTTGAGCAGTGCAAGGAATTCTTCATCATCGGGATGTACATTAACTTTGCACTGCAAAAGTCCTAGTACCGCTTCGGGACAACGTTCTTTGATGCTTTCGTCTATGGTAACAGAAATCATGTCATATCGCTCCTTTATCTTTTTATAACAACATACTGCATTTTCTTTCGTCACTTGTCAAGCAAAAACGAAAACGGCTGTTGAAATTTTGCCAAAAAACAGGTATGATACAGAAGGAAAGGAGCGTGCAGAAATGGATGAATTGAGAATGATCGTTTCCTGCATCGAATATTACAGCTATGCAAAAAACATTCCCGGACATAAGGTTTTTGAAGCCTTTGACAAAAATGGTGTGATCCAGCTGCTGCAGGATACCAGAAACCAGTTCCCGGAAATGGACACCTCTTTTTACATCGGCATGATCGACGGGATGATGGCGCTGGAAAGAGATGCGGAAGAAGATACTTATGGGCATTATGAAGAAAGAACAGAACTGCTCATTGATGTCGTTGGACGGATGGCAAAGGCACATCGTATGGATGCTGCGGAAGCCTGCCGTATGTACTATGGCACAAAGATTGCGGCAACTGTTGCAGAAGACAGCACAGGATATTACAAAAAATCCGCAGAAGAAATCTTTGAAGCTGCAGAAAAAGAATGATAAAAAGCTGAAAAAGGAACCATGGAACGGTTCCTTTTTTTATGGAGAGAATGGCGGAGAACAATATGAAAATCATGGAAGTAAAGGAAAGAACGCCCATGCTGATGGAGCAGCTGCTGGCAGTGTGGGAGGATTCTGTCAGAGCAACCCATCTATTTTTATCGGATGAGGAAATTAACAACATCAAGCCTTATGTGCCCCAGACCATAGAAGGGGTGGCACGTTTGTATATGGCAACAAAAGCAGGACAGCCTGTGGCGTTTATGGGAACGGAAAAAGGGTCTTTGGAGATGCTGTTCATTGCGTCTGCGGAACGTGGAAAAGGATTGGGAAAACAACTGCTGGAACGGGCAGATTGTGATGAAAAAATAAAGCAGGTGACAGTCAATGAGCAAAATCCTCAGGCTATTGGTTTTTATGAGCATATGGGATTTTCCGTTTACAAAAGAACCGATTTGGATGAGCAGGGGAATCCATATCCCCTTTTGTATATGTGCCGCTGAGGAAAAGACGGCAAAAGAAAAACCCCTGTCCAAGCTTTGGAATCAGGGGTTTTTGGCAATAAAAAACGCCGCAAACAGATGCCTGCGGCGCGTCTATCGGTGTGACAGGATTTGAACCTGCGGCCTCTACGTCCCGAACGTAGCGCTCTACCAAACTGAGCCACACACCGATACACAACACTAATATTTTGCGCTATTTTTATAGAATTGTCAAGATGAAAATAAATTTTTTTTGCCCCAGAAAGCGAAATCTGTCCTTTTTAATGCCCATTTGCGAAAGAAGCCATAGAAAGTTACTGGATTTTCCATGTTTCTTATGGTATACTGTAATGCGAAACAGGCGAACGGGGGTGAGCAGGTGAATTCATTTGAAATGCTCTATCGAGCATATTATGACAGAGTATATGCTTTTTTGCACCGTCTGTGCGGGGATCGCGCCTTGGCGGAAGACCTGGCGCAGGAAACGTTCTTGCAGGCATATATGTCCTTTCACCGTTTTCGCGGAGAGTGCGAAGTTTTTACCTGGCTTGCATCCATCGGAAAGCATGTTTATTTCAAATATCTCAAACGCAACAAACTGCATCTGGATTCTGCCAATCTGGACTTAGTAGTCAATACCTATTATACGCAGAATGCAGACCCGGAAGAATATGTCCATAAGAAATATGTGGAAAAAGCAGTCCGCGCCATGGTAAAGGAAATTCCGAAAAAATACCGGGATGTGGTGCTGCTGCGAATCTATGCGGAGCTGCCCTTTTCTCAGATCGCTCTGGCGCTGAAGATCAGTGAAAATTCCGCAAAGGTGATTTTTTTCCGCGCAAAGAAAAAAATGATGGAGGTGTTGAAAGATGAATTTGCCGTGTGAAATCGTCATGGACTTGGTGGCCCTGTATCAGGATGGGTTGGCAAATCCCGTGACAAAAAACAGTGTGGCGGCGCATTTGCGGACTTGTCCCGACTGCCGTCGGTATTACAAACAATATCGCAGATTCTCTCAAAAACCTTCCAATATGGGACAGATCCCTTCAGAAAATGCAGCGGAACAGGAGTTTTGCCGACTGGCGGAAAAAATGCGCCATAGAAGGATGCTCATTGGTATTGGATTTTTCTCCTATGTCTGTGCTTCCTGGTGCCTGCTGGTGATGCTGTGGATGCGGATGAGAAAAAGAGGCTGACGGGGGAACAAAGGGGCTTTTACTACGATAGAAAAGTCTGTTTCCTTTTTGTTTGGAAAAAAGTGCAAAAAAATATCAATTTCCTGTAACCTTTTTGCCAAAACGGGGACTAAATATCGTAAGCACAAAAGAATGCGTAAAGCAGGAGGAAAAAAGAATGAGTTTTTCGATATTGGGAACGGGCATGTATGTGCCTCCCAGAGTGGTAACCAATGATGATATGTCTAAAATCGTAGATACAAATGATGAGTGGATCATGCAGCGCGTCGGCGTAAAAGAACGCCACGTCAGCACAAACGAAACGGCGGCAGACATGGGCGCCAAAGCAGCACTGGCAGCACTGGAAAACAGCGGTGTGAAAAAGGAAGAAATCGATCTGATTCTGGCAGCCAGTGTCAGCGGGGAATCCATTTCTCCTTCTGTTTCCTGTATGATTCAGAATATTTTGGGTCTGGACTGCATGACCATGGACATCAATGCGGCATGTTCTGCATTTGTTTTCACACTGGAAACAGCAGCAGGATTCTTTGCCAGAGGTAAGGTGAAAAAAGTCCTTGTCATTGGCTCAGAAAGATTGAGCCGTATCGTAGACTGGGAAGACAGAAGCACCTGTGTTATTTTTGGTGATGGCGCAGGGGCAGTGGTTCTGGGTGAAGGTGACAACTACCTGGACTCTGTATTCCATGTAAAAGGCGGCAACAATGTCATCGACATTCCCCAGCTCATCGGGAAATCTCCTTTCTTTGAAGGAGAACAGAAAAAACCTTATATCCATATGCGTGGACAGGATACATTCAAGTTTGCTGTCAACGCCATCTGTCATGACACAAAATATCTGCTCAAGCAGAATGGTCTGACATTTGAGGATATCAAGTACATCGTACCACATCAGGCAAATCAGCGTATCATTGACTTTGCAAGCGTAATGCTGAAAGTGCCTAAGGAGAAATTTTATGTGAATATTGACCGTTACGGCAATACTTCCTCTGCAAGCATCCCCATTGCGCTGGATGAAATGAACCGCAAGGGAATGCTGCAAAAAGGCGATCTGCTGCTGCTGCCTGCTTTCGGCGGCGGTCTGGCAAGTGCAGCCTGCATTGTAAGATGGTAATGAGCCGAAAAGGCATCATATACAAGTCCGCAACATGCGGAAATATTGGGGACAGCTTGCTGCCCTGAACAAGACGAAATCATTTTTTTAAAGAAGAAAAGGAGAATGCATCATGGTATTTGAAAAAATCGCAGCACTGTTGGCAGAAAAACTGGAATGTGAAGTTTCCACAATCACAATGGAAACAAAATTCGCTGATCTGGGGATCGACTCTCTGGACGTTATGGAACTGCTCATGAGCCTGGAAGAAGAACTGGGCACAGAAATCGAAATGGGCGACAACAAAGTAGAAACTGTTGCTGATCTGGTTAAAATGATCGAAAGCAAACAGAACTAATTGGAGGGAAAGAAATGATTGTTTCACCGATTTGCGAAATGATAGGCATTGAATACCCCATCTTTCAGGGGGGCATGGCTTGGATTGCAGATGGTAAACTGGCAGCAGCTGTTTCCAATGGCGGCGGTCTGGGCATCATCTCTGCCATGAACGCAGGCGGCGACTACCTGCGTGAACAGATTCGTATTGCCAGAGAACTGACAGACAAACCTTTTGGCGTGAATATCATGCTGATGAGCCCCCATGTGGATGAAGTGGCAAAAATCGTGGCTGAAGAAAAGGTAGCTGTTGTTACCACAGGCGCAGGTATGCCAAAAAAATACATGGGAATGTGGAAGGAAGCAAACATCACCGTCATTCCCGTTGTTGCATCTGTTGCGGCAGCAAAAATGATGGAAAAAGCTGGTGCTTCCGCTGTTATCGCAGAAGGCGGCGAATCCGGCGGGCATATCGGGGAAATGACAACAATGCCTCTGGTGCCTCAGGTATGCGACGCTGTGAACATTCCTGTACTGGCAGCAGGCGGCATCGGTGACGGACGCGGTATGGCAGCGGCATTCATGCTGGGCGCAGTAGGCGTACAGATGGGTACTCGTTTCCTGCTGGCAGAAGAATGCGGTGTGCACCAGAACTACAAAGACATGGTTCTGAAAGCAACTGACATTTCTACCGTTACCACAGGCAGACGTTTTGGCGGCAACACTTGCCGTTGTCTGAAAAATCCTTTCAGCCGTGAATTCCTGAAAGTGGAATATGCACCGGAAACCACAGCGGAAGATGTGGCAGAACTGGGCGTTGGCGCACTGCGTAAAGCAGCTGTAGAAGGCGATACAAAAGCTGGCTGCTTCCTGGCAGGTCAGATCTCCGGTATGGTGAAGAAAGAACAGCCCGCAGCGGAAATCGTGAAAGAAATCGCGACCGAAGCGGAAGAACTGCTGAAAGGAGCTGCAAAATGGGTAAAATAGCCTTTGTCTTTTCAGGGCAGGGCGCGCAGAAGGCCGGTATGGGCAAGGACTTTTACGAAAACAACGCAAGCGTAAAAGAACTGTTTGCTCGGGCGGAGGAAATCCGCCCCGGCACTTTGCAGCAGTGCTTTGAAGGTACAGCCGAAGAATTGAAAATCACAGAAAATACACAGCCCTGTCTGTATCTGGCAGACATCGCAGCAGCAATTGCACTGCGGGAAGAAGGCATTGTGCCTGAGGCTGTGGCAGGTTTTTCCCTGGGAGAAATCCCAGCATTGGCTTTTGCAGGCGCTTACAGCCCTGAAGATGGGTTCCGTTTGGCCTGCGCGAGAGGGGCAGCCATGGGAAAAGCTGCAAAAGAACATCCCGCATCTATGGTAGCGGTGATGAAAATGGAAAATGCACAGGTAGAAGCACTGGCGGAAAAATACCCCAATGTGTTCCCTGTAAACTACAATGGACCCGGTCAGCTGGTTGTTGCCGGGAAAAAAGATGAACTCGACAGTTTCGGAAAAGATGTAAAGGAAGCTGGCGGCAGATGTCTGCCCGTAGCCGTAGGCGGCGGTTTCCATTCTCCTTTTATGGATGAAGCATCTCAGGAATTTGCAGAAGCACTGAAGGCTGTAGATGTAAAACAGCCCGAAATGACTGTATATTCCAACTACACAACAAAACCTTACACAGCGGAAGTAAGAGATCTGATGGAAAAACAGATCAACCATTCCCTGCGTTGGCAGGAAAGCATTGAAAATATGGCGGCAGACGGCTTTGATACTTTCATCGAAGTGGGCGTTGGCACCACACTGAAGAAACTCATCAGCCGCATTCTTCCCGACAGCAAAGTGTATGCTGTTTCCAACATGGAAGAAGCTCGCCAGGTAGCAGAGGAGGTACGCTAAGATATGTTGAAAGGAAAAACAGCCATTGTTACAGGCGGTTCCCGTGGTATCGGTGCGGCCATTTGTAAAAGATTCGCAGAACAGGGCGCAAACATTGCGCTGCTGTATGCAGGCAATACCCAGAAAGCAGAAGAAACAAAAGCAGCTCTGCAGGAAATGGGTGTAAAGGCAGAAGCTTACCAGTGCAACGTGGCGGACGCGGAACAGGTTGCCGCAGTCTGCAAACAGATTATCAAAGATTTCGGCGGCGCCGATATTCTGGTAAACAATGCCGGCATTACCAAGGACAAACTGGTGCCTATGATGAAGGTTCCCGACTTCGACAGCGTTGTGGATACCAATCTGAAAGGCGCTTTCTATATGATCAAGCAGCTTTACCCTGTTTTCATGAAACAGAAAAGCGGCAAGATTATCAATATCAGCTCTGTATCCGGTCTGATGGGCAATCCCGGTCAGACAAACTACTCCGCATCCAAAGCGGGGCTCATTGGGCTGACAAAATCCGTTGCAAAAGAACTGGCTAGCCGCAATGTGAACTGCAATGCCATTGCGCCCGGTTTTGTAGCAACAGACATGACAGAAAATCTGTCTGAAAATAACGCATTAGTCGATCATATTCCAATGAAAAGATTTGCGCAGCCCGAAGACATTGCAAACCTTGCGCTGTTTTTGGCAAGCGACCAGTCCGATTATATCACTGGCGAAGTGATCCGCATCGACGGCGGTCTGGCCATGTAGGAGGTACTTTATGAAAAGAGTCGTAGTAACAGGTTTGGGTGCGGTAACTCCCATCGGCAACAACGTGGCTGATTTCTGGGAAGGTCTGAAAACAGGCAAAAACGGCATCGGTATGATTACCCGTTTTGACGTATCCGAATCCAAATATAAACTGGCAGCAGAAGTAAAGGATTTCGATCCTCTGTGCTGCATGGATAAACTGTCCGCAAAGAAGCTGGACCGTTTCACACAGTATGCGCTGGCATCTGCGGCAGAAGCCATGGCTGACAGCGAACTGGAAGGCAAAATCGCCCCTGAAGAACTGGGCGTATACTTTGGTAGCGGTATCGGTGGTTTTGAAACATTTGGAGAATCTTACAAAGCACTGGAAGAAAAAGGTCCCAGACGTGTTTCTCCTCTGTTCATCCCTAAAATGATCAGCAATATCGCAGCTGGCAACATTGCCATCAAATATCATGCACAGGGTCCTTGCGTTTCCATGACAACTGCATGTGCTACAGGTACTACATGTATCGGCGAAGCATATCGTGCAATCCGTCACGGCTACACAACAGCGGCTATCTGCGGTGGTAGTGAAGCAGCCATCACCAATCTGGCAGTGGCAGGCTTTGGCGCATGTATGGCACTGAGCCCTTCTGAAGATCCTAACGCAGCATCTCTGCCTTTCGACAAACGCCGCGGCGGTTTTGTTATGGGCGAAGGTGCAGGCACACTGATCCTGGAAGAATATGAACACGCAAAAGCAAGAGGCGCAAAGATTTACGCGGAAGTATGCGGTTATGGTTCCACTTGCGACGCACACCATGTAACAGCTCCCGATGAAACAGCTGTAGCCAGCGCAAGAGCGATCAAAGAAGCTATGGCTGAGCTGGAAGGCGTTCCCGCAGAAAAAATCTACATCAACGCCCATGGCACAGGTACATCCCTGAACGATAAAACAGAAACAAATGCCATCCGTAAGGCTCTGGGCGAAGAAGACGCACAGAAAGTACATATCAGCTCTACAAAATCCATGACAGGTCATATGCTGGGTGCAGCAGGTGCAGCAGAAGCTATCGCTGCAATCTGTGCCATGAACAACTCTCTGGTACCTCCCACCATCAACCTGCAGGAACAGGATGAAGTTTGTGATCTGCACTATACACCCAATGTAGCGGAAGAAGCGGAACTGGAAGCCGTTCTGTCCACTTCTCTGGGCTTTGGCGGTCACAATGCCTGCATCGCATTTAGAAAATTCAAAGGGTGAGATAGATGGAAACAACAAAGATTGCTGAATTAGCAAAAATTTTGAAAGATAACGGTTTGACCAAACTGGATTTGACAGAAGGCGACAACAGACTGGTGCTGGAAGCAGTTTCTGCTCCTGTGGCACCTGCTGTGGTAGTGCCTGCGGCTGTTCCTGTGGAAGCTGTGCCCGTTGCAGCAGCAGAAGCACCTGCGGCACCTGCAGCACCCGCTGCCCCTGAAGAAGATCTGTATGAACAGAAAACACCTCTGGTAGGTACTGTTTATATGGCACCTCAGGCTGGTGCGGCACCCTATGTAGCCGTAGGGGATCATGTAGCAGCCGGCGATACTGTATGTATCGTAGAATCCATGAAGATGTTCAATGAAATCGCAGCAGAATGCAGCGGTACCATTGAAGAAATCTGTGTCAACAACGGTCAGATCGTGGAATACGGTCAGGTTCTGTTCCGTATCCGTGAAGACTGACAGGAAGAAGGCGAAAACCTATGAATCAGGAAGAACTGAAGAAAATACTGCCCCATCGGGACAATATGCTTCTGGTTGACGAAGCAGAACTGAGAGATGGCGTTGCTTACGGCAAAAAGACCATCCGCCCCGATGAGTGGTTTTTGCAGGGACATTTCCCCGGTAACCCTGTAGTGCCGGGTGTTATCCTGTGCGAAATTCTGGGACAGTCCACCTGTGTGCTCCTTTCCGGTGAACAGGAAGGCGCAACACCTTATTTCACAGGTCTGGACAAAGTACGTTTCAAAAACAGCGTGCGTCCCGGTGATGTTTTGGAAACAGAATGCACTTTGATCAAACACAAAGGTCCTTTCTACTGGGCAAGCGGCAAAGGCTTTGTGAACGGAAAATTATGCGTCAGTGCGGAATTTTCTTTCGCTCTGATAAAGGAGTAAGAGGATATGTTTTCAAAAATTCTCATTGCAAACAGAGGGGAGGTAGCTGTCCGCATCATTCGTGCCTGTAAGGAAATGGGCATCGAAACCGTAGCAGTATATTCCGAAGCAGACCAGAATTCCCTGCCCGTTGCACTGGCAGACGAAAGAATCTGTATCGGTTCCAACGCGGCGGCAGACAGCTATCTGAACCAGAAAAATATCATCAGTGCAGCTTTGGCATCCAATGCGGAAGCCATCCATCCCGGCTATGGCTTTTTGTCCGAAAACCCTGAGTTTGCGGCACTTTGCGAAGAAAAGGGCATCATTTTCATTGGTCCTGACAGCAATGTGCTTCGCGCCATGGGTGATAAGGACAATTCCCGTCAGCTCATGAAGGAAATCGGTGTGCCTGTGGTACCCGGTACAGAAATCCTTCATGACCCTGCGGAAGCAAAACGTCTGGCTGCGGAAATCGGCTATCCCATTCTGGTAAAAGCTACCGCTGGCGGCGGCGGCAAGGGCATCCGCGTGGTGGAAAGAGAAGAAGATCTGGAACATGCCTTTTTGGCAGCGTCTGAAGAAGCCAAAAGTGCTTTTGGCAACGGCGATGTGTTCCTGGAAAAATATCTGACTTCCGTACGCCATGTGGAAATGCAGGTGCTGGCAGACGCCTTCGGCAACATCGTTTGTCTGGGGGAACGTGATTGCTCCCTGCAGCTGAACAAGCAGAAGGTGCTGGAAGAAACACCTTGCCCTGTTATGACAGAAGACATCCGCAAAAGAATGATGGATGCGGCTGTGAAAGCGGCAAAAGCTGCCAACTATGTGAACGCAGGTACTGTAGAGTTCCTGCTGGCACCCGACGGCAATTTCTATTTCATTGAAATGAATACCCGTCTGCAGGTAGAACATCCCATTACAGAAGAAATCAGCGATGTGGACATCGTAAAGTGGCAGATTCGTATTGCCTGCCAGATTCCTCTGGATTTCACGCAGGAAGATATTCACCTGCACGGTCATTCCATGGAATGCCGCATCAATGCAAGAAGCACCGGTCAGGTAGACTTTTTGCATATCCCCGGCGGTTCCCGGGTACACTTTGATACAGCATTGGTACAGGATTGCCTGATTGTACCTTTTTATGATTCCATGATTGGGAAACTCATTGTTTACGCCAAGACCAGAGAAGACGCCATCCGCAAAATGGAAGCGGCTCTTTGTGAAATGGTTATCCATGGGATTCATACAAATATTGAAGACCAACTGCGGCTGGTGCGTAACCCCCGGTTCCAGAAAGGGGATTATGACACACTGATTCTGCCGGAACTGTTGGCGGAAGGAGGCACAGAACTTGAATAATATTGTTGGCATGTTCCGAAAATCAAGAAATGTGCTGGAAAGCGGCGGTATCACACCTACGGTGGAAGAAAAAATCCGCTGCCCCATTTGTAAAGCCATTGATACAAAGCGTTCTGTCGCAAAGAACAAAATGGTATGCCCTTCCTGTGGCTACCATTACCGTATCAATGCCAGAACAAGAATCAAAGCCATTTGTGATAAAGGCAGTTTTCAGGAACTGGAAATGAATATCCAGACAGAAAACCCTTTGAACTTCCCTGGCTATGCCAATAAGATCGAGTCTGCCCGTGCGGCATCCGGTCAGATGGAAGGCGTGGTATGCGGTACTGCTACCATCCGCCGTCAGCCCTGCGCTGTGTTTGTTATGGACCCTCAGTTCATGATGGGCAGTATGGGTTCTGTGGTAGGGGAAAAGATTACACGGCTTTTTGAATACGCAACAGAACATGATCTGCCTGTAGTGGGCTTCACAGCCTCTGGCGGCGCCAGAATGCAGGAAGGGATTCTGTCCCTCATGCAGATGGCAAAAACCAGCGGCGCTGTTCATTTCCACAGCGACAAAGGCGGATTGTATATCACTGTTCTGACAGACCCTACAACTGGCGGGGTAACAGCAAGCTTTGCTATGCTGGGGGACATCATCCTGTCCGAACCCAATGCACTCATTGGCTTTGCCGGTCGTCGTGTCATTGAACAGACGACTAAGAAAAAATTGCCGGAAGATTTCCAGCGTGCAGAATTTCTGCAGGACTGCGGTTTTGTAGATGCCATCGTGCCTCGTACAGAACTGCGGGCAACACTGGAACGGCTTTTGAAACAGCACAGCAGAAGGAGGGATGAGGCATGATGACAGCTTATGAAAGATTACAGGCTGCAAGAGCCCAGGATCGTCCCACTTCCCGTGCCTATATCGAAAATCTGTTCACAGAAAGAACAGAACTGCATGGCGACCGGAAATACGCAGATGACCCTGCCATCATTGGCGGTATCGGTTATCTTGGGGATATTCCTGTCACATTCATTGGCATTGAACGTGGTCGCGATTTGCAGGAAAGAATCCGCTGCAATTTCGGCTGCCCCATGCCCGAAGGCTATCGGAAAGCCCTGCGCCTTATGAAACAGGCGGAGAAATTCCATCGCCCTGTCATTTGTTTCGTGGATACCTCCGGTGCATACTGCGGGGAAGAAGCGGAAGAACGTGGTCAGGGTCAGGCCATTGCTGATAACCTGATGCAAATGATGGGTCTGGAAACACCCATTATCACCATTGTCATTGGGGAAGGCGGCAGCGGCGGCGCACTGGGGCTGTCTGTGGCAAACAGAGTATATATGCTGGAAAATGCGGTATTTTCCGTTATTTCTCCCGAAGGCTGCGCATCTATCCTGTGGGAAGACGCAAGCAAAGCGGCTGACGCGGCAGAATGCCTGAAAATCACAGCAGAAGATATGAAACGCTTCGGTGTGGCAGAAGATGTCATTGAAGAAAACTTTGATTCCTTTGATGTCATGTGCGAAGACCTGAAAGCGCGTCTGCTTTCTGACGTACAGGAACTGGAACAGTATTCCGGTCGTGTCCTGTCTGAAAAACGCTATGAACGTTTCCGTAAACTGGGCGTTTACAGCGAAAAATAATATTTGTATTTGATGTCCTTGTGGGATTTCCCACAGGGACTTTTTTTATGCAGAAAAGTTGGGACGCAGCGGGACTTTTTTTCCGTTATGCTCCTTTTGTCCGGGAAAGGAGGGAGGATATGGAACTGGAAATTGGGCTGGCGCTGTCGGTGCTGGGCGGTCTTCTGGGCGTTCTTAGTTTTGTTCAGAGCCGGGATAAGTCGGTGGAGAAGGATGCCGCATGGCGGGGCGGTGTGGACGCGAAACTAGATATGATTCTTGGTATGCAGAAAGATCTGGAAGGCATCAAAGCATCTTTGAAAGACCATGAAGGCCGTTTATCCGCCGTAGAAAGCAGCGCAAAATCTGCCCATCACCGTTTGGACGAGTACGCATAGTATGAAAGGGGGGAATACAAATGAATCTGGAATGGAAGAAACGACTGACAAACCCTTGGTTTTGGGTGGGGCTGGTGGGCGTGGTGCTGACAGCAACAGGAGCAAATCCTGAAATGCTTACCAGCTGGCAGGTGCTGTGTGATGAGGTGAAAGCGCTCTTTGCCAATCCTTATCTGCTGGCAACGGCATTTCTAGCAGTACTGGGGGTACTGACTGACCCAACCACTAAAGGGATTTCCGATGAAAAGAAAAATCAATAGAAAGGAGCAGATGAGATGTTTTGTGTGGCAGTAGATGATGGTCATGGCATGAAAACGGCTGGCAAGCGCACACCCTTGTTCCCTGACGGCAGTTATATGCCGGAAAACGCCTATAATCGGGCAGTAGCGTCTTATTTAATGGACGCGCTGAAAAGATGCGGTTTTCGTGTCCTTGCAGTGGCACCGGGGGATGAGGACACATCTTTGCAGACCCGCGTCAAACGGGCAAATGACGCAAAAGCAGATGCGTATATCAGCATCCATGCCAATGCCTTTGGCAGTGATTGGAATGACGCAAACGGCGTAGAAAGCTGGATTTATGAAAAGGCGGATGCCAAGACTGTGGACTTTGGGGGAAAGGTTCATGAAGCATTGGTAAAAGCATGCGGCAGAAAAAACAGAGGCGTGAAAAAAAGCGCAGATCTTTATGTGCTGCGGGCAACGAAAATGCCGGCAGTTCTCATTGAAGGGGGCTTTATGACAAATCGGGAGGAAGCAAAACTGCTTCTTTCAGAGGAGTATCGGAAGCAATGTGCAGAAGGCATCTGCAAAGGCGTATGCAGTTATTTCGGCGTGACTTACAAGGAGGAAACGGAAGGGGATGAGGAAGTGAAACGATATCAGAAAATCGAGGATTTGCCCTACGGCAAGGAAATCATCAAAAAACTGGTGGATGAAGGTGTACTCAGCGGAGATGAGAATGGAAATCTGAATCTGTCAGAGGATATGGTTCGTATCTTTATGATTCTGGATCGTAAAGAAATGCTGTAAATAAAAAACAGCCAGTATTTTCTATGAGAAATACTGGCTGTTTCTATTTACGTTTGTTTAAAGCCCATTTGATTTTCTGCATTCTGGGCAGATACCGCTGAATTCCAAGGTATGTCCAGTGATGCGGAAGCCTGTTTTTGCTTCCAGATCTTCTTCCAGCTCTTTCAGAGGGCAGGAGTCAACAGGAATGACTTTGCGGCAGACGGTGCAGACCAAACGATGATGGTGATCGTGTTTTTCCAATGAAAAATAGGATTTGCCGTCTTTACGTAGGCTCTTGCTCAGGACTCCTTTTTCTGTCAGTGTATTCAAAGTACGATATACCGTAGAAGCGTTCATGGGCAGAATGGGCGTGGCTTTTTCCAATAGTTCTTCAGCTGTCATGGCGCGGTCTTCTGTCTGGAGAATCGAAAGCAGCAGACAGCGCTTTTTTGTGGATTTCAAATCTGCGTTTTTTAATATGCTCTGTGACATTTCCATACACCAATCCTTTCCTCTGTCCATCATAGTATAGGAAAAAATCTTTGTCAACGCAGAGTTGGAAAAACTTGCTGTTACAGCTGGTCAATTTCTTCCATGGCTTTCAAAACAGCAGGCATGTCTTTTTCTTCGGGAACACGCAGACGAACGGAGTTTTGTCCGATGTTTTCGAAATCGTTGCCGGAGATGACCAGAATTCTGCGTTTAGCGAATTCTGCCGCCAGATCGATTTCAGGGTTCTGGTGGGTGATCATGCTGATGGAAACGGTGTCGCAGGTGTGGGCAATGGAAAGGTTTTTCCAAGGACGGTACATCTGTTTTTTCATTTCTGCTGTTTTGCTCTGGAGAATTTCCAGGAAGGATTCATCCAGAATGGTTTTAGATGCAACGCTTCTGGCGAATTCTGTCATGCAGTAAGGGTTTGTGATGTTGGCAATGTAAGGTGCCAGACATTCGGGAATCAGCAGATAACCGGCACGCAGACCTGCCAGACCGAAGCCTTTGGAGAATGTTCTTGCAACAATGAGATTTTCGTATTTATCCAACAGAGAAACGGCGGAGTTTTTCTTGGGAATGTATTCGCCATAAGCTTCGTCGATAATGACAGCGGTGCCGTTTTTATTGGCAGCTGCCAGAATGGTTTCGATGTCGGAAAGGGGAATTGCCTGCCCAGTAGGGTTGTTGGGGTTATCGATGTAGATCAGCTTGTGGTCAGGTGTCAGTGCTGCCAGCAGATCTTCTACAGAGAAACGGTAGTTGTTTTCTTTTTTCAGAGGTACACCGGTAACATTGGTGCCGTACATTCTCACATCTGTCACATATTCAGAGAATTGGGGAGCGATGCCCAATACAGAATCGCCTCTTTCCAGGAACAGACGATTGAGCAGGTATAATCCGCCTACAGAACCGTCACAAAGAACGATTCGTTTGTAATTCAGAGGGCAGTAGTCCTTCCAGTACTGGATGATGCTGTCTTTGACGTCAACAGAATGAGGATAAGGACGCATCATTTCGAAATCCAGTTCTTTGAATGCCTGTTTTGCAGCAGGGGGCACCATAACGGTGTTGATGCCTTCGCCGCAGTCAATGTCGTAAGGTAAGGGACCAGCAGATTCAATGGCGTAGCTGACTTTTGTCTGCTCTGCAATGCTGCGATTGATTCTCAAATTCATATGAAAAACCTCCTAAATATGGTTAAATATCCGAAAATAATCAAACTTTATGAAAAACACGACATCCAGAAGAATGTCGTGTTTTGGAAGCAAAATCAGTCCTTTTTGGGTACTTTGCCGTTCTTGATGACTTTGTAAAGACCAACTGTCACCAGAGGCAGCAGATAGAACAGGATGAAGCCGTAAGCAAGAGCGGAATAACCCATGCTGATCAGATTGATGATACCGATTTTAGAGAACAGCATCGCTACAATCAGAATTGCTGCTGTAATGAGACCACGTTTCTTAGGAGAAAGCGGCTCCTGATTTTTTTCTTCCAGGCTGTGATCCAGACGTTCCAACAAAGCGTGAATCATGCCGGTAGCTGTTTCGATCAATGTCCAGCCGGCTACAACACCGAATACCAAAACAGGAATATTGCTGTCGGAAACAGATTGGAGCATTACCAACCAAGGAACAGATGCACCGATGATGGTGTCATCGGGATAGTAACCCATAACTGCGAAGTATGTCAGGAACCAGGGGATTGTCATAAGCAATGCACCGATGATACCGGAAATGATGGATTCGCTCCGTTTTGTCTGGGCACGCAGTGTGAACAGACCAGCAGGGACTGCAGAAAGGTTATAAGATGCATAAATGATCCCTGTCAGCATTGCCATAGGCAGTGTTGCGTTTTCCACATAGCTGGTGTCCTGTGTTGCCATGACTGTGACGATGTTATCTTTGTTTGCTGTGATAACCATAATGGTGAAAATGATGTATGCCGCATAAAGGGCAATGGTGCCGTATGTTTCAAATTTTGCGATGAAAGCACTGCCGAAGAAGTTCAGGAATGCTACGATCAAAATCAGGATAACAACGCCGACCATGTAGTTTAAACCAATGGTTTGCTGTAAAATTTCCCCGGTGGCAGAAGCCATGATGGAGATGATCAAAAACAGCAGGATAACGTATAAAATATCATAAATTGGCCATGCCTTGCCAATGATCTGTTTCAAGATGGATTTATAATCATAAATACGATAGATGCGCGCCAGTTCAAAAGTCAGAACAGCGATAACTGCAAAGGTAAAAAATGTAAATAAACCAGATACCCAGCCATAAGCGCCGAACTTGCCGCCGTATTCAATGATTTCACGCCCTGTAGCGTATCCGCCGCCCATGAGGACAGACTGTAAAACAATGCCGGGAAGCAGTATTTTCAGTGCCCCAGAGGTGCGGAATTCTTTGTTGCTTGTTGCCATAATACCACCTCTTTAATGAATAAAAATAAAAAATAAATTAATATGAATGAATCTCATTATACTGAGAAAATATGCAAAGTCAATGCAAAATCGGAAAATGCACGATGCTTTATTTGTGTATACGGTATGCATAATTCATGTTTTCATGAATCGAAAAACTATGGTATAATAAAATCCAACATCTTTTTTACTGACAAAAAGACAGAAACCATGAAAATAAAAGACTTTGGGAAATATTTCTCGGGAAATCTTCCTTGTTTGCGGGAAATATTTCTTTTTCGGGAAGGAGCAAAAGATTATGACAAAAAAAGAAAAGGTTACTATCATATTAGATTTGCTGCGGGAGCACTATGGTCCGACAAAATGTTATCTGAATCACGAAAATCCATGGCAGCTGCTCATTGCCACCATCCTGTCTGCCCAGTGCACAGACGATAGAGTGAATCTGGTTACAAAAGACCTGTTCCAGAAATATACATCCATTCAGGCTTTTGCAGAAGCAAATCAGGCAGAGCTGGAACAGGATATCCATTCCATTGGCTTTTATCATAACAAGGCAAAGAATATCATTGCCTGCTGCCAGAAACTTCTGACAGAGTTTGGCGGGGAAGTGCCTTCTGATTTGGATGAACTGACTTCTCTGGCTGGCGTTGGCAGAAAGACGGCTAATGTGGTGCGGGGCAATTGGTATGGTATCCCCAGCATCGTAGTGGATACCCATGTGAAGCGGGTGTCTAATCTGCTGGGATTGACCAAAAATCAAGACCCTGTGAAAATTGAGTTTGATTTGATGAAGATTGTGCCAAAGGATAAATGGATTGATATTAACACCCAGATGATCGCCCACGGCAGAAAAATTTGCATTGCCCGCAGACCCAAGTGTGCGGAATGTTTCCTGTTTCCTTATTGCACAGGCGGTCAGGCGTTGCAGAAGAAAAAGTCCTAAAAGATTGTTACATATTTCTTAACAAATTCGAATAAAGCCGGTGGTGATGTTTTTTTGTGATATGATGATAAAAAACAGGGGCTTCGTTTGAAGGGAGGAAGAAATTATGTATGGGAAAAAGATTATGGCAATGGCAGCGGGTTTGATTCTGGCTGTTGGAGCAGCTGGTTGCGGCACTGAAAAAGGGGACGATACAACTGCCATTTTGCAAAAAGCACAGGGCACTATGTCGAAATTGGAAAGTTTATCCGCAGATTCAGAAACGAAAATTGTCATGAAAAATGATTCTGAAACAGAAACAACAATGATCTGGCGGAATCAGGAGATTTTCATGAATCCCTTTAAAATGCATTACAAAACAAAGGTAATGCTGGGAGAAGGCTCAGAGGTTGTGGACGCAGAAGAACAATATGCGGAAGAACGAGATGGAATGGTTCATACTTATATGATAACAGTGGGGGATGTGTTTGCGGATTCCTATGGGGCTGAGGAATTTATTGGAGAGCAGGCTCTTGCGGATTTGGATTTATATTTGACAAAACTTCAGTCTGCACAGACCGTTGGTACAGAGGAAATCAATGGTGTTTCTGCAACAGTGGTGACCGGCATTCTGGATGGCAAAGATATGGCGGACAGCGGTGAAGAATGGGCAGATATCCGGGAAGGCAAAGTGGATGTAGATGCTTCCATCAAACTTTGGATTACGGAAGATGGCTATATATTGCGGCATGAAATAGATGCAACGGCGCTGATGAATGGGATGCGTTCAGGTGTGGATCCTGAGGCAGAACCTGTGGACGATTGGTCTTATGGGGCGTATGTAGAACAGATGACCTATGGAGATTTCAATACAGTGCCGGATTTTGAAATCCCTGCAGAAGTGCTGGAAGCGGCATAAAAATGGAATGATTTTAGGCAGAGCAATCTGGAATGGATTGCTCTGTTTTTATATGCGAAGAAAAATGCCACATCCATTGGATAGACAAATGTTTTTGTGATATGATGCATATAGGTGCGATTTATGATACAAACGGGGAGGAAAAATTCGTGCTAATCAGCGGAAAAATCATTACGGGCATTTTGACAGCGGCAGTTATGGCAGCAGGAAGTGGAACGCCAACGCCGGACATGGAGGCATTGCTGCAAAAGGCAAATGGAACCATGTCACAGGTAGAAAGTATGTCTGTGACGACGGAACGACAGATGGATGTTGCCTTTGATGGAGAAATCACCAGTACTATCATACAATCGGAAATAGATACCATAGCGAAGCCTTTCAAAGCAAATGTGGATGTTGTTGTTATACGCAATGGTGAAGTGGCACAGAGATATGGCACGTACGCTGTGGAAAACGGCGAAGATATAGATACTTATTCGGAAATGGAAGGAAAATGGGTTCACGAAGCAGGAACCATGGCAGATATTTCTCAGTACAACATCTGGATGCAGAAGGATCTGTTTCTGAATCATCTCAGTTTTTTTGTAGTGGATGGTACAGAGGAAATCGATGGAATACAAACGACAAAAATTTCCGGTGTATTGACTGGAGAAGCTATGGAAAAAGTTTTGGAAACCTTGGGTATTGATCTGATATTCGGTGGTTTGGGATGGAGTTTAGACGAATTGTATACTGAACTGAAAGATATGAAGGAATTGCCTGTCAGTCTTTGGATCAGTCCCGATGGTTATTTGATTTGTTATGAATTTGATATGACAGACAGGATGCAGGCAGCTCTGGACAATCTCAGCGGCACAGAAGAAAACTTCCAGACAATCGTAAAAACAAAGCTGCGGGTGACATGCAGTAATTTCAACGAGATATCCGATTTTGAAATACCGAAAGAAATTACGTCAGGAGCAGTGGAATTTGAGGAGTTCTGTCAGGAAATGATATAATGCATACTGTTTTTGTATAGATTGTTTCGAAAATGATGCATAATATTAGATAGCAGTGGAAATTTCCTAATGTTCTTTTAAGAAATTCTTACCGAAAAGAGAATTTGCGGACAAACCTCTGTTGTTTATGGTATGATGCAGAAAATCAAATTTAATCAAGACCAACCCAAAGGAGGACAGGTAAATGAAAAAGAGAATTTTTGCATTGGCTATGGCACTGGCAATGGCAGCTACAGCAGCAGGCTGTGGTGCGAAACAGTCAACAGACGTAGAAGCATTGCTGCAGAAAGCAAATGACACAATGGCGCAAGTGACAAGTATGTCTGCCCAGATGGAAGTACAGATGGATATGGCTTTTGAAGAAGAATCCATGAAGTCCGTGGTAAAATCTGATATGGATTTGAAGCTGGATCCCTTCAAAACCAATATGACCATCAGCATGACATTGAACGACGAAGCGCTGCAGACATATGAAATGTATGCAGTACAGAACGGTGATACTGTGGATGCATATATGCAGGTGGACGGAGAATGGATTCACCAGCCTATGGCAAGTGCAGACGTTTCTCAGTACAACGCAGGACAGAATATGGATCTGTATCTGAAAAACATCGAGGCCTTCAAGGTCACAGGTACAGAAGAAATCAACGGTAACAAGACAACAGTGATTGAAGGTCTGCTGACAGGCGACGCTATGGAAGAAGCTCTGAAAAACTCCGGTATCGAATCTACAACTGCTGGCTTGGGTATTTCCGCAGATGATCTGGTTACCCTCATGGACAGCGTAGAAGGCATGCCTGTAAAACTGTGGATCAGTGACGATGGCTATGTGATGCAGTACGAACTGGATATGACAGCCATGATGCAGGGAATTATGGATGTTATGAGTGGCGGAGAAGAAAATCCTGTTACCATTTCCAAAACTTTGGTACACATGACATGCAGCAACTTTGACGCAGTACCTGACTTTGAAGTACCTGCGGAAGCATTGGCAGCAGCATAAAAATGAATTGGAAGCAGAGAGACCAAAAGCAACTTCCTCTTAAGAAAACATAGATTTTCCTTTTTCTTGATTTCTTAAGAGGAATTGCGACGGCGGTCTTCAGAAGAAAATATATTAAATAAAATCTTAAAATAAGAAAGCCAAAATCTTTTGCAATGATAAGGATTTTGGCTTTCTTTGTTTTCTTATGAAGATGCCCCAAATGGTTTCTCTGCTTTTTTCATGGGCAGAAATATGGTATGATGGAGGAAAAGTTTTGAAAGGGGAGAATATCATGCTGGACAATCGCGTGGAAACGTTTTTGGCGCTCTGTGATATTATGAATTATACCAAAACGGCAGAAACGCTGCATATTACCCAGCCGGCTGTGACACAGCAGATTCGCTGGCTGGAGGAATATTATGGCTGTAGGCTTTTTTCCTATCAGGGGAAAGTGCTGCGTCTGACGGAAAAAGGGAAAACTCTGCGGCGCCTTGCCCAGCAAATGACAGCAAATGCCCAAGGAATTCTGCAGGAGATGCAGCGGGAAGAAAATACGGAAATCCATCTTCGGATTGGTGCCACAAAAACCATCGGAGATTACATGCTGCCGCCTATTATGGTAGTTTTTTTGCAGGAATATCCACAGTATCGCCTGCATTTGACAGTGGATAACACAGGAAAGCTGCTGCACATGATGGAAGAAGGAAAAATTGATTTCGCCATTGTAGAAGGCTTTTTTGATAAAGAAAAATATGATTTTACCCTTTATAAACGAGAGCGGTTTTTGGGGGTTTGCGGGAAGGCGTGTCCCTTGCGTGGGAAATCTATTTCCTTATGGGGAACCCACACAGAACCATTGATTTTGCGGGAACCTGGGTCTGGTACCAGAGATATTCTGGAGGAATTGCTGAAAGAGAATAATTTTACGGTGCATAGTTATTCTACTGTACAGGAAATCAGCAATTTTCAAGCTATCAAAGCCATGACGGAAGCCAGCCTTGGCATTACGTTTTTGTATGAACCGGTGGTGAAACAGGAGTTAGAAGAAAAGCGACTTTTCCCTCTGGAAATTTTGAATTTTGATATTTTTCGGGAATTGAATTTCGTTTATCTGCAAAACAGTCTGTTCCGTCAGACATGGCAGCCCTTTGTAGATTTTGCCATGACATGGCAGAAATGAAAGTATGCGTTTTTATCAATACAATTATTCGAAATGAACATATATTATTGCAAAAATGCATACACAGTTATGAGAAATAAATTCCTGAAAAAATATAGGAATTGTTAAAATTGACAATAATCATCCTTAATGTTACCATGGTTTTATGATAAATTATGATGCGATAAGGAGGTCTTGGTTATGTCATATAGTCCTTTGCTTGGTTCTGCCTTCAACAGAACAAAACTGAGAGATGCTGCTCATCCCTGCACATTTTCCGGTATGTGCTCCATGTGCACAGCAGATTGTGTAGGTACTTGTGAAATTGGTTTGTCTGCTGTGCGTGGTGCAGATGCCGTGTATCCCACCACTACCGGGGACAATCAGGTAGCATCGGAAAAACAGTATCCCATTGATTACTCCCATTTCAACATCAATGGGCGGGTGTTTGGTGCTATGGGTGCGGAAGCGGATTCCGATAAGGCAACCATTCACGATGTGAATCTGGAAACAGAAATCGGCACACTCCATCCTGTGAAGCTGAAATTGCCCATCATTCTGCCTGCTCTGATTAAGTTGAACTGGCAGGATTACTTTGGCGGTGCGGCTATGGCCGGCGTATTGACCGTCATCGGCGAAGGTGCCGTAACCAAAGACCCTACACTGCGTCTGGAAAACGGCAAAGTGGTACATTGCCCGAAGCTGAAAGAATTTCTGGATGCTTTCCGAAAATATTACCGTGGATATGGACAGATTATTTTGCAGGTGAATATTGACGATGACCGCATTGGTGTACCGGAATACGCCATCAAGGAATGCGGCTGTGAAGCCATTGAAATCAAATTCGGTCAGTCCGCCAAAGGCACACAGCCTGTAAACCGTCTGGCAACCTTGGAGGATGCTTTGAAGGCACAGCAGAATGGTCTGCTGGTGATTCCTGACCCTTCCGATCCGCAGATGCAGGAACGCTACAAAGCAGGCTTTGGGGAAAACTTCCGTTCTTATGGCAGATTGCCTATGTGGGACGAAGAATCCCTTTGCAAACGCATTGATGAACTCCGTGCCATTGGCTTGAAAAATGTATATTTCAAAATGGCTGGCTATGATCCGGCTGATTTGGAACGGGTATTGCGCATTGCGTCCATGGCACAGGTGGATATGGTTACATTCGACGGCGCAGGCGGCGGCTCCGGTTACAGCCCTTGTAAAATGATGAACGAATGGTGCCTGCCTACAGTGGCAATGGAAAGTGAACTGGTGCAGATCATGTCCCGTATGGAAAAAGAAGGCTTGAGTTTGCCCCATATTGCTATCACCGGCGGTTTTGCCATGGAAGATCAGGTTTATAAAGCTTTGGCGTTTGGTGCGCCTTATGTGAGCGCCATCGGCATTTGCCGGGCATCCATGGCAGCGGCAATGAGTGCCAAAAAAGTGGGAGAACTCATCGAAGCAGGTAACATTCCTATAGAACTCCAGCGGTTCGGCTCCACAGTGGATGAATTGTTCCCAGATTTGAGAGAACTGCGGAATATTTACGGCGAAGAAGCAAACAACTTCTCCACAGGTGCCATCGGCGTATATTCTTATTTGAATCGTATTGCCTTTGGTCTGAAACATTTTGCCGCACTGAATCGAAAATTCTCTCTGGAATACATCGATAGAAGCGACATTTTCCCTCTGACAAGAGACGCACAAGATTTGCTGGATGGAAAATGGATGAAATAAAATAGAATCACACACAGCAGAGTCTGAACAGCAGGCTCTGCTGTTTTTTTGGATTTTTTCCCATCTTTCGGGAAAGAATAGGAGGAAAGAAACCAAAATGAGGTGATTGCATGAGGAATACAACGGCAAAGAAAGCGGAACAATGCCGGATGTTTTTCGTAGATGGAAAGAAGTTCAAGACAAACGCTCTGCTGGGCTTTTTCCGTGTGCCTTTGCGCCGGGAAAATGCCACAAAGCTTGCATTATTGGCAGAAGTGCTTCAAAAAGGAACGGAGAAATATCCTTCTGTGACAGCAGTGGCAGCAGCGGCAGAGGAATGTTATGGCGCGCTGTGGCAGGTGCAGATCATCAAAAAAGGCGGAGAAGCATGGCTGTCTTTCTCCATGGAAGTTTCCAAGCATGTGTCAGAGAAAGAAGTGCTGGATTTTCTGCTCCAATTGATGAAGCATCCAAAACGAATAGACAACCAATTTCCTGCGGAAACGGTGGAACGGTGTATAGCCATTTTAAGACGGCGGCTAGAAGCGCAGGCAGATGACAAAATCTCCTTTGCCGCAAAACGAGCCAGAGAACTGGCAGCGGAAGACGAAGGTGCAGGCATTTGCGCCGACGGGTATCTGGAAGATTTGGAAAAGCTCACTTCGGCGGACATCAGCGGTTTTTATGAAGATGTGCTGGCACATGCGCCAGTGTATCTCTATGTCTGCGGTGACAGCGACGGCAGACAGATGTTGAAGAAATGGAAAGGCGCATTGGATTTACAAGGGAAAGAATTGTGGGAATTTCAGCAGACTTCCCGGAAACAGGCTCTTTGCCGCAAAATCGCCGAAAAAGCCAATATGGGACAGACTCGGCTGGTATTGGCTTTTGATTCCGGTTTGCATCCTTGGGACAGAGCCTTTCATTCTCTGCGGGTGCTTTGTGAAGTGTTGGGCGGTGGAAATGGACTGTTGTTTCAGGAAATTCGGGAAAAACAGGGATTGTGTTACGATATTTCCATGACATGCGACACCATGACAGGATTGGCTTTTGTCCAAACGGGCGTTGCTGGGAAGGACGCCAAGCATACAGCATCAGAAATTTGTCGAATTTTGCAGAATGTGGCGGATCATGGCATCAAAAACGACGATTTTCAAGATGCAGTGGAGCAAATACGGCGAAAGATATCCGATATTTCCGATTCTCAATGGAAAATCATGGACTATGTGGCGGAGCAGGAAATCATTGGAACAAATCTGGATTCTGAACAGATGCTTCGCAGACTGGCAGATGTAACAGTAGAAGATGTGGTAAAAGCGGCACAGAAGCTTTCATTGCGGACAATGTATGCCCTGACAGGAGAGGAGGAATTTTCATGGGATTGATGCGCCATGGTGCAGGAGAAACCATATTGCGGGAACGGGCGGCGGCAGGTATGCGCTGCTGTATTTACCCCAAAAAACAGTTTGGAGAAAAATTTGCGGCGGTGGTGGTGCCTTTCGGTTCCAACGATGTTTGCTGTCAGGGAGAAAACAGCGAAAAGCCGATTCGCTTCCCCTTGGGTGTTGCCCATTTCATCGAGCATAAGCTATTCCAGCAGAGTTGGGGAGATGCCCTTTTTCAGTTCGGCAAACAGGGAGCGGCAGCCAATGCTTTTACGGATGGGGAAAAAACAGTCTACTATTTCTCCTGCCGTGAAAACTTTATGGAAAACCTGCGGTTATTGCTGGATTTTGTGCAGCATCCTTGTTTTCAGGAGGAAGATGTGGAAAAGGAAAAAAGCATCATCCGAAGCGAAATTCGCATGGGGAAAGATGACGCCAACCGGGCAGCTTATGAAACTATGGTTGATTTGATGTATCAGAAGCATCCTGTGCGTTTTCCCGTTGCAGGAACAGAAGAAAGCGTGAAAAACACCACAGCGGAGAAGATGCAGAAAGTCTATGATGCCTGCTATCTGCCCCAAAAGTTCTGGCTCATTTGTGCCGGCGATGTGGATGATCATCAGATCATGGAAGCAACAGCGCTGGTTCAGGAGAAAGAAAGCACCGGAAAAATTGTATACTGTAAAGAACCGGACACCATTCAGGAGCGGTATCGGGAAATTGCTATGGGACTGCGCCGACCAGTGTTTCAAGTTGGCTTTAAACTGGAACCAGGGGAAAGAAATCTACGGGAGAAACTTGCCATGGAGCTTTTGATGGATTTATGGGCAGGAGAAAGCAGTCCGTTTTTTCTGGAAGCTTATGAAAAAGATTTGCTGGATGCGCCGCTGGAGCGGATGTACAGCTGTGGAAACGGTTTTGCCTTCTGCGCCTTTATGGGCAGTGGCGAGCAGGCGGAAGAAACGGCAGAACTGCTTTTGACCCACTGGAAGCGGCTAAAGCAGAACGGTATCGACGAAAATCATTTCCGCAGACTGCAGAAAAAGGCAGTAGGGCAGACTTTGCGGCTGTTCCAGTCCATTTCTGCCATTGGATTGACGCAGATCGAATTGACGCCTTTTGACGCGGATTTGAGCGATCTTTTTCGCCTGACGAAAGAATTGCACAAAAAGGATTTGGAAAAATTGTTGCAAAATACCATTGCGCAGGATAAAATGGTTCTATCGGTAATGCGATAGAAAGAAGGGATCTTATGCCTGAAATTTGGTTTCCCAATCTGGGAATCGAAATCGACCACTTGAGCCGTACGGCTTTTACAGTATTTGGACAGGATATTTACTGGTATGGTATTTTCATTGGGCTTGGTGTGATTCTTGGGGTGCTGCTGGCGCTCCATGAAGCCAAACGCACGGGTCAAAACCCGGATACCTATCTGGATTTTATCATTTATGCCATGATCATTGCCATCATCGGCGCAAGACTGTATTATGTTATTTTTTCCTGGGATTTTTACAGCCAGCATCCAGAAAAAATATTTGCCATCCGGGAAGGCGGTCTTGCCATCTACGGCGGCATCATTGGTGGTGTCCTCACAGCCATTGTTTACAGCCATTTGAAAAAGAAAAGCTTCTGGGTTATGGCGGATACCATGGCACCATCTTTGATTCTGGGACAGATGCTGGGTCGCTGGGGTAACTTCTTTAATAAAGAAGCTTTCGGCGGATTTACAGATAACCTGTTTGCCATGCGGTATCAGCTTTCTCAGGTGCGTGCTTCTGATGTCACACCGGATATTCTGCAAAATCTGGTGACAGTCAATGGCGTGGATTATATTCAGGTGCACCCCACATTTTTGTATGAATCCATGTGGAGCCTGTGTGTATTCATCATTCTGCTGATTTTGCAGCGGAAAAAGAAATTCGATGGTCAGGTCTGCGCAACGTATTTCTTTGGCTATGCCTTAGGGCGTGTGTGGATCGAAGGTCTGCGCACAGACCAGCTTTGCATCGGCAATGTGCCCGTTTCTCAGGCGTTGTCAGCAGTACTGATCATTGCCTCTGTGGTGCTGTATGTTTACTGCAAAAAGAAAGCCGCTGTGGTGCCTGTCACCGAAGGGGCAAATGCGGAAACCGAACAAAAGGAAGAATGATTGTAAACGGGACAGACCGCGTCAAAAGGGTGGTCTGCCCGTTTTTTGCATGGTTCCCATCAGGGGACCGATACATAGAAAGAGGGAATAACATGGTTTTACTGACAGCGGAGAATATCCGTAAAAGTTATGGTACAAGAGTGATTTTTGACGATATTTCCTTCAGCATCCACGAAGGGGATAAAATTGGTGTAGTAGGTGTCAACGGCACAGGGAAGTCTACCCTGCTGAAAATCGTTGCAGGCGTGAATCAGGCGGACAGTGGGGAAATCATTACCATGAACGGTATGCGTATGGGGTATCTGCCCCAGTCCCCGGTGTTCCGTCCGGGAACCACTGTGCTGGAACAGGTATTTTATGGGGATAACCCTGTAATGGCACTGGTGCGGGAATACGAAAGCACCATGAAAGCCCTGGAAACAAACCCTACCGATGAGAAACTGACAAAACAGGCGGCACAGCTTTCCGAAAAAATGGACAAGGCAGAAGCGTGGTCTTTGGAAAGCGAAGCCAAAAACATCCTGACTCGTCTGGGTATTTCTGATTTTTCCCAGCCTGTAGAAACTCTTTCCGGCGGTCAGCGGAAACGAGTGGCATTGGCAGCGGCATTGATTGCGCCTGTGGATTTGCTGATTTTGGACGAACCTACCAACCACATTGACAACGATACTGTGGAATGGTTGGAAAAACATCTGGAAAAATACTCCAAAGCCCTTTTGATGGTAACCCATGACCGTTATTTCTTGGATAGGGTAGCAAACCGTATGCTGGAACTGGAAAAAGGGAAGATTTATACCTATCAGGCAAACTTTACAAAATATCTGGAAATGAAAGCGGAACGGGAAGAACGTCTTCTTTCCGAGGAGAAAAAACGTCAGAACTTCCTGCGGAACGAACTGGAATGGGTGCGTCGTGGGGCGCAGGCACGTTCCACCAAACAGAAAGCCCGTTTGCAGCGATTTGAAGAAGTGTCTGCCATTCGTGCGCCGGAAGAAAAACAGAGTGTGGATATTTCTTCTGTTAATAGCCGTCTGGGGAAAAAGACCATTGAACTGGAACATGTCTGCAAAGGCTATAACGGCGTGGAATATATCCATGATTTCAGCTATATCATCCTGCGGAATGACCGTGTGGGCATCACCGGGAATAACGGCTGCGGTAAGACTACATTGCTGAAAATGATGACAGGTCAGCTTCAGCCTGACAGCGGCACGGTCACAAGAGGGGAAACAGTCAAAATTGGCGTATTTGCCCAGGAAAACGAAGAATGGGACGAAAATCAGCGGGTACTGGATTATATCCGAGATGTGGCAGAGTATGTGCCTACGGTAGACGGCAGACTTTCTGCTTCTCAGCTGTTGGAAAAATTCCTGTTCCCCATTCCCATGCAGAGAGGACCGATTTCCATGCTTTCCGGCGGGGAAAAACGGCGGCTGTATCTGGCGAAAGTCCTTATGGAAGCACCAAATATCCTGTTTTTGGATGAACCTACCAACGATTTGGATATTGAAACCCTCATGATTCTGGAAGATTATCTGGATCATTTCCAAGGGGCAGTGGTAGCCGTATCCCATGACCGTTATTTCCTGGATAAGACTATGGGCAGAATTTTTGCCTTCCTTGGCAATGGACGCATCAAGCAGTACGAAGGCGGTTATACCGATTTCAGAAACGCTTATCTGAAAGAACAGCCAGTGGAAAGCCAGAGTGTTTCTGTGAAGAAAGAAGCCCCTGTGGAACGGAAAGCAGAAAAGAAACTGCTGAAGATGTCTTATAAAGACCAGCGGGAATACGATTCCATCGGGGATGAGATTGCCGCACTGGAAGATAAGATTGCTGCACTGGAAACAGAAATGGCAGCATGTACTACAGATTATATGCGTTTGCAGGAGCTTTCCGATGAAAAAACAGCCACAGAAGAAAAGCTGGAAGAAAGAATGGAACGCTGGATGGAACTGAGCGAACTGGCAGAGGAAATTGAGAAAAACCGTCAGGAAATGGCGTAACTTGCAAAGAATCGGGTTTTTCTGTTATAATAAAATATTAAGTTGTAAAAAAGAAGGTTATATGTATTTTTTAGGAGAGTGATTTTTGTGGACGGAGGCAGTCCGGTGTTGATCGGGATTTTGATATTGCTGATATGCGGTTCAGCGTTTTTTTCAGCGTCTGAAACGGCTTTGACTTCATTGAGCAGGATTCGGCTGCGGAATATGGTGGATGAAAAAATCAAAAACGCAGATAAGATTCAGAAGCTGCTGGACAACCCCAGCAAGCTTTTAAGCTCTATTTTGGTCGGCAATAACCTGGTAAACAACGGTGCATCTGCACTGACAACAGCATTGGCTATCCAGATTTTCAACGGCGATGCCGGCAGCGGCGCTGGGGTAGCAACGGCAGTGATTACCATCATCATTTTGATCTTTGGGGAAATTACACCAAAAACCATTGCGGCGCAGAAAGCAGAAAAAGTGGCATTGATCGTTGTCAATCTCATTGCGTTTTTCAATTGGATTTTCACACCGGTGGTTGCGGTTTTGAATGTGGTTACAGGCACATTTGCGAAAATGATGGGATGCAATTCCAATGAAAGAGCGCCGCTGATTACAGAGGCGGAACTGCGTACCATTCTGAATGTAAGCCATGAGGAAGGTGTGTTGGAACAGGAAGAACGTACCATGATGGATAACGTGGTTAACTTCGGCGATGCGAAAGCAAGGGATGCCATGACACCCAGAACGGACATTTTGGCTGTCAGCACCGAAGCCACTTACGCGGAATTTGTAGAAGTGGTGCGGGAAGAAGGTTTTTCCCGTGTGCCTGTATACGAAGAAGATTTGGACAACATTGTCGGTGTCCTGTATGTCAAAGATGTGTTCCTGGCAGATCAGGAGGACTTTACACCGGCGAAATATATGAGAGAACCTTTCTTTACCTATGAAAGCAAACCTCTGGCGCAGCTGTTTGCCCAGATGCGGGACGACCATTTGGCGGTGGCCATCGTACTAGATGAATACGGCGGTACAGCTGGTCTGCTGACCATGGAGGACCTGGTAGAAGAAATCGTTGGGGAAATCGAGGACGAATTCGACGACGAAGAAGAAGATATCGAAGTTGTCAAAGAGGATGAATTCGTGGTGGACGGCAGCACCCGTCTGGAAGATCTGAACGAAATGATCGGATGCGAGCTCATCAGCGAGGAAGTGGATACCATTGCCGGTTATGTACTGCTGGTGCTGGGCAACTTCCCCAAAGACGGCGAAGAAATCGAAACAGACGGTCTGCGTATTGTGGTAGAAGATATGGAAAAGAACCGTATCGGAAAATTGCGTATTTATAAAATACCCCATACGGAGGAAGAAACAGAAACGGAAGAATAAGAGAATCGGCAGTGTTTTTCGGATTAGGAAAGACACTGCTGTTTTTTTGGTGAATCCAATAAAAACCCCCGGCTATGCCGGGGGAATCAGTGAGCTTCAGCTTCAAGCAAAAACCTCCTATGCTATAATTATCTTGAGTCCGCCAAGACACAAGAAAGCATAGGAGGTTTTTATATGAATAGTTTAGCACATACGAGTTGGGAATGTAAATATCATATTGTATTTGCACCAAAGTATAGAAGACAGGTAATATATGGAAAAATGAAAGCTGAAATAGGGAAAATTCTTAGAGAATTATGCGAAAGAAAAGGGATAGAGATCATAGCAGCA
>NZ_FRAH01000118.1 GCF_900142265.1 Anaerotignum lactatifermentans DSM 14214 | reverse complement strand
AAGAAAGGATATCCTTTCGATAATGCCTGCTGTGAATGTTTCTTCAAGTACCTCAAAAAAGAAGAAGTTAACCGTAAAACATATCATTCTCTGCAGGAACTCCGGTTATCTGTATTCGAATACATCGAAGGATTCTATAATGCCAAGAGACCGCATAGTTCTCTCGGAATGATGACACCAAATGAAAAAGAAGAATGGTACTGGGCACAGCACTAAGCAGCTGTACTCGGCACTTTTCTTTATAAATTGTGTCCACTTTATTGACTATAGTCCAACATAGTGTTACTTATTTACAATCACATTCTGTCCAATGACCTACCCATACCCCTTTTGTTTCATTCCATAATCTATGCATTTTCACACCATTAACAGTTGTATGTACATAGTAAATAACATCAGCTCTTGGCTCCACTGATTCCGCATCAGTTTCTACTGCACTTACTGATTCTGAATTAGTTGCTGCCATAGCAGGAACCGGCATGCAAGCTAACGCCATTGTCAAACACATTACTTTCAAAAAATTCTTTTTCATTTAAAATCCCTCCGTTGATACAAATCCAACATCTTCCATTGCTTCTTTTGTTTTAAATTCTGCTATCACTTCATCTCCAACATAAACAAAGTATTTTCCATTCTGATACCTGATATCATATTCCTGCTGTGTAAAATCACTAAGATTTACAGCAGGTGGTGCATATCCCGGCTGAATGACAAAGCTATAAGAATAGAAAAAACCTATCAACATGACTATACCAAGTACAATCTCGAACATGTAATTCCTTTTTCTATCCAAAAGCACTTCGAATCTCTGTTTTAAATGTGATCCAAAAGCAAAATTGTTAATATAAAAAACATCTCTTTTTGCCCCTTGCGCCCGTATCGAATATTCCCGTTTTGCTTCCTGTAACAAGCATTCTAAATATTCTAGTTTTTCCCACTGTTTAAAATCTTTGCTAATGGAATAATCACAATAAATCTCCAGCAAATGCGAACATGCATTTCTAAATACATACACCAACGGATTCCACCAGAACAGAACCTCAATAATCGTGATCAATAGCTTAATCCAATTTGTTTTATTTGCAAAATGTTCTAATTCATGATGCAGTATGTATCTAAGTTCTTTTTCCGAATATGATACATCAGGCAAAAGAATCGTTTGTTTAAAAAAGCCAAACTCCATAATGCTATCAAAATATTTGTCCACAATCAGCGTAGTTGGAAAATGATAGCCGTTTGCTGCCTTTACTTCCTCCAAGATATCTGCCATCTTTTTATCGCACCTCATAGTTCCGCCACTGCAGCCAATCACAAAGGTTCGATAACTTTTAAACTTATGAATAAGCAAAAGTACTGAAACAGTAATCCATATCAGCATAAGTAATATTCCAATTTTTACATGATAGTCCCCAATATCAAAAAGTGGTCGTTGGAGAACATCCAGTATCATTGGAAATACATTATATGATGGAATTACTTCTGTATGTCCATTTTCAAGTGGCACAAACATCCTAACCAAAATCAAAATACCAATGACTTTAAATGGTATTAAAGAACTCTGCAATAGTATTTTTTTTGAATTTGCTAGGAAAATAAAAAGGATAAAAAATAAATTACTAACAATTAGTGCCGTACATAGTGAATACCCTGTTATCGAAAACATGATGCACCTCTATATCAATTCTCCTTACCATGATTATCATTATCCTCTAAACCATTCTGGCGCTTTTTGATCCATTCTTCCAAATCATTAATGATTTTTTCATCGTTTGCAGAATCGTCACCCAGCAAACTTGCCATAAAATATCCAATATTAAATTTTGATTTTTTGTTTTCATAAACTTCTGATACTTGACTAGAAAGATATTCTTCCATACTAATTGCAGGTACAAACAGACGACTATTTACCTTTCCACTTTTTTGTGTGCCGCATACTTCAAGAAAACCTTTTTCTAACAAAGTTCTGATCAATGGATGAGTCGAATTCTTTGACCATGATCCTTCTTTGCGACATTCCATCAAATCCACAGCTGTCAAAGGTTTATCACTATTCCAAAAAACCATCATCATTTCATACTCCATTGGAAAAAGATATGGTATGTTTTTTTTCATAGAATCATCTCCTATATTTATTTACATTATATTTTAATATATTATTTATTTATTGTCAATTATATGATTTTTATTAATATCTTGCTAGAATACCATTCTTTTATTAACAATACTACAAATCTTATTGACAACATCAATTTAAATATATATTATATTATGATACAATGTATTATATTATTTTATTTGATGGAGGTATAATTATGTTTTACAGAAATTTTCAAAGATATAAGAATGGCGATAATAATCTATATTTTTAAAAAGCATACTTATTATAATTATACACAAAATCGGTTGCTCATACTCTTATTTTAATATAATCATAAATCTTGGAATTTAACTCAAAAAGGATCTAGATTAGGGAGGTAAAATAATGAAATATCGATTAATTTGTTTATTATCAACATTATTGTTACTTAGCAATTCAGTTCCCGTATTTGCAAAAGCAGAAGATGCCTATTTTTTTGGTGGTAACGATCCAAATGAAGAAATCAACACCCGAGTGGAATTGGAAAACACAAGTGCATGGCTCAAAGAATATGGTTTTAATGTTCCTGGTCTCTTTTTGAATCCAACTATAGAAGAATATTCAGATGCAAATTTAAATAGCGGATTCCTTTATATTGCTGGTCATGGAATGTATGATGGTATTAGTACTGGTCATGGTTGTGGCATTACTACCCAAACAAACAAACCATCTCATAAGAATATTTCGAATACAAATTTTAGTAATTCTCAATGTGTAATTCTTTCTGCTTGTTCAACGGGTGCATTAGTAGGAAATCAATATGTTGGACTGGGAACTACTTTTATAGACAATGGTGCAAACTTTGTTCTCGGATGGTGCAAGGACATTGATAGTGGAACCGTTGGTCTGTTTAGTGATGAGTTTGCCAAAAATTTGTGTGTAAATAAAAAAACATACATGAATGCATATATTTCAACAAAAAATTATATGCTAAATGAATATAGTCAAATTACAAGCAACAATAATATTTGGAAAACATACATGCTTGGAGATATTAATGATACACTCCAAAAACCCAGCAATATAAAATCAAGCAATTTGAAAAAACAAAGTGACAATATTACTGTGGATGATTTTCTGCTTGATAGCTTAGAACAACATATTATAACAGAACATATAGAATATCAGCAAGGAAGATATGATGAATTAGAAAGTTATATCAAAAAGTTTATTGATTCTAAATTTAATTTGGACGACTATGTCGTTCGAGAAAATCATATGACCAATACAGTGGATTTAGTAGAATTTAAATATGTGTTTAATAATTTAGAAACCAATTACGGGTTTACTGTTATTTATATTGATGGATTAGCTACAATCATCACCTTTACAAAAGATCATGATAAAGTAGATCTTGATAAATTGGTACTGAGCTCTTACACTTTAAACATAAGTGATGATGATTTTTACAAAAAAGCAATTGCTGAAGATAATGTTGAAAATGCTATTGTAAAAGAACAGCAATTGGAAACACGTTTTGATGCTAGCAGTTGTAAAGTTTTCCATATTGTCAATACAGTATACGAGGATTCAGAAGGTTATCGTTTTGCAACAAGTCACATTTATTAAATAGATACTAAAATACCGTAATATTATATGAATAACTCCTTTTTGAGAAATTCTAAGATTTTTTGAGGTGAAAGATATGAATAAACATTTTAAAATATTACATAAATTAATAATATGTGGATTTATCACAACACAAATATATACTCCAATAACTATTGGAGCTAGCACATTCCATATCACACCCAATAAGTATCCTATAATAACTAAAACAAAATATGGAATTACGGAACTAAATAATATTTCTACCTATTCTATTAATAACAAAACTTATATAAAATTACGCGATATCGCTAATGCATTTCATTTTAAAATCGAATGGGATAACAGTAATAAAGCAATCCTTTTATCTTTGGAGGAAAATGATAAAAATTCTTTAAGTATTAACTTAACAAAAAACAACACCTCCATTGAAGGAACTCCCACTAATCAAGATATCATCATAGATGGAAATCATGAAGTTCTAGCCGGATATAATATAAACGGATATACGTATTTTCCTATCAGGGATATTGCCAGCTTAACTAACCTAGAAATCATATGGGATCAAGACAGTCATACAATACTTATCGAACAATCAAATAGAGAATCAACAGAAGATAAGACCGGAATATCCGAAACTGTTGATATTATTGAATATGATAATGGAAAAGATCTAATCTTTAATGACAATAATCTAATGTATATCCCAGAATCAAAACAATATGATTCCATAGAAAAATATATAAAACAAAATATAGATCCACAATTCAAAATTGATGATTTTATTATTACAGAGTATTCATCAACAATTACTCCTTCTATCCATTACTTAGATATTTATTACTATCTTGGCGACTATAAAACAAATTTTGGATATCAATTAACCATAATTCAAAAATATGTAAAAACAATCAAATGTACCGGAAATCGTAACATGATAGAAAATCTAAATATGGATCAAATGAAAATACCTAATATTTCTAACGAGAAATTATGGGAAAAAACTCTATTGGAACATCAATATACCAACTGTATCATTAAAGGTTATAATATCATTCGTTATTATGATGAAGATAGCTCAAAGTTTAAGGCTGATGTTGTTGTGAATTTTATTGATCCAAATGGATATGAAGGAGCAAACAGACATACTTTTGTTTTATAGAAATAATGGTTTAGAAGAATATCTCCCCTCTAAATGTGCGGTAAATTTTATCATTTAAAGGGGAGATTTATTTCTTGAATTGTCAATTGGCTGCTATTTAGCACTTTATCTATAAGTATATGAGCATATCCCTTGAATAATGGTAGAGACCGTTTCAAGTTTTGTGTAAACTGAAAAAACTGATATAAGATATGCCATTAGTTACTTTGGGCAGAACCAATTTAGAGGTTCTGCCTTTGCTTTGTATTATACTGCAGTTTCCAGACATGTCAAGCAGGGCTGGCTTGACCAGCCCTGTCAGTCTTGTCGCTGCTTATAATCCAGACAGCCTTTCTTCAAAGAAAATCTCCAGCTGAGAATGGATCTGACCCCAATCCTGTCTGTGACCTGTCCATTTTTTCGTAATATCTATCATAGCCAGATACAGCGGCAGTGTGAAACTTTTTCTGTAAATATGTAACTGAAAGGTTCTTCTATGGTAAAATCTAAATTATAGGAGGACCTTTTATTATGGCAAAACAGAAGAAACCCATACATCGGGTACAAATGACAGAGGGAAAACGTAACATTATCCATCAGCTGCTGGAAGAATACGATATTCAGACAGCCGAAGATATTCAAGATGCTCTAAAAGATCTTCTTGGTGGAACCATCAAAGAAATGATGGAAGCCGAAATGGAAGACCACCTTGGATATGAAAAATCCAAGCGTTCTGATAACGATGATTATCGAAATGGCTACAAACGCAAACGAGTCAACAGCAGCTATGGCTCCGTGGAAATTGAGGTGCCTCAGGACCGTAAATCCACATTTCAACCTCAAATCGTAAAAAGCGTCAGAAAGATATTTCAGATATCGATCAGAAGATCATCTCTATGTATGCTAAGGGGATGACTACCAGACAGATCTCCGAAACCATCGAGGATATTTACGGTTTTGAAACTTCGGAAGGATTCATTTCTGATGTAACAGATAAAATCCTCCCTCAGATTGAAGATTGGCAGAACCGCCCGTTAGATGAAGTATATCCAATTCTATTTATCGATGCAATCCACTATTCTGTCCGGGATAACGGTGTCATTCGCAAATTGGCGGCATATGTAATTCTTGGAATTAATACAGCAGGAAAAAAAGAAGTGCTTACCATTCAGGTTGGTGATAACGAAA
>NZ_FRAH01000086.1 GCF_900142265.1 Anaerotignum lactatifermentans DSM 14214 | reverse complement strand
TGATGATATTTGATCGGCATGCAAATCTAAAATATAAATATGGGAGAAGAAATTTCTGGGCAAGAGGATATTTTGTTGACACAGTAGGGCGAAATGAAAAGGTGATAAAAGAGTACATAAAAAATCAGTTGGAAGAAGATTATATGGTAGATCAGATTTCATTAAAAGAGTATACAGACCCGTTTACGGGTAATAGAGGAGAATAAGGCGAAAAAAGACAGCCACTTTTAGTGGCTGCCTGTAATCGTAATGCGATGCCAAATCTTCAATATTCCCTTTTAGGGAATCAGCACGTAATACCCCTTCTAGGGGTTGTTCAAACCACTAGTTTACTAGTGGTTTTGATTTGCAAAGGGATAGTTCGGATTTCTTTTCCCATTGGCAAAATAGGCTTTGTGCAAATTGTTCGATTTTATCCAAAAAATCATTGTTAAAACTATGCCAAAATTTACGGAATTTTTAAAGATGACGAAAAAAGAAGAGAAAACGTTTTTTTGCATAATTTTTTAATGGAAATTTTGTGGAAAAATAAAGACAATTCTTCAAAAAAATGCTACACATCCATAAAAAGTGTGCTATAATAAGAGACGTAAGAGAGCCAAAAAACTTTCCGGGTTTGTTCAAAACGTTGGAAAGAAGGGGCTTTTTCATCTTCACTGTTTCTCATTGAGAAACAAAAAAGCGGGTTTTCCGCAAAAACTCAGTTAAAGAAAAGACAAAATGTAGGAGGTCATTGAGTTATGAACGCTTATATCGAACGCGTAATTGAACAGGTTAAAAAACGTGACGCACATGAACCTGAATTCATCCAGACAGTAGAAGAAGTATTCTCTTCTATCGAAAAAGAAGTAGAACAGCATCCCGAATATGAAAAAATGGGTCTGCTGGAAAGACTGGTTGAACCTGAAAGACAGATCTCTTTCAGAGTAACATGGGTTGACGATGCTGGTAAAGTACAGGTTAACCGTGGTTTCAGAGTACAGTTCAACTCCGCTATTGGTCCTTACAAAGGTGGTCTGAGATTCCATCCCACAGTATACTCTGGCGTAGTTAAATTCCTGGGCTTTGAACAGATCTTCAAAAACTCCCTGACTGGTCTGCCTATCGGCGGCGGCAAAGGTGGTTCCGACTTCGATCCCACAGGCAAATCCGATATGGAAATCATGAGATTCTGCCAGGCATTCATGACAGAACTGTACAGACACATTGGTCCCGACGTTGACGTTCCCGCTGGTGACATCGGTGTTGGCGGCAGAGAAATCGGCTTCCTGTATGGTCAGTATAAGAGAATCAAAGGCTGCTGGGAAAATGGTGTCCTGACTGGTAAAGGTCTGGAATACGGCGGTTCCCTGTTCAGACCCGAAGCTACAGGCTACGGCGCTACATACTATGTAAACGAAGTTCTGAAACATGAAGGCGACACATTCGAAGGCAAAACAGTTGCTATGTCCGGTTTCGGTAACGTTGCTTGGGGTATCGCAATGAAAGTTGCTCAGCTGGGTGGTAAAGTTGTTACACTGTCCGGTCCTGACGGCTACTGCTACGATCCCGAAGGTATCACAACAGAAGAAAAATTCAACTACATGCTGGAAATGAGAAACTCCGGCAGAAACCGTGCTCAGGACTATGCTGATAAATTCGGCGTTGAATTCTTCCCTAAACAGAAACCTTGGGGTCAGAAAGTTGATATCTGCATGCCCGCTGCATACCAGAACGAACTGGATGTTCCTGAAATCGAACAGATCATCGCTAACGGCACAAAATACTACATCGAAGTTGCTAACATGCCTACAACAAACGCAGGTCTGGCAAGAGCTATGGCTGAACCCGGCATGATCGTTGCTCCTTCTAAAGCTGTTAACGCTGGTGGTGTAGCAGTTTCCGCTCTGGAAATGGCTCAGAACTCCATGAGATACAGCTGGGATGGCGCTGAAGTTGACGCTAAACTGGTTGGCATCATGAAAAACATCCATGCAATGTCCGTTGAAGCAGCAGAAGCAGCTGGTCTGGGTTACAACCTGGTAGCTGGTGCTAACATCGCAGGCTTCAAGAAAGTTGCAGCTGCTATGATGGCTCAGGGTCTGGTATAATTCGAACAGAATATATCAAACACAATGGCTTAAAAACCAATTCCCCGAAGGGTTTATCCCTTCGGGGTTTTTTATGCAAAAAATTTTTTATTTTTTTTGCTTTTTTTCAGACTTTTTCAAGGGGTGAATCGTCTATATAACAGAAAGGAAAACAAGCGCAGGCGATGGAGGTATGAAGTATGAGCCAAAATCAAAAAGAGGCGTTGGCTGCGTACCTGGTAGCCAACCAGGAAAAATTTTACCGCCTTGCTTTTTCATATGTACGCAGTCAGGAAGCGGCGTTGGATATTGTGCAGAACGCCGTGGTGAAGGGACTGGAACATGCAGAAAGCATTCGGGAAATGGCATATATCAAGACTTGGTTTTACCGGATTTTAGTGAACGAAAGTCTTTCTTATATGAAAAAATATGGACGGGAAGTACCCTTGGAACCAGAACAGATGCGGGAAATTCCCGATGGATCAAAGGAGGAATGGCAGGAAGAGAGTGAAATGTACCAAGCGGTCATGGGGCTGCCGGAGGAGATGAAAACGGTGGTTGTGCTGCGGTTTTATGAGGACATGACATTGGCAGAGATCGCTGAGGTAACAGGCATCAGCCTGAGCCAAGTGAAATATCGGCTATACACGGGACTGGAAAAACTGCGGCAGCAATGTTATGGGGAGGTGGCAACATGAAGGCAAAAGATTTGGAGGAACGGCTGCTGGATACCAAAAAGATTTACGAGCAGATTGAGATTCCAGCCGAATTAAATGAGAGAATGCGGCTGGCATTAGGTGAGATGAGCAAAGAAACAGAACAGAAAGATGAAAAAGTAGAAGTGATTCAGACAAGACGAGATGGGAAAAGGGTGAGTCATATGAAGAGAAGATGGAATTGGAAAAAAACAACAGGCTTGGTAGCAGCATGTGCGGTATTTTGCTTTACAGCTGGATTGAATATCAGCCCCACATTTGCCACCGATATGCAGGCAAATCCCGTTTTGGGCGGCATCTCCCGGGTACTCACATTCCGCAGTTATGAAATATCCGATGGGGACAAGACCATTTCCACAGAAATTCCACAGGTGGATGGTGCGGAAGAAGGATATTCCAAAGATGTCAATGAACAAATTCAGAAGATCGTAGCGGATTACGAAGCGAAGGCTGCGGAAGACATCGAAGCCTACAAAGAAGCTTTTCTGGCAACAGGCGGCACAGAAGAAGAATTTGAGGCAAAAAATATCAAAGTCAATGTGGATTATGAAGTGAAATGCGAAACAGAAGATACTCTCTCTTTGGTACTGACTGGATATGAAGACTGGAACGCATCCACAGTGGTAACAGAATATTACAACATCAATCTGAAAGACAACAGCGAAATCACACTGGAAGATCTGCTGGGACCTGATTATATCAACATCGCCAATGAAAGCATCAAGGCACAAATCGATGCAGACAGCAGCGGACTGTATTTCGATGAAGAAATGGGCGGTTTTACCACCATTACACCGGAAACAAACTTCTATATCAACAAAGCAGGCAATCCTGTCATCGTTTTCCAGAAATACGAAATTGCAGCGGGGGCTGCAGGGATGCCAGAATTTGAAATCACAAAATAAATTTACAGAATGAAAAGAATAGGGCAGTAATGAAGAGTTTAGAAATAGAAAGATCAGAGGAAAGGTGATTGAGATGAAAAAATATTGGAATTGGAAAAAAACAACTGGTTTGATGATGGCATGTGCGGTAATTTGCGGCACAACAGGCACTGCATTGGCAGAAGAAAAACAGGATGACAAGGCTTCTGCTGTGGAAACAGTACGCACCTATGAAGGTGATGAGGGAGACATGAAACTTCGCATCAATGTACCACAGGTAGCAGGAAAAGATGGTTATGCGGCAGAAATCAATGATGAAATTCTGCACCTGACAACAGATTACGAAGCGAGAGCGGATTGGGAAGTTGCTCAGTACAAAGAAGCTTTTTTGGCAACGGGCGGTACGGAAAAAGAATTTGACGATAAGGACATTCAGGTGTATGTGGACTATGATGTAAAGTCTGAAACAAAAGACCAGGTATCCTTTGTCCTGAAAGCATATAATAATATGGTCAGCGCTGATTATATTTATGAATGCTACAATGTGGATCTGAAAGATAACAGCGAAATCACACTGGAAGAACTGCTGGGACCTGATTATATTGACATTGCCAACGAAAGCATCAAAGAACAGATCGCTGCAGACGACAGCGGGCTGTACTTCGATGAAGAAATGGGCGGTTTTACCACTATTACACCGGAAACAAAATTCTATATCAATGAAGCAGGCAATCCCGTCATCGTTTTCCAGAAATATGAAATCGCTGCAGGTGCAGCAGGTATGCCGGAGTTTGAAATCGTAAAATAACGGATTTGTGTTGCAACGCGCAGAGAAGCAGAACCATTGTTTCTCTGCGCTTTTGCAAAACAAAAAATATCTCAAGGATTTACAAGAAAATCTTACAAAAGAAGTGTGTTTGCGTACAAATGTATTTTCTTTGCTATAATGAAAAAAAGGAATTTATGATCGGGGCATCAGTCTGAGAGATTAGATGAGCGTTTCAGTAACGAAGTAAAAGGAGGATGTTACTATGAAGAAGATGAGAAACATTTTTGCAGCAGCAATGGCGCTGGTAATGGCGGCAACCATGGCAGGCTGCACCACACAGCAGGCTCCAGAAACAGAACAGACAAATACAGCTCAGACAGAAGAACCAAACATGCGGACAGTATTGCAGCTGGGCGCTTCCCGGTATGAAGTTTCTTTCCGCGTTCCCTCTGATTTGGCAGAATATTTGAGTTTGACCACATTCCCGGAGGACACTGCGGCAGCCAATATTCTCTTTACCAAAGGTGATCAGGATGGGAATATTGGAAGATTGGTGATTTATGACGCGGCAGAATATGATGCGCTGAAAAATGAAAATCTGCCACTGGAAACAGAAATACTGCGGGATGAGGAAAATGGCGTTGTACTGGCTTATAATGGTCCGCAGGATTCCGTATTTGAACCGGGTACAGAAGAAGCAAATTTGGTGCAGCAGTATCAGAATGCGGCACAGGACATTCTGGGCAGTCTGAAACTGGAAAAAATCAGTGGTCTGCCGGCAGAACCCAATATGGATACGGTATTACAGCTGGGGGAACAGCGTTACGCCATCTCCTTCAGTGTGCCGGATAATCTGGTGGAATATCTGAGTTTTGAACCTTATTCCGAATATGATAATGCTGCGACCATTCAGTTCAAAAAAGGCGACAAGGTAGGTAACATTGGCAGTATTGTACTGTATACTACCAGCGAATATGATGATCTGAAGATCCAGGAAGTACCCCTGGAAACAGAAGTGCTGCGGGATGAAGAAAAGGGCTTTGTACTGGCTTACGCAGGTATGCAGGATTCCGTATTTGAACCGGGCACAGAAGAAGCGGATTTGGTATTGCAGTATCACAATGCATTGGCGGATGTGCTGAAAACCATCAAAGTGGAAAAAAGCGCTTGATGGGAATCAATGAGAAAGCAAATGTATAGAACATTTTATGAAATTGGACTTTAAATAAAAAAAGAGCACGGAATCAATGGAATTTGATTTCGTGCTTATTTTTTGGGAAACAAAAAAAGTGAGTTTGCACTCACTTTTTTTATAGTTGAAATTATTCAGCTTTGATTGCGCCTGTAGGACAAGCACCAGCACATGTACCGCAGTCGATACATTCAGCAGCGTTGATTTCGTAAACGCCACCAGCTTCGTGGATGCAACCTGTAGGACATTCGCCAGCGCAAGCGCCGCAACCGATGCATTCGGGTCCGATTTTGTGAGCCATTGGATACACCTCCTTTATCATTCTACAAGCCTATTTTATATCAAAAGTTCGTATTGTGCAAGGAATATTTACGAAATTTGGTATAAAAATAGATGCATCAGGAAACAAAGGGGCAGGATGTACCGGAAAATGGGCATTTGCAGCATAAAACCATTTGATATAATTTTTCAGAAATTGGCTTTATGGGTACAAAAGTCAGTCCAAACGCCCTTCTTTTGCTAAGGCTGCATCTTGTGCTTCCAGATCTTGTTTGTAGAGCTGATACTCTGCGGCAGATTCTCGGATTTCTTCGTACTCTGCCTGCGTAATGGGGCGTACAATCCGAGCAGGGAAACCGTAGACCATGCTGCCGGGCGGAACAATCATTTTGCGGGGAATGAGCGCACCTGCACCAATGAAGCTGTTTTCGCCAATGACAGCGCCGTCCTGTACGATGGCACCCATGCCTACCAATACGTTATCGCAGATGGTGCAGGCGTGGATAATGGCGTTATGTCCGATGGTGACACCGCTGCCGATGATGCAGTCTCTGTCCCATTCCATATGAATGGTGCTGTTTTCCTGCAGATTGGTGTTATCGCCAATGACCACCTTATGGCGTTCGCCGCGGATGACAACGCCAGGATAGGCAATGACGTTTTCGCCTAATACCACATCGCCGATGATGGTGGCAGTGGGAAAGATGTAACAGGAATCTGGTATTTGTGGTGTATGGTTTTGAAACTTGCGTATCATAAAAATCCTCCGGTCATTTGTGATGCATACTTTTATCATACCAGAAAAAAACGGCTTGACAAGTGGGAACAAAGGGCATACAATCATTTTGCAACTGAATTGCATTTAGAATGGAGAGGAGATGCCATATGAAGAAGATATTGGCTTTTTGTTTGGCTGCGGCAATGGTTTTGGGCGGCTGCGGCAATGGTAGTGAAAATACAACAGAAGAAACAGCACAGGCAGACGGCTTGACCGTTGTGACAAGTTTTTATCCCGTTTATCTGCTGGCAGCAAATGTGACAGATGGCGTGGAAGGCGTGACACTGAAAAATATGACACAGCCCCAGACAGGCTGCCTTCACGACTATGAACTGACAACAGAAGATATGAAAACACTGGAAGGCGCAGACGTGCTGCTCATCAACGGTCTGGGCATGGAAAGCTTTCTGGATAAGGTCATGGGGCAGTATCCTGACTTGTTTATCGTAGATACATCTACTGGTTCTGTGACACTGGCTGGTGACGACCACGGTCACGCCCATGAAGGGGAAGAAGAAACTGATGAAGAAGAAGTGAACGCACATATCTGGCTGAATCCTTCCAATGGGGTGAAGCAGGCAGAAGTGATTTGTGACGCCCTTTCTCAGGCAGACCCTACAAATGCAGACAAGTATGCGGCAAATACAGCTACTTTTGCGGAAAGCGTGGAAAGCGTCATTGCACAGGCAGAAGCCATCCAAGCGGCACCGGGCACAGAAGTGGCAGTATTCCATGAAGGCTTCCCTTATCTGACAGAGCTGTGCGGTCTGGAAGTGGGCGTTGGCATTTATGCTGACGAAAATGAAGAACCTTCTGCAAAAGAAATGGCAGAAGCGGCTGAAGAAATCAAAGAGGACGGCATCAAACTGCTGTTGGCAGCAGACGATGCAGGTATGAAATATGCAGAAACACTGGCGGCGGAAACAGGGGCAACGGTGGTAGAACTGAACCCCATCACTTCCGGTGAACTGAACAAAGACGTATATCGTCTGGGAATGGAACGGAATTTGCAGATTTTGGCAGATGCATTGTCATAAGAAACGAAAGAAGGAACGAACATGCAGACACACAACAGCTGTGGGCTATGCAGCATTACCTTAAAAGACATACAGGTGGTCAGCGGACAGGATACCCTGCTGGATAACATCAATTTGCAGTTTCACTGCGGGGAGCTGACAGCACTTATTGGAAAAAATGGTGCAGGCAAAACTACATTATTAAAAGCCATTTTGGGAGAACGCCCTTATAAAGGAGAAATTTCCTATCAGGACCACCATGGGGCAAAAATCATACAGCCGAAAATTGGCTATGTGCCTCAGCAGATGGATTTTGACCGTTCTACGCCTGTGAGCGTTTCAGACTTTATGGCTGCGGCAAGGGGCAAAAGCCCTGTATGGTGGAAAATCGGGAAAAGCGAAAAGAAACAGATTCAGGAAATGCTGGAAGATATGAACTGCGCCTATCTGGCAGACAGAAGACTTGGCGCTCTCAGCGGCGGGGAACTGCAAAGAGTTCTGCTGGCGCTGGCAACCAATCCGGTGCCAGACCTGCTTATTCTGGACGAACCTGTTTCCGGTGTGGATATGGCAGGGCTGGATTTGTTTTATCATCGGGTAACAGAATTGCGGGACAAATACCACATGGCAATCCTGCTGGTGTCCCACGATTTGAGTTTGATTCGTCGATATGCGGATAAAGTCGTTCTGTTGGACAAAACAGTCATTGCACAGGGGGATGCCGATGAGGTATACGCAACAGAGGCATTCCGCAGTGTGTTTGGCTATCTGGAAAAAGAGGAGGGGGAAGCATGAGCGTCATTTATGGATTTCTGGAAAGCCTTCCTCTTTCCATGTTTCAATATGATTTTATGAAGAATGCCTTTCTGGCGGCAGTGCTTATCGCGCCGCTTTTTGCCCTGTTGGGTACCATGGCGGTAAACAACAAAATGGCGTTTTTCTCCGATGCCCTTGGACACAGTGCTTTTACAGGCATTGGGCTGGGAGTGCTTTTAGGGCTGGATAATCCCATCCTTGCCATGCTGGCATTCGGGATTTTCCTGAGTTTGGTCATTACAAAGGTAAAAGCCGCTAATATGGCTTCTTCTGATACCATCATCAGTGTGTTTTCTTCCTCAGCTATGGCACTGGGTATCGTGATTCTGTCAGGAAGCGGCGGCTTTAGTAAGTATTCCTCTTATCTGATTGGGGACATCCTGACTGTAAGCCAGACAGATCTGCTGGTACTGCTGCTGGTACTCATTGGGGTATATGTGCTCTGGGCAGTGTTTTACAATCAGTTGCTTCTGCTGAGCATCAACCGTTCTCTGGCTGCCAGCCGTGGTGTAAGAGTGGTGTTGATGGAAAACATCTTCGTTATTATGGTGGCTGTGGCGGTTATGGTATCTATCCGCGCCATCGGTATTCTGATGATTAACTCTCTGCTGATTCTGCCTGCGGCTGCCGCAAGAAACGTCACACGCAGCGCAAGAGGGTATCACTGGCTGACAACGGTGTTTGGTCTGGTATCTGCCCTGGCAGGGCTGACTATTTCTTACTACGGAGATACTTCCGCAGGGGCAACTATGGTGCTGACAGCGGCGGTGCTGTTTTTGATTACATATCCCATTGGAAAATACAGGAAATAAAAGGCTCATTTATTGCAATTTCAGGCAAAGTGTGATATGCTGTTTTTTAGCGTTTTAGAGAGAATTTTGTAGAAAGAAGGAGAAAACATGCATATCACATATGAACCCAAGGGCATCTGTGCCAGAAAAGTGGAATTTGACATTGAAGACGGCGTTGTGAAAAACATTTCTTTCCTGGGCGGCTGTGACGGCAACCACAAAGGTCTGGCTGCTCTGGCAGAAGGCATGACACCGGAGGAAGCTGCAAAAAGACTGCGCGGCATCACTTGCGGTCCCAGAGATACCAGCTGTCCTGACCAGCTTGCCATCGCTCTGGAAGATTTTTTGAAAAATCAGTAAAAAAATGTGCCAAATTTTGAGAAAACGGCAGAAAATCAATGTTTTTTCGAAATTTATGGTTGACAGCAAAAAGGACTTGTGATATTCTGTTAGGGAAAAGGACGCAAGTCTTTTTTTTATGCAAAAAAGTGAAAATCATCAAATGGAGGTGGAAGTCTTGAGAACACGGATTACCTTAGCTTGTACTGAGTGCAAACAGAGAAACTACAGCACAACCAAAGACAAGAGAGTTATGCCTGACAGAATGGAAATCAAAAAGTATTGTAAGTTCTGCAAAGCCCATACATTACACAAGGAAACGAAGTAATTGAGGCTACTCCCAAAAAGGAAGTGAAGCGTATGGAAGAAAAGAACATGACAAGCCCAAATGAAACGAAGGAAGTTAAAAAAGTAACGCCGAAGCAGTCCAAGCACAGCGAAGGCAAAGAACGTGACGGCTTTGCAGATTACAAGGCTGAGTTCAAAAAGATCGTTTGGCCCGGTCGCGTGGATATCGTCAAAAGCACGGCAACGGTCATCGTAACATCCTTGATTGTGGGTGTCATCATTACTTGCATGGATACGGTATTTTCCGCAGGGTATGACACGCTGATCAATCTTTTAGGTTAAGGAAACGACGAGAAAAAGGATGGTTGTATGTCTGAAGAAATCAACAAGCCGGAAGAAATGAACACAAACACATCTGCCGAATCCAAGTGGTATGTTGTGCATACCTATTCCGGTTATGAAAACAAGGTAAAGGCGAATATCGAGAAAACCGTGGAAAACAGAGGTATGCAGCATCTCATCCATGAGGTGAGCGTGCCTTTGCAGGATGTTGTGGAAATCAAAGACGGTCAGAAAAAGACTGTACAGCGCAAAGTATTCCCTGGCTATGTACTTCTGAAGATGATCATGACAGATGAAACATGGTACATCGTCAGAAATACCAGAGGGGTAACAAGCTTTGTAGGTCCCGGCTCCAAACCCGTACCACTGACAGATGCGGAAGTATATGCTATGGGCATTGGCGGCGAAGTGGAAAACCTGAATGTAGAACTGGGGGATTCCGTTCGCGTTGCCAGCGGTCCTTTCGCAAATTCCGTTGGTGTGATTCAGGAAATCAACACAAACAAACGGACGGTGGTCGTAAGTCTTTCCATCTTTGGCAGAGAAACACCGGTAGAACTTGATTTCGCTCAGATTGACAAGATTTAACAGTTGACAGAAGAAGGCGGCTTATGTCGCCGGTGGGAGGGAAAATCCCCGCTAATTACCACATTTATAGGAGGTGCCACTCATGGCAAAAAAAGTAACAGGTTATATCAAATTGCAGATTCCCGCAGCGAAAGCAACTCCCGCTCCTCCTGTTGGTCCCGCTCTGGGTCAGCATGGTGTGAACATCATGGGTTTCTGTAAAGAATTCAATGAAAAAACAGCTTCTCAGGCAGGTCTGATCATTCCTGTTGTTATCACAGTTTACCAGGACAGAAGCTATACATTTATCACAAAGACACCCCCCGCAGCAGTTCTGCTGAAAAAAGCAGCTGGTATCGAATCCGGTTCTGGTGTGCCTAACAAAACAAAAGTTGCAAAAGTTCCCAAGGCAGAAGTAATGAAAATTGCTGAACTGAAAATGCCTGACCTGAATGCAGCTAGCGTTGAAGCAGCATACAGCATGATCTGCGGTACAGCAAGAAGCATGGGTATCGTTGTAGAAGAATAAGACAAGACAGACGGCATTAGCCGGTACAGTGGGAGGGAATTCTCCCGATATTACCACATAAGGAGGTCACGAAAGTGAAAAGAGGAAAAAAATATGTTGAAGCTGCGAAACTGGTAGACAGAGCAGCTCTCTATGATACAGCAGAAGCTATCGATCTGGTGCAGAAAACTTCCACAACAAAGTTTGATGCAACTGTAGAAGCACATATTCGTTTGGGCGTTGACAGCAGACATGCTGATCAGCAGGTTCGTGGTGCAGTCGTTCTTCCCCACGGCACAGGTAAAACAGTTCGTGTATTGGTATTCGCAAAAGGCGACAAAGCTGAAGAAGCTCTGGCAGCTGGTGCGGATTTCGTAGGAGCAGAGGATCTGATCCCCAAAATCCAGAATGAAAACTGGTTCGGTTTTGACGTTGCAGTAGCAACACCCGATATGATGGGCGTTGTTGGTCGTCTGGGTCGTGTACTGGGTCCCAAAGGCTTGATGCCTAACCCCAAAGCTGGTACAGTTACAATGGACGTAACAAAAGCAATCAACGACATCAAAGCTGGTAAAATCGAATACCGTCTGGATAAAACAAACATCATCCATGTTCCTGTAGGTAAGGTATCTTTCGGTTCCGAGAAGTTGACAGAAAACTTCCAGACTCTGATGAGTGCAATTATAAAAGCAAAACCCGCTGCTGCGAAAGGTCAGTACCTGAAGAGCGTTGTACTGACAACAACAATGGGTCCCGGCGTGAAAGTAAACGCTGCAAAAATTTCCGAATAATCTCTAAGAGTGTGGGTTTGTCAAACATATGTTACACCCTCCTTAATAAATTCCTTCAGGACAGTCTGTGGGGATTTCCAACCCAGAGGTCTCATAGGGAACAGATTATAGTCCCTACGGTTATAGACTTGGAGCTGCCTGGAAAAGTCCTCAAAGGAATAAAAGGTATGGGTGGCATAAAACCGCTCGTTATCCTTCCGGTGGCTGCGTTCCACTTTCCCGTTATGACGGGGTGTGAAAGGACGGATCAGTTTATGACGGATTCCATGCTCCTTTAGAGTTCGCTGAAAAGCTGTTAAGGTCACCTGTCCGGGAGTTGAGAATCGCTTTGTGAAT
>NZ_FRAH01000102.1 GCF_900142265.1 Anaerotignum lactatifermentans DSM 14214 | reverse complement strand
CAGCATTGCTGAAAGCCCTGTATCTGGCTACCTTTGAAGCCACAAAAAAATGGACAACCACCATCCGGAACTGGGGTCAGGTCTACGGAGAATTAAGTATTATGTATGAAGGACGGCTTCCAGAATAAAAAGAACAGATTGGTTAAAACAGGCGGAAAAGCCGCCTGTTATTGACATGCCATCTTTTGGATGGTATATATAAAACAAAGGTGGAGTGCTTCATTTCAAAGCATTCCACCCAGTCTTATCATAGAAGAATCTTATTTACAGACTTTTCTTCATACCCTCTTTCAAAGCATTCCACCCAGTCTTATCATAGAAGAATCTTATTTACAGACTTTTCTTCATACCCTCCTTTTTTCATTTGTAACAGGATTTCCTCCCATCACTTTATTTCACACTTTCCGGTTCTTCCAATACCAAAGTATAATCATCGACAATCCAATAATAAGGGTCATACAGTTCCAGTGTCACTGTTTCATTGGCACTGCTTACCAATGTATAAAAGTGGAATTTGCCATTCTCGTCTGGATAAATCTGTTTGGGATGTCCATCCAGACTGCCTTTTACTTCCATGAACACACCGTAAAGCTGACGTTTGCCTTCATCCGGCGTAATGGTGTAGGTGATTTCCAGCTCTTTTGCTTCCGCAACAATTTCTTCTCCGGCTGCATTTTGTCCAGATAGCTCGATTCTTTCTCCTTTCACCTTTTCAAATGTGACTGTACCATAAGGGAATTCCACTGTCTGGTCAAGGACGCGAATGGATTCCGGCATAGGGATTTCTACGGTTTCCCGTTCTTTGCCCACACCTGTCAAAGGCGATCTATGGAATGTGATAGGAAAATCTTCTGCCGTGCCTTCCAGCAGCATCCGTCTGCCGTTTTCCACTTCCTCCTGCCCTTTGTATTGCAGTCTTTCGCCGTCTTTGTTTGTCACATAAAGCATGTCTTGATATTTTTCCTGTGTGATGCTGTCAAGTGTTCTGCATCCATACGGCAGAGGTGTCAGACGGAACGTAAAATAATCGTCAAAATCAGGAAGTCTTTCATCCGTCAGGATATAATATTCTAACAAGATACCCTGATCTGTTACATCAGCTTTTGCCGTGATGGTAATGTCATTTTGCGTTTGGCTTGCACCAATGTTTTCCGGCTGTTCTTTGCCTGTGTTAGCCGTCAGTCGGAAAGAAAGAGTATTTTCCAGTCCGGCAATATGTACTGTATAAGTTTGTTCGACATTTTTCACATATCTTTGATAATCTCTCCGATATCGTGTAATCATATAGGTATCATTTTCATCCTCTGTCAATACCCCTTTACTAGGTGCAGTCATTTCATGTTCTTCCCCATCATACTCCATGGTGAGTGCATACATTTCTTCTAATTTGTCATATTTATCCGGAGAGTCATCTTCATATTCTTCCTGTGTCAATTCCAGCAAAGTTCCTGTCATTACCACTTCCATATGGACTGCGTGGTTTTCTGCATAAACATTTTTCAGCTGTACATAAATATCATTTTCCGTAAATTCCCCATGGATGATTTCCGCTTCATAATAAACATTTTCTTCTTCGTCCACATACATGCCTGCACCCGGCAGATAATGGAACAACCGCTCAAAAGCCGCCTGGATAGGTTCTCTGCCCACAATGCCCAACACTGCCACCAGACAGATCGCTGCCACTGCAATCTGTTTCCGGCTAAAACGTTTTTGTTCTTTTTTCATTTTTTTCAGTGTCTGTTTTTCAATTCTTTTTTTGGTAACTTCATCCACTTCCGGTAATGTTTCCGGCAAATATTCCGCCAATTCTTTTTCTTCCAGCTGATCCAGCATTTCTTCCCAATCACCCTTCATGACAGACACCTCCTTCCAAGATGGCTTTTACCTTCGCCAAACTGCGCCGTATTTTCTGGTTTACGGTATTTTCCTGTAAGCCATAGACTTCGGCAATCATTTTTGACGGATACCCGAAGTAATATTTCAGAAGCAATATTTTGCCGTCCGGGTCCCCCAACGCCCGCACTGCATCCAGCAAAATCTGACGGTCTTCCTGTTGTTCCAGCGTATCTGCCGCCGTGATTTCTTCCTGCAAAGGCAAGGTTTCTTTCCCTGCCAGCTTTCGCCAACGGTCAACGGCCTTTCTGCGAGAAAGGACTGCCAAAAATCCCTTGATGCTGCCCCGTTCCAAATCAATGGCTGTATATTGATGGTAAAATGCCAGAAACACATCACTGACACATTCTTCGATTTCTTCAGCGGAAAAATCCGCCAGTTTCTGTTTCACAATGTAGTAACATAGACCCGTATATTCTTTCATGACCAGACGCATGCCATTTTCTGGATTTTTCTGCAAAACTTGCAGCAGTTCCCTGTCATCCATGACCGTCCCCCCTTTTTTCAAATTGTAAATGATTCTATATGTAATTGAATCCCTTCTTATTATACTATTCGTTTGCAGACAAGGAAAAGTGACAAAAATTTCATTTTTTCTATTTAAAAAAAGCGCCGCATTCTTCCATTTTTTGAAGAATACAGCGCCTTCATATCCTCTATTTGGTTTCGTTTGGTGCTTCTATTACCAACGTGTAATCATCTACAATCCAATAATAAGGGTCGTACAGTTCCAGTGTGATTTCTTTTGTTTCTGCGGAAATTTTCGCAGGAAAATGATAAGTTCCATCTTCTTCCGGGAAAATGGTCAATTCATTTGCTTCTTTCTGAACCGCTTCCTGCACCTGCATGAAAACACCATACATCTTCCGCTTTCCTTCTTTTGGCTGGATGCGGTAAATGATTTCCAGTTCTTTGATTCCGTTCTCATTTCCAGGCTTCGTCTGAATCTGTTCCAATGTCACCGTACCATAGGGAAAATCTATGGTCTTTGCCAATTCCTCGCTGGTTTCTGGCACAGGGATTTCTATTGTTCCTCTTTCCTCCCCAACCCCTGTGAAAGCCGCCTGATAAAACGTCAAAGGAAAATCTTCCGCAGTCCCTTCATAAAGAATCCGTTTCCCATTTTCCAGATTATCATGAAAATAAAGCCCTTTGGGATACAGCATTTCTCCATTTCGATTCATCACATATCTCCACTGATATAATTCAGCCTCAGGAACATCGTTCCATTGAAAATACTCATATGGAAGGGAAATGGCAATAAAGCGATGTGTCTGATCTGTTTCTGCCAGAATTTCTTCACTCAAAACATAATATTCAAACCAGATGCCTTCTTCCGTCACTTCCGCTCCTGCGGTGACCGTAATGCCATTTTTTGTCTGACTGGCACCGATATTTTCCGGCTGTTCTTTTCCAGTATTGGCGGTCAAACGGAAGGAAAGGGCGTTTTCAAATCCCGCGATATGCAAAACATAGGTCTGTTCCGCATTTTTCACATATCGCTGGTAATCTCTTCTATACCGGGTAATAACATAGGTATTATCCTTATCCTCTACTAAAGCACCTTTGTTACCATGGGTAAGTTTATCCTGTTTTCCATCATATTCTATAGTAACTGCGTACATTTCCTCCAGTTGCTCATATTTATCTTTGGAATCTGGCTCATACGCCTCTTGTGTCAGTTCCAATAAATCCCCCGTCATTTCCACTTCCATATTGACTGTGTGATTTTCCGCATACACATTCTTCAGCCGCACATGAATATCATTTTCCGTGAATTCTCCATTGATGATTTCCGCTTCGTAAAGGGTATTCCCTTCTTCATCCACATACATACCAGCCCCCGGCAGATAATAAAACAGCCGCTCAAAAGCCGCCTGGATCGGTTCTCTGCCGGCAATGCCCAATACAGCTACCAGACAAATCAGGACTGCCACAATCTGTTTCCTGCTGAAACGATTGCGTTCTTCTCTGATTTTCTGTAATGTACGTTTTTCAATTCTTTTTCGGGTAACTTCATCCATTTCCGGCAATGTTTCCGGCAAAAATTCAATCAAGTCTTTTTCTTCCAGTCGATCCAGCATTTCTTCCCAATCATACTTCATGGCAGTCACCTCCTTCCAGAATCGCTTTCACCTTTGCCAGACTGCGCCGCACTTTCTGATCTACAGTATTTTCTTTCAATCCAAATATCTCCGCAATCTTTTTTGTGGGATAACCGAAATAATATTTCAATATAACAATTTTTGCATCGGGGTCCCCCAACGCCAACACCGCATCCAACAATATTTTTCGCTCCTCCTGCTGTTCCAATGAATCGCTTGTTGTGATTGCTTCCTGTAAAGGTAATGTTTCTTTTCCTGCCAATCTTCGCCAACGATCAATAGCTTTTCTGCGGGAAAGCACCGAAAGAAATCCTTTGATGCTGCCACGCTCCAAATCTATAGCTGTATACTGATGATAAAATGCCAGAAATACGTCACTGACACATTCTTCTACTTCCTCCTGCGAAAAATCTGATAATTTTTGTTTTACGATGTAATAACATAAAGCTGCATATTGTTTCATCACCAAACTTATACCATGTTCAGGGTTTTGCTGCATCACCCTGAGCAGTTCTTTATCCTCCATCATCTTTCCCCCTTTTTCCTGTATGATAATATTTTCCCTCCATTTCTTGCAAAATCCTGCTACACTCTACTATTCGCAGAGAAAATAAAAATTCTGACAGCAAATTTTATTTTTTTCATTTTACAGGCAAAAGAAAAGCCGGAAGCAGTTGCTTCCGACTTTTCCAATGACTTAATACACGAAAAAAAAGTTAATGTTCCGTTTTTTCGCCTCTTGTTCATTCCTTCTAGAAATTTCCGCAGGCATCGCTAACCATCCATTCAAATAAAGGACAATATCCCCCGAACACATGGAACGGAAATAATCCAAAATTTCCAGAAACATTTCTGTAGAGAGGATATCCGTATAAACAGTAACCCGCGCAGACAAATCTTCCTCATTTTCTTTTCTTCGTTCTATACCATAAACCATCCAAGCATACTTTCCTTCTGCGGGTCCTCGCAAAACCCATGGTTTCTGTGGATTTTCCCGGCAAATCATACAGAAATATGAACCATCTTGCAAATAATAACGGATTTTTTCGCCATTTTCTTTGTCAAAGACCGAATAACCAAAAAGGCTTTCCCCTTTATCCCATGTAATCTTTCCAACAGATGCCTTATCCCGTTCCCAAAACCGATGCAGTTCGGATGGCAAATCCATGGCTTCTGTTTCCGAAAGAGGTTCCATCTCCAGTTGTTCCCCATCATAAAAGGATGTCATGCTTCTTTCGGAATGTTTTCTTTTAACACAAATGAGCCCATTGGTTTCATCATAGGTAAACCGTTTGCTATATCGATAATCGCCTTTGGCAAACCTGCCTATGCTATTCCAATATCTTTCATAGCGCCAAAACAATCGCCCATTGGTGTCGTAAAAATTTACGATAAATCCATCTCCAAATTCTTTTTTCTCTGTGTTTTTCAGTACTTTCCATACCCCAAACTCATTTTTTCGTTTATTCCAATCAGACTTTGTCATCGTGCGTTTTCTGCTCATCTCTTCCCCCAACTTTCTCGTCTATTACTCTAAAAAATGAACCATACCTGCGGAAATATGAACGGTTTTTGTGGATGCGTCCCAATCAATTTTACCATTTTCCCACAACATGATCATATCTCGCAGAGGCAGGAATACACGTCCATCTTTAATTTCCAATGGTGTATTCAGTATAAGTTTATCACCATTTCTCAGGGCTTCTTTTTCTCCAGCAGTCAAGCGATAGGTTGTCATGCCACACAAAATCAAAGCTGTTTTTGACTGCCCATCCCAAACCACTTTTTTCTGTACTTCTTCCGGCAGATTTTCCACCAAGGCACGCATAGGAAGCATGGTATATCCTGCGTCATTGATGTATGCAGGTACATCCAGTGGATAGGATTTTCCATTGACTTGCATAGTATCCGCACCAATGGTCACATCTATGGTACAAGGAATCGTTTCCATCTGATTTTTGTAATTGACACTGTGATACAATGAAATCAAATCCTGTACCAATAATTGATCTTCGCTTTCAGCAAAAAGATTATCGGCATACTGGCTTTCCCCTAAAGCCACCAGAGAAATACTTTTACCATCTTTTCTTTCTCCATCATATACCACGTTCAAGTCTAACAAATCCTTTGTCAAAGGCACTGTAAAAATCTGCTGTTCATTAGGGTTTAGAATCTGCTTTAGATCATTGTTTTCCCATTCTTCCAGAGAGCCAGGTAAAAAACCTGCTTTTCCATCAGAAAGCCAGTCCTCTGTATCTACCATTGCCAAATACAGATTTTTTCCCTGGGCATTTTCAGGCAGTGCAAATGTAACATCTGCACATAAAATACTGCGGTCAAGCGTCTGATACATTTCTTTCTCTGCCGATACTGTGCCACTCCCGTAAGCCGATTCCCATTTGCCATTCTGCGCCGGATTACTTGCCCCAAAAGCCGTCACAGAAAACACCATAACCGCCGCAAGCGTCAAAGCCATACATCTTTTTTTCATCATCTACTCCACCTTTCTTTGAAACTTTCCCTTGCTATTGATTTTTGAACGGATTAAGTGCAAACAATGAGCTGCAATACATCATCTTGTTCTATGATCTCAGATTCATCGCTCCACATTAATTTCATCATATCTAGTGGCAAATAAATGCGCCCACCTACAATTTCAGGTGTTGTCATAAAATAAAATCTTTCTCCGTTGACAGAAACATAGTTTTGTCCAACTGTAAAGATATATTCTTTTTCATTTCTGAAAATATGAAACGTTTTATCCGCACGATTCCATTGCCATTCTATCCCCAAATATTGGGGATATTCCTCCACCCAAAAACGACCAGGTATCATATATGTTCCATTTTCCTGACGATATGCAAACATTTTTTGCATTAAAACATCACTTTTTTCCACATATTCCTTTTCTTTAATATTCCATGAAGATACATGCCATATGGCATTTGGTGTGTTCTCCGGTATAATTTTCAAAAATGGAAAAGTTTCTGCATCGTTCATATCTTGATTTTCCGATACATGCAAAACCAAATCTGTTTTTTCAACGATACCTGCCCTGGGAAGTGACCAGTCCATTGTGATATTGGTCTGCATATTTGTTCCCGTTACAGCAAAGGAATTATCTGATAAACTTTCTATTTCTCCGCCTTTTACGCTGTAAATTTCCAAAAAGGATTCTCCATCTGCAGTCATTGACGGATCGCTCGGCGATTCCAGAGCAAAATAAAGCGTTTCTTCTTCTGTACCTAAAGGCCAGCGAATAATCAATTCTCCTTGCGGAAGACAGCGAAACCCTATTTTATGGTACTCACTCATATACATAATTCGCGTTTTTTCTTCTTGATCCCCAATACTGATTTCATCTTTCACGCCTGCGCCACTTCTCCCTAAAGCAACGGATGGAAATATAAACGAAGCTACAAGCGACATTAACAAGACTTTTTTCATAAACACACCCCCGATTTCTAATGATATTCTAACAAAGAATCTATGCTTATTCCATTACAGGGCTGTAACAAATCTTTCAATATTCTTAAAAGAAACAAAAAAGAGCCTTTTCGGCTCAAAGATATAAAAAAAGAGTCTGTATATCAGACTCTTTTTAGCTAGGGTAGCAGGATTCGAACCTGCGAATGACGGAATCAGAATCCGTTGCCTTACCGCTTGGCGATACCCCATTATGAAATTTTTTAGAGAGTTTTCTTCTCTCGAAACTAGGGTAGCAGGATTCGAACCTGCGAATGACGGAATCAGAATCCGTTGCCTTACCGCTTGGCGATACCCCATTATATAAAGCTATTTCGGTTTTTTTTTTTGGAACCTAGGGTAGCAGGATTCGAACCTGCGAATGACGGAATCAGAATCCGTTGCCTTACCGCTTGGCGATACCCCATTATATAAAGCTATTTCGCTTTCTTTTTTTGAGACCTGGGCTAGCTGGATTCGAACCAGCGAATGCAGGAGTCAAAGTCCTGTGCCTTACCGCTTGGCGATAGCCCATCATACGATAATTGCAGGATACGAAATAGAAAGCGCGAGACGAGATTCGAACTCGCGACCCTCGCCTTGGCAAGGCGATGCTCTACCACTGAGCCACTCGCGCACATCCTATATGCAGCCGAGGGGACTTGAACCCCTACCCAGAATCTGGACTAGATCCTTAGTCTAGCGCGTATGCCAATTCCGCCACGGCTGCGCAAAATAAGAAATGAGTCACTCGGGACTCGAACCCGAGACACCTGGATTAAAAGTCCAGTGCTCTACCAACTGAGCTAGTGACCCATAAAAAAGGGTGGATAGTGGGATTCGAACCCACGACCTCCAGAGCCACAATCTGGCGCGCTAACCAACTGTGCCATACCCACCATATTATAAAACTCGGGGTGACAGGATTCGAACCTGCGACCTCCTGATCCCAAATCAGGCGCGCTAGCCAAGCTGCGCCACACCCCGTAATTGAAAATTGGATTCCGGCGACCATCTACTCTCCCAGGCAGCTTCCCACCAAGTACCATCGACCGCTTAGGTCTTAACCGTCGTGTTCGGAATGGGAACGGGTGTGTCCCCTAAGCGCATCATCACCGGAAATTTTCAATTTATGAGGTCAGCGGACTCGACCGCCTTCCTGTAAAGGTTATGCACCTTCAAAACCGAATACAATCAAACTTTCATCATAAAATCTTTATTAGGTCAAGCCCTCGATCTATTAGTATTGGTCAGCTGAACACGTTACCGTGCTTACACCTCCAACCTATCTACCTCATTATCTTTAAGGGATCTTACTTCCGAAGAATGGGAAATCTTATCTTGAGGGCGGCTTCACGCTTAGATGCCTTCAGCGTTTATCCGTTCCATACATAGCTACCCGGCTGTGCAGTTGGTCTGCAACCGGTACACCAGAGGTACGTCCA
>NZ_FRAH01000106.1 GCF_900142265.1 Anaerotignum lactatifermentans DSM 14214 | reverse complement strand
TTTCTACACCTTTCCATTTACACAAATCTTTAATTATTTTTTGAATATCCGCTCTCAATTCATAATAAATTATTTTTCTTCTATACTTTGGTGTAAATACGATATGATACTTGCATACCCATTTTGTGTGTGCTAAACTGTTTGCCATAAAAGCATCGTCCTTTCTTATGTAAAATATTTAGGCTTGAACACCCTTATTTTACAACAAGGACGATGCTTTTTGCTTAAGCTTTAATCTCACCCGCAGAGCGGGCGGTTGTTAAAGGCTGCTTTGCAGCCTTCAGCACTAAAGTAATAAAGCAAAAGCGCGGTACGAATTCGATTTTCATACCGCGCTTTCTTTGTAAAAAGTAGTTTCTATAAAATTTCTGTTATAGCTGTCCTTGATGCTTTCTCATGCTTCATAAGAATCTATTTCCTCTATATCTTCCGCCCCCATATCTATGAGTAATCCGCAGCACCACGTCCATTCTTTTGTGCCAGGCGCAAATTTCTCATGAAACGCCAAAAAAGGGGCTTCTCCCATCATAGAATAAATAACATCCACTTGACTCTCATAATCCTGCGCAAACTCCAATGCCCAAGAAGGGTTGATGTTATCCCGTACCCAGTCTTCTATCTCTGCATGAGGCTCCTTAACGAACAACGCAAAAAGTTCAACAACCTCTTGCAAAACTTTCGGATCGAAGGTATCCCACTCTTGCAGCCAGACACCAGACATATCTTCACAAGTTATGCAAAATAAATCCCATCTTTCTGAATGCGGCGAAAACGCTTCCGTAAATTCTGGGAACGGGTCAAGGAGTGCTTCATTATCAAGGAAGTCGCCGTCATCCATATCTCCGGTAAATACTTCTGTTGCCGGAACATGTGTCATCACCCATTCACGCAGGATTTCTTTATCCGGTTTTTCCAAAAATTCCGCAAAATAGTCCACTGCTGCCATTAGGGCATCTTCATCATAATTTTTCCATGAATCTTTCATGTCAAACATGTCAAGTCATCCTCCCTTGCGATCCTCTTGGAAATACCAGCAAAACAACTTCTGCATTTTTCCAAAAAACTATTTTCCAATGTCTTCCTCACGGAAAAGTATTTTACGCCTTATAGCATTTTGAAGCTTTGTAAACTTTCTGCTGAAATCACTCTTTATTCCTCCTCCAGCTTGCATAAGGCTGGGATAAGTATGCCCTGTGAACCTGGTACCCCCTTAGCGTAAGCTCCTTAGTCGAATTATGTTATTTCGTTGTTCTTTACCAAAGAATATGAGTATTGAAATATCTTAATTTTGGTAAAATACCAAAATCAAAACTCCCTGTGAAACCAGGAAGCTTTGATTTTCGCATTTAAAGATATGGCATTGTTATAATTGGCTTCTTACCAGTATTAATTCTCAATGATTCTTTGTGTCATTATCATTTCTAACTTAAAGTGTATTTCAATTTTGCATTCGTTCACTACAATGATTGTTTGAATTAAGATTCTAATGAGGCTATCATCATATTTCTTTAATTCGTGCTTTCCCATTTTTCTTAGAAATATCACTACCGAAATCACGCCATTATCTTAATAGCCTCTCTATCAGCGTAGATGCAAAAACGCTGTCCAGTATGCTAGGACACTTCGTACTGAAATTGTTATGAACGACTATACGTATATCAGCAACGATATGTAGAAAGGTGAGGCTGAGAAAAATCAGTAACTTCATAAGATTGGCTACGGTCAAATAGAAGCCATAGCCACCTAGTTCATCGAAAGAAAGTATCTGTAAGGTGATATGTTTGAGAGATTGGAATAAAAGAATTAAAATAATACATTCAAAAAAGGACTCACATACACAGTTAATGCATCTGTGAGTCCTTCTCTATTTAGCAAGAAGACATGGTTACACAAGTTGACTAAAGTTTTTACTCTAACCACTCAATCGGAACAAGTTTAACATTATTTCTCCATTTTTCAACCAAATGAATGCAAGAATCTGGTATGTTTCCCCATATATCATCATCAGCATGTTCAGTCACAATAATCTGAATGTCAAAACCTGCATTTTTTACAAATGAGGATAAGCTATCAAATATCTTTCTAACCGCATTTTTATCATCATCATTTAATTGCGGTGTATCCTCATCTGCAAAATACCGAGTACGCGGAAAATAGACTTGACTTGGCTGATCAAAAATAATAAAGTTTGGCACATTCACGCTCGACTTGGTTTGAAAAAAACGTTGTAATGCCAATATCAATGCTATATGATAAGATAGCCAATTGGATGCACTACCAATCTCCCATAGATAATCATCACGTCCTGTTTGGCTTTTTACCCGCACAGTCAAATCTTTTATAACAAACTCTACGGGATCATCAGGATGTTCAACATCTAGTTGAGTGAGAATCTTTCCCATCTCTGTCTTCAAAAAACCCAGTGCATAGTCCAGTTTACGTCTTATTGCAGACTCATTAATTTCTTTTTTCAATTGCTCTATGCGAGCGTTTACCTCGTCGAGCTTAGCTTGAAGTTCGCTATCTGTGCCAATACGTTCATAAGTGCTTATTGCGGCATCTATGCGTCCAAGAAAACGAGAAATAGATTCCATGGTATAACTTTCTTCGCGCTGGATTGCAAGTGCTTGAGACTCAACTATAATACGTTTTTGAATAGCTTCCAATTTATCAGCTAACTCTTGTATTTGTACCTGAACAATTTGAAGTTCTCTCTCAAAAGCAGCTGGAACAACGACCATCTCAGTCGTGCTGCGTTCCATGTGTTCGAGTGCAGTGCACAAAGCATTTACATCTTCCATGACATTTTCATGGCTTGGTTGGAAAATAGGAAGTATATTGCGTTCTGTCAAGTTGGACCGTATCCAAGTTGATATATCAAGACGTTCAAGCTGAATTTGCAGTGATTTGTCATATTTCCCCATGGATTGCATTAATTGAAGCATGTCTGTGTGGCGTTTCCGTGCAGAAAACAATTCGCTAGATATTTGCTGTTCTTCTTGCCGCAACGCTGCAAGATCCTTTGACAGTTCTGTAATATGTTCAGGTGCAACTGAGGCATCTGTAATTCGTTTTTGCGAAATAGTGCGAAGCTCATCAACCTGACGGGTAAACTCATCCGTGTCACTTGGGATATAATTAGTTAAGCCATATTCATGTGCTTGGCTCAACCAACCAGCAACTTCCTGCTTCCATCCCTCAGCAACGGTTTTGATTTGATCAAGATCTCGCTGAAATCGTTCAGATATCTTTGATAACCTTTCAAATTCTTTTCGTTTGGCGAGAATTTCAGGCGTTACAGCCCCAAGTGCATAAGGGAAGACATCAATGAGTTTTTTTCGATGTTCCATAGTGTCTGCTTTGTAAAATAAAACATCTGCATTAGCAACGATATTTTGCGGCTGAAAAAGAAATGCCACAAAATCGCGGTATGAAGGGCGAAATATGCTTGCGTTGGAATCAAGGTCAAGAAAAGACATTGCAAACAACTCGTTTAGCATATTCTTAATGGATTCAACATTTGCGTTTTTTTCTATGTATTCAGGAATAGTTATTTCTTTGCCACGTGAAATAAACATATCCCCAGTTGATGCTTTATCTCCAGGTTCGCGTCGACAAAGCAGAATTTGTTCTCCCTCCATATCGAAAAGCACGCCAAACCATGAACATGCATTACGGATAACATCCACAGGAATAGTACATTTATCAGAGCCAAGACAATAGTCGATGATTGGGATAAGAGCTGATTTGCCAGTGCGCGAAGCACCAGTAATTATATTGACTGCCCTGCTTTTAAATGGCAAGATACGTGGGGGATACTCTTGCTTTCGTGACCATAAAATGACAGAGTTTATTGCAAAATTCATTTTAAAACCTCACTTTCAACCATTTTCCGATTTCGAGAAGTGTGAGTTCTGAGCACCATCCTCCAAGTTTCTCAGCTGCTGTTATCATATTTCTGCAGTCTCCTTTGGGGACATATTTGTGCATAGTTGTAAGTAACGGAAATACTGTTGCGGTTTCCGTGGAAAGCGACACAAGATTTGCTTCAACGGCAATATTAAATGAATCAAGTGTTAATTCACGCATTTGTATGGCAGTGTTATTCACATAATAAATACTATCGTTTAGCTTTTCCGAAAATAGTTTTTCTGATACCTTTGGCAAACCACTGGCTTTTTGTGTGCTTTTAATTATAGTGCATAGGTCTTGGCGGAGCACAATAGGTAAAATTACGAACAACAAAGGAAAAGGTACCGGCTGATTTTTGTTAGCATAATACCCACAAGTAAACCGCCAGAGCAGGGCTGCACCAATCGCTGGATTTTGTACATATCTTACATCCATATCAAAATTTCTCATATATTATCCTCTTTCAATAGCTTTATATACTGTGGGTGCCATCCAATTTTTGGTGCATCAGCAGGATTATTTGCCATTAACTGCAAGGTCCCACTACCAAAGAAAGGAGGGGTCTCGATACCTTGTAATTTTAGATGTCCAGAATCATCTCTGCATTTAAAGTATACTGCTGTTCCAAAAGAAATGGGGTCTGTTCTGTATTGCAATCCCATAAGATGTTTTTGATTCACCCAGATTCGGTAAAGTGCATCATAATAATCGTCAAAACTTTGTTCGTTTATAAGACCACGCTGTGCCCACTCTATCTTATCAATTTTTGCTCGTAAAAAATCGCTGGCCGCATCAAAGATGATGGAATCATCCACCTCGATTAACTTCAGCTGTCTAATATAGGCATCTAAGCGCTCAACTTCACCGCTTTGCTCAATATGTGAAGGCGGTGATGAGATGGCCCTAAGAACAGCATTTGTGTTACATGCTCTAATTTGCAGCGTCAGAGCTTTCCGATAATCTTCTGAGGAAATGTAGGCAGGCATGTTTTCTTTTGTAAAGGACAACACTTTTTGCGTAACCCAACCGAGCATATCTGTCAGAAGAAGATCAACATATTCAGAAGGTAGTCCCGGTTGATTGGTGAACCGTCGCAAAAGATCTTCATTATAGGTATCATTATGTATTTCAATTTCTATGGATTTAATAATATTGCAGACAATTTGAGATTTTGTATCATCGAAAAGATATTTGATGTAGTCTCTATATGACTCTGGCAAAGTTGCATATATATTAACATTTGACTCTTGCTTAGATGTAGGAAGAATAATTTTTTTTGCATATGTTAGTGCTTTTTGTGCCTCATCATCAGAATGAGCATCCATAAAAGTTTTTTGGATACTACCAGGGGTAATAGTACTGTTTGAAACAACAACAAACCGCAAAATAGCATCAGATGGCAAAGAAGCATCTTCAATATAAGTGCACCAGTTATAAAGTGTTTTCCAAAATACAGCAGCTCGATTGGCAACTGGGTTGTTAGCAGATGTAACACTTTTTAATTGTTCAGCAATAACCTTTCCATCAATTTCTACAGCTACATCATCCAGTTTCTCAATACTTACAACACGGTCATCGACAGAAATAAGCTCATAGAGCATATGTATTACCTGAAGCAAATACCCATGTAGCTTATCGGGAACCAGAGTTTTGTTAGCCATTTGCACCCCTCCAATTTTTCTGACATAGACCATAAATTTCTATGGATACCATAAAAGCCGTACGGGAATACCTCCATACGGCTATCTTGGTGGTACAAAGACTCACCGTAAAACCATTATAAAAGATAAGTCTGGAAAAATCAAGAATTGTACATATCTACAATGGAAAATACAGTAATTGTGATAAGGTATTGGCATTTTTTCCAAAGCAATTATACTGCCAGCCGCATTACACTTGAATATAAATTCGCAAAGTGAATCGAATATATTTTCTTAAAGAACATTCCATTATTTTTTATATTCTTCTCATTCTTTTTTCTATACATTAATAGTTCTTTGCCTGACTCCATTTTTCCCTACACTACTATTCCCACCTTAAACCTTACATGCCTTTAATTTAATGAAGCTAACCAACCACCTTACAAAAGCATCATCATACTTCTACAGACGCAGCAGACTTACCAAATCCAATTTCTTATCAAGCAAAGTTTCTATCTGTTTTCGTTCTTCCTTATTATTTTCGGACCCTTGCTTTTCCTCTTTGAGCAAGTTCAATTTTTGAAGTATTTCTTCACACAACTTTTTATATCCGCTGGATACCTTTACTTGACTTAAGAAGCCTGATTAACTTTCCTTTTCGTTTCTCATTTTTATCATTTTCCATACCTGCCTGCAGTATGGTTTACCGCACTCGCCACAAAACACTGCTCTTGGTAAAATACCAAAATCAAAACTCCCTGTGAAACCAGGAAGCTTTGATTTTCGCATTTATAGAAACGATAGTGTTTCTGCCACTCTTTCTTAGTATTCCTTCTCAATGATTCTTTGTGTCATTACTGTTCCGGACTTAAAGTGTATTTCCATTTTTTGCTCGTTAATTACACGAATGGTTTTAATTAAACCTCTTATAAGGTTATCATCGTATTCTCTTAGCTCATGCTTTCGCTCTAAGAAACCACATATTTTTTCCATTTTTAACTCCTGACTTTTCTCAGCACCTCGCTTCTTTATCCTTTCAATGCGTTCTCTTCTGATCTCATCAATCTTTCGGCTAATTATTTCATATTCTTCTTGCTCATCCGTAATGTTGTTATTTTGAATGAGCTCCCTGATTTGTTTTTGAAGTTCTTTCATATCGTCATTGCTTTCTTCTCTGTATTCTAAATCTGTCTGTAGTACAGCCATTACATTTTCCCTAAAGGTATCCATAAAAGCATCCTTATCTCGTATGATTCTATTCAATGCTTCTAAAATGCTTTCATGCAGTCTTTCCTCATCCAGTGTTGGAGAGTTTTTACAGTAAGTTTTTCCATATGTCAAACGATTGCTGCATCTCCACACTGCTTTCTTATCTCCATACTTTGTCCATATTTGGCGTCTATATGGTCGTCCACATTCACCACAGACCAAGATTTCTGTTAATGCATACTTGCCGCTGTGTTTGCTTTTTCCTTCTTTATCTCTATTTCCTGTAGCTAATTTCCGAAGGGAATTTCTGCGAATTCTTTCTTCCCTCGCCATATAAAATATTTCTCTTGATACAATTGGTTCATGTGAGTTCTCAACATAATACTGTGGGAGGGCGCCTACATTTTTTTCTCGTTTTTTTGTTAGGAAATCGCTAGTATACGTTTTTTGCGATAACATATCTCCCATGTATTTTTCATTTTGCAAGATCTTATCAATGACACCTGGATTCCACACTGTGTTTCCTCGAATCGTTTTCTTCCCTTGCGCTGTCACATCTTTCGCTATGGCACAACTGCTTTTTCCTTCCAGATACTTCATGAATATATATCTGACGATCTCTGCTTCTTCTGGTACAATATGCAGTTTCCCATCATCACCTTTTTGGTATCCAAGTAAGCGGCTGGTATTTAGTCCGCCTCTTTCATACTTCTTCCTTAAACTCCATTTTACGTTTTCACTGATATTTCGGCTTTCTTCCTGTGCCAAGCTACTTAATATTGTGATTAACAATTCTCCGGCAGCTTCCATAGTATTGATCTGTTCCTTTTCGAAGAAGATAGGTATATTTTTTTCTTTTAGTAATCGGATATGATATAAGCTGTCTACCGTATTTCTCGCAAACCTGCTTATGGATTTTGTAAGAACCATATCTACCTTACCACTGACGCAGGCATTGATCAGGGCATTAAAGTCATCTCTCTTTTTGGTGTTTGTAGCTGATATGCCATCATCTGCAAATATGCCAGCCATTTCCCACTTTGGATTCTGCAGTATGTAATTTGTATAATAACTCACCTGTGCTTCATAGCTGGTAGCCTGTTCCTCGCTGTTTGTACTTACACGGCAATAGGCGGCAACCCTTAGCTTTTTTTCAGTTTCTTCTATTTTGCTCTCATTATTTTTTGGCTGAATAATTTTCACCTTTGTTTCTGACATAACATCTCACTCCTTCACTTGATTGGTATCCTGATTTCTTTCCCATTTTTAAACACATAGGTCAAGGCATTTTCTTTATGTACAATCACTTTTTTAATGAATTCTGGATCTATATTAAAAAAGTGGACACATAAAGTAACTATCTATTACAATAAAGTAGACACCAAAAGGAGGTATTTACATGTCAACAAACAGCAAAGGTATTCGCTATGACGAAGACTTCAAAAGAACACTCGTAAATCTATATCAATCTGGTGGCAAAACACAAACTGCCCTTTGTAAAGAATACGGAGTTTCTCAGACTGCTCTCACTCGCTGGATCAAACAATACGCAACTGTTGAAACAGATGATGGTGAAGTCATGACTGCCAAACAAGTCAAAGAGCTTCAAAGACGCCTCGCTCAACTTGAAGAAGAAAACC
>NZ_FRAH01000126.1:2324-4274 GCF_900142265.1 Anaerotignum lactatifermentans DSM 14214 | reverse complement strand
TCCCCCTTCTCATAGTATTTCTTCCGCTGCTCCAACCGCTGTACCCGGTGCCGGTACTGTTGCAGCTTGGCCTCGTTCTCGGCGTACTCCCGCCGAAGCTCGTCTAATTTTTTGCTCATGTCGTTGACCTCCTTTGACTGAAAAATGGGCGAAAAAAATGACCGTCCTCCGGGGTGTTCCCGGTGAGCGGTCAGGGTGTCGGTGTTCGGTTATCAGGCCCTCGGAAGGGGGACAGACGCGCCAGCGGGTGTCTCCCTTCCGGGGGCGGGCGGGGTAAGCGGCGTAAGCCGCGCAAGGGGCGCAGCCCCTTGGACGGAGCGCAGCGACGCAAGAACGGCGGGTTGCTCCGTCTGGCAATCCGCCGTTCCGCCTCGCAGAGCGCACGAATACATGGCCGTCAGGCTATGTATAGAAGTGCGCCCTTTAGTTCCTAAAGGGGTTTTTGATACGCCCTTATAACGATTCTATAACATCAATGCCTGCTCCATTGACGAGAAAATCTGTGAGTGTGTCTGCTATTTTATACGCATATTCAAAACCTAAGCTGCCTGCATCCACAAAATATACGCCAAATCCATCGTTGCCATACCCATAAAAATAAACCATATCACCTAAATCATCACCAATAAACCAAACCTTACTGATGAAGTTTTCTTTCATAGAATGTGCAAACTCATTTTGCATACTTAATGCCCTGTTTGCTGACCAAAGACATATAGGTATGTTCCCAATATCTTCATCGTCGCTTTCGATTTCAAATTCTATGCTACCAATATTCCCGGTACCAGAAATACAACTTAAAAATTCATAATAATCAGCAGGCAACTGTATCGGTGTCCTTTCAAAAATTTTTTTGATTGTTTCTTCTCCGCCGGGACAAACCTCGCTATTATTAAACACTAATTGTTTACTAATATTTTCAATAATGCTCACTTGCACACCTTCTTACAAATTATTCAAGACTATTTATTTAGATTGCTTACAATGTTCCCTCGCAACCCCCCTCGCCGCCTCCCGGCGGGCTGGACGGGGCAGGTCACTTTTTTCCATTATACCGGCCCTGCGGCCTGCCTGCAATCCTGTTTTTGTGCGTCCCGTGGAATGAGGACATAAATCTTATTCGGCTCCCCGAAGCCCTGACGCACCCGCAGGAGCAGTCCGGCGTCCTCCAATTCCCGCAAGGCCCGCTTCACTGTCATGGCGCTGCGCCCCAGCGCACCCGCCAGTTCCACGATGGGGCAGCGGGTAAATATGATCCCGTTGGCGTCCTCCGCCCCTGCCGCAAGAGCGGCGTCCAGCAGGCGGGCGTACATGACCTTGGCGGTGCTGCTGACCGGCAGCCCCAGCATGGCCCGCGGTAGGGGCAGGCAGGGCGGCAGGGCGGTGTCGGCGGTCAAAAATTCAACTTCCATTCAGTCCATACCATCCTTTCGCTTGGCCCTCTTAGAAAGATAAAAAGGGCAGTCGATCACGACCGCCCGGAAGCTCTGCTTGCAGGAGCGGCGGCACTTCCGGCAAAGGATATTGTACGCCACCCGCCCCCGCTCATTGAGGAAGAAGGACAACTCCTGCTTCCTCTTTTTCGGCATTCTCGGCATAGGGCCTCCCTTCATAAAAACCGCCTGTTTGGGCCGCAACAGCCGCAACAGACGGTTTGCAGATTTAAGTGTCGTGTTTCGGGGCGATTTTCGGGGGAAAAGCGGCCGTAGGGCCGCCCGGAAATCCCCCATAGTATTGCGGATAGGGCAGACTACGCCCTATCGGATTGTTGTGTTTCGGTGTCATTTTGGGTGTTCATTTTGCCGGTTCTCCCTGATGTCGTTCCTGCCCCTGGCTCTTTCAGCGGCGTTTCGCTCCCGTTGGTACGCTCGCTGCGGTCAAGGTTCCTCCACCTCCTTGCCGCAGGTCGCCGCGCTACATCGCCGGGGAGCATATCCCATACAGGCCGGT
>NZ_FRAH01000126.1:0-1459 GCF_900142265.1 Anaerotignum lactatifermentans DSM 14214 | reverse complement strand
ATCCATATCCTGAACAAATCCTCCCTGCTCAAAACACACGGCTCAAAGCGGAAGAAGCGCAAATAAAAAGCAGGGAACCGAAGTTTCCTGCTTGGGTGGGCCGTGTTCTGTTGGTGCCGCCCGCTGGCTGGACAATGTGTCCAGAGGTGGCGGAATGGTCATGCTTTGATGGGTGGTGTTCGGTTTTCTGTTTCTGACTGGATAACTTCATTCTATGAACTCAACTCTTTTGCTGTAAACCGTCAAGAATAGCTTATGGTCTTTCCCTCGTTCAAACAGAACCCACTGTTCCTGCTCGTCATTGTAGTGCGGATAGGAATTTGCAATCAAACACTCAATAATAACGCCGTTATCCAATTCTATATGTAAATCATTCCACGGGCTTAATGTAGCGGAAAGAACTGCACCACCAATCATTTCTGCATGGAATTGTTTGACATTGAACCACTCATCATTGTTTGTGCTTTCTGATAATTCCCATGATTGATAATCTAAAGTAGTAACCAAAATATCGCTATTTTTGATAATTCTTGCATATCCAGAAGCATGGAGAGCAAGCGGAAAAAAGTCAAATGTTAATATCTCCGCTGCACAGCAAACATTGAGCAATCTTTTTCCCACTAATGAATGGATAAAATTCATCTCTTTTATTCCCATTTTCATGGCTCACACTCCTTTCGCCGCCCTCCTTCTTCCGTCCCCACCTTTGGGACAAAGTGTCCCAGCAGGGGGCGGCCCCTCATGGGGCAACATAATTGTCGTCCTGCTCCAAAGCAATCACATCTGCAATATCACAATGCAGCGCCCCGCAGATACGCAGCAGGGTTTTCATGCTGATATGCTCGCCCTTGCCCATATTGGCGATCATGTTGGTGGTAAGTCCGGCGGCAAGCCGCAAGTCCTCTTTCCTCATGCCGCGTTCCTTCAAGGTGTCCCATAGCGGCTGATAGCTGATGTGCATAGGCGTCCGCCTCCTTCTCCATCGTCAAATGTCCTGCCCCTATTATAGCAGGGGCCTTGTGTTTCCGCAATATTTCTTGACACAACCGCCGGTTCCGTCTGGATTGTGCTTTTCCTTTCTTTTGATTACATCTAATTCGCCTTTAACTGCTTCATACCCTGGCTTTTTACTGATGTGCGATAAAGAAGTAATAGAAGTGTAAAAAATTTTGCCGTTCCTATCCGGCACTTGGCCATTGTGTCGGATAGGTCGGGCGTTAGGCTTCGGGCAAGTCAATCTTGCCGACAAAGCTGTAATAAATCTCAATGTCCTGCCTGCGGGTGCCGTTCTCGTCATAGCTGCACTCATGTACGACGATTTTCTCAATCATCTCCCGCAAGAGGGTGGGGGTAAGTTCCTCGAAGGCAAGGTGCTTTCGGACGATACCCATAAACTTTTCCGCGTTGACGGTGGCGGCCTGCGACTTGTCCAGTTCGGCCTGCAAAGCGGCGGCGCGGT
>NZ_FRAH01000084.1 GCF_900142265.1 Anaerotignum lactatifermentans DSM 14214 | reverse complement strand
TACTTAAAAGGAAAAAGTGCAATGATGATATTCAATCGTCATGCAAATCTGAAGTATAAATTCGGAAATAGGAATTTCTGGGCAACAGGATATTATGTAAGTACAGTCGGTTTAAATACAGCAACGATTCAAAAATATATCAGAGAACAGGAAAAACAAGATCAAATTGAAGATAAGTTGAATACAAAAGAGTATGAAGACCCTTTTAAGGGTAGCAGATAATCATACCACCAAGGCTTGAACGAAGTGAAAGCCAGCGTCATTTAGGCGCTGGCTCTTAATAAGCCCTTATAGGGCTAGTGCAAACCACATCTTTTAGGCGTGGTTATGATTTAGTCCAGCATCCATATTTCTCCGTCGGGCGTGGTCATGAGGATACCGGGAAGGCGCTTCAGGACATTGCCTGTGTGAAAATCCCGAATGACGATTTCGTCCCGGTAATCCGGGTCTTCATACCATGTTTCGAAATACAGCTCGTCTCCGTGGCGGCACCGGAAGGATTCCTGCAAATCCATGGCATATGTTTTCTGCACAGGCCACAGGATTTCCAAATTGTTTTCTTGTCCCTGACGTACCAGCATCAAAGGAGAAAGTTTCAATTGTAAATTGTAGCAATCCTCTGTGATGGAGCGAGGCAGTGTGGCAAGGGTGGATATGGCTTCTGTTTCCGGGTCGTAGGAAAGGATGCGAAGCTGTTTTTCTGGAAAATCTGCCACAAGGAGGATGATTTTGTTTTCATAGAATAAAGGACGACCGAAATACTGTCCTTTTTTGGAAGGGATCGGCTCCACAACCTTCCCGTCAGGCTGATGGATAAAGATCAGCCGTGTCCGGTCAACTTGGTGCCCATCCGTAAAAAGTTCCTCTCCTTCGTAAAGGTCGCCGCCGGTGCAGTCCATGCCCCAATACCACTGACTGCTGCCCTCCAGCGGATAGAGGTTATAAATGCCGCCGGTGTGAATCTGTCTGAGCATACAAAAAGCCCCTTTCTTTCTGCTGCCTGTCCCCGAAAAAGGCATTGATTTAAAAAAGCCTGTACTTTCAGGGTGTCGAAAAAGTCGACACCCTGTCGTCAAAGGCTCATTTCATTCAAGCCTTTGACGAATAGACAGAAGTATAAAGGCGAAGTTCCATCGGCAAATAGCCTTGAAACTTCGCCTTTTCCTCGTCGGAAGTGAATGCCGACTGCGGATTGAATTTGGGACACCCCACACCGCAAGAGATGCGGACAGCCATTTATGGCTGGCATTTGCGGAGCAAATGTGTTGACCCCTTCGTTTCCCAAGCCCTTCCGCGTCCTTGCAAAAGTGTAAAATCTCATTTTTTGACAAGCTGAGCCGGCATACAGGATTTTGTGTTGTCAAATTACTGTGTGATAGAATTACAGTTTGTCCATGCGGATAGCTGTTTCCAGCGCGATTTCCATCATCTGTGTGAATGTGTTCTGGCGTTCTTCCGGTGTGGTTGCTTCGCCGGTGAAAGGCATGTCGGAAATGGTTACCATTGCCAGTGCGCGTTTGCCCAGACGAGCCGCATTCATATACAGACCTGCGGATTCCATTTCTACTGCCAGAGCGCCCATTTTTGCCCATTTGTGCAGGGCTTCTTCGTCATCATCATAGAATGTGTCGGAAGAAAGCAGAGGGCCTACTTTCAGATCCAGACCCAGATCCTTTGCGGATTCTACTGCTGTGGAAAGCAGTGTGTAGTCTGCGGTAGGTGCGTATGTGCCGGGCAGGTTGTACTGTGCTGCAAAGTTGGAGTTGGTGTGGGAGGACATGCCTGCCACGATGTCACGCAGCTGCAGTTTGTCGCTGATAGCGCCGGCAGAGCCGATGCGGATGATATTTTCCACGCCAAAGAAGCTGTAAAGTTCATAGCTGTAAATGCCGATGGAGGGAATGCCCATGCCGCTTGCCATGACGGATACAGGTACGCCTTTGTATGTGCCAGTATAGCCCTGAACACCACGTACATTGTTCACCAGTACAGGGTTTTCCAGGAATGTTTCCGCAATGAATTTAGAGCGCAGGGGATCGCCGGGCATCAGCACGGTTTTTGCGAATGCGCCTTTTTCGGCTGCAATATGAGCAGTTGCCATAGGTATCGCCGTCCTTTCTTTTTCTAATAAAATGTTTTGGTTTCTGCCTATTTATCATAACAGTTTTTGGCAAAAATGAAAAGCAAAATGGTAGGAAAAAAACATGTCCACCCCAAAAAGTACAGAAAAATTGGAAAAAACAGGAGAAAACGTCCTTTTTTGGGAGAAAGGCTTGACTTTGTATGTGGGATATGGTATGAATGATGTAGATGATGTCTGCTAAGCTGGCGGACAGAAAATAAAACAGATAGAGGTGCGGAAACCATCAGTAACCCTTTGGAAGAAATGCGGGACGGCAAAAAGGGATGAAAGGGGAATCCGCCGAAGTTCGGGAGCAGGTCCGATGGCTCCGGGGCTGGGACGCAGCAGAATATGCGGCGGACTGTCACTTTTGTGGAGCGCTATCAAAAAAAGCAAGCCCCTTCCTGGGGTGTGCTGTTCCTGCGAAAAAAAGCGGAGCCTGTGTGCGCGTGCCACGGGCTTTTTTTATTGCCTCCGCAAGCTGTTTTTGCCTTTGTGGGTGACACAAGGGGCGCAATCATAAATGATGTAATGTTTTTGAGAGGAGTAAAAGGGGTATGTTTCAAAGAAAATCCAATTGGCTGAGAACCTTCCTGGTTTGCTCAGCTGTTCTGCTGCTCTTTACCGTTACCGCATTCGGTACGGAAGGGGAAACAGCGGAAGTTACAAGCAACATGTATGCAACCTTCTGGTCTCTGGTACCTCCACTGGTTGCAATCATTCTGGCACTGATCACAAAGGAAGTTTTTTCCTCCTTGTTTGTAGGTATCGTGACCGGTGCACTGTTCTACACAAACTTTAATATCAAAGAAGCTTTCATCGTTATGGTCACAAATGAGACCAGCGGCGGTCTGCTTTCCAACATAGCAGACAGCTATAACGGCGGTATCCTGATCTTCCTGGTTGTACTGGGTGTTCTGGTTGCCCTGATGAACAAAGCCGGCGGTTCCGCCGCATACGGCAAATGGGCATCTTCCGTAATCAAAACCAGAAAAGGCGCGCTGCTTTCCACGTTCCTGCTGGGTGTTCTGGTATTCGTAGACGACTATTTCAACTGTCTGACCGTCGGCAGCGTTATGCGTCCCGTTACAGACACACATAACGTTTCCCGCGCGAAACTGGCTTATATCATTGATGCGACAGCGGCGCCTGTCTGCATCATCGCACCCATTTCTTCCTGGGCGGCAGCCGTATCCGGCGTTGTAGAAGGCTACAACGGTCTGGAACTGTTCATCCGTTCCATTCCTTATAACTTCTATGCGCTTTTGACCCTTGTTACCATGATTACACTGACACTGCTGAACTTCGACTTTGGTCCCATGTACCTGCATGAACATAACGCGCAGGTGAAAAATGATCTGTTTACCACAGACGCAAGACCTTTTGAAAATGCGGCTGATACACAGGTAACTGGCAAAGGCGGCGTAATCGACCTGGTACTGCCTGTTATCATCCTGATCATCTGCTGTGTCATCGGTATGATTTATACTGGCGGCTTCTTCGATGGCGTACCTTTCGTAGACGCTTTCGCAGGCTGTGACGCTTCCATCGCTCTGGCTCTGGGCTCCATTGCGGCACTGATTCTGACATTCATTATGTACATCCCTCGTCGTGTGCTGAAATTCCACGAATTTATGGAATGTCTGCCCGAAGGTTTCCGTGCAATGGTACCTGCGATCCTGATCCTGACATTCGCTTGGACACTGTCCGGTATCACAGGTCTGCTGGGTGCTGACGTGTTCGTTGCAGGTATCCTGCAGAACAGCACAGGCGTGCTGAACGTGATGCTGCCTGTTATCGTATTCCTGATCGCCGTATTCCTGGCGTTCTCCACAGGTACATCCTGGGGTACATTCGGTATCCTGCTGCCCATCGTTGTTCCTATTCTGGACCCCAGCAGCGAACTGATGGTTATCACTGTAGCGGCTACACTGGCTGGTGCTGTTGCTGGTGACCACTGCTCTCCTATTTCCGATACCACCATCATGGCATCCACAGGTGCGCAGTGTGACCATATCAACCACGTTTCCACACAGCTGCCCTACGCAATCATAGTAGCGGCTGTTTCCGCAGTGAACTATGTGCTGACAGCCATCATCCAGAACTGGATCATCAACCTGCCTATCGCAATCGTATCTATGATTCTGGTAATCTTCATTGCAAGAAAGGTTTACAAACCGAAAGAACTTTAATTTTAGATAGAATGTTTGTCAAAAATCGGCTTTCTGTTTTCAGAAAGCCGGTTTTGTTTTGGGAAAAAATATTGACAAAAACGAATAGGACTTTTATTATGTGTATATACACGAAAAGAGGGAGACCATGAAATATCAGCAGATCAATAAAAGCAAATGTTACTGCATCACATTGTGTCGGGCGGCAAATGCCATCACCGCTTATTATGACGAGGGTTTGCAGCCTACAGGTATGACCACCAAGCAGTTTTCTCTGCTGCTGCATCTGTCCAGACTGGAAGAAGCCAGCACAGGAGAATTGGCAGACTATGTGAATCTGGAGCGAAGCACCGTCACCCGGAATCTGAAAATACTGGTGGAACAGGGGTGGGTCTACGATAAGGCGGAACCGGGCAAGCGCAACCATCGCTATGCTGTGACAGAAGCGGGACAGCAGAAAATAGAAGAAGCCCATGTGATTTGGGAACAATTGCAGGAAAACCTCAATGAAATGCTGGGGGAAGACAACATGCAGACATTGCGCAGCGCCCTCTACAAGATACAGGAATTGCAGAAGGCGTAATGCCTTTTTGCCAAAAGCGTGTATATACACGAAAAGAGGAAGGAAGAAGAAACATGGAACCATTTACATTTCGCAAAGCAACAGAAAAAGACTTGCAGACAGCCACAGCCCTCATCGAACAGGCGAAAGTATTTCTGCGGGAAAACAGCGTAGACCAGTGGCAGACAGGCTACCCCAATGAAGGAGCCATTGCTGGGGATTTGCAGCGTGGGGAAGGCTATGTCATGGAAGCGGAAGGACAGGTGCGGGGATATGCCTGCATTTGTTTTACAGGAGAGCCTTGTTACAACGATTTGGAAGGAAAGTGGCTTAGCGATTTGCCTTACGGCGTTGTCCACCGCATGGCAATCGACGATGTCTGCAAAGGAAAAGGCGCTGCCCCTGCCTTTTTCCGTTTTGCGGAAGAATTGTGCAAAGAACGGGATATCTCCAGCATCCGGGTGGATACGGACGGAGATAACCGCATGATGCAGCGTGTGCTGGAAAAACAGGGATTTACCTACTGCGGTACCGTTTGCTTTGACAATAGCGAAAAAATCGCATTTGAAAAGTTACTTTAAAAAAGGAGGATGTCTATGGAACGATTTGCAAATTGGTCGGAACTGCCGGCAAAAAAACAGGAAGTATTGGAAAGAAAGCTGTTTTATGGAAAAGAAATGATGATGGTGCGCAATGAGGTCAAACCCCATGGCGTGCTGGCACTGCACAGCCATCCCCATGCCCAAATGACCATGGTGCTGGCAGGCGCATGTGACGTGACTATGGAGGGGGAAACGTTTCATCTGACAACAGACGGTGTAGTTTATTTTCCGCCGGATGTTCCCCATGAAGTGGTGAATACAGGAGAAACCATACTGATTTTGCTGGATGTGTTCACACCTATTCGAGAAGATTTTTTGCCATAATAGAAAAAGCCGGAGGATTCCTTTTGAGAATCTTTCGGCTTTTGTGTCATAAGGTTTGGGCAAAAAGGATGTTCATGGCTTTTTCCAGCTGGTCTTGTTGTGCCTGCCAGTAGAAGTGGATATACACCAGACGATTGCCTTTTTGTGCCAGATAATAGGGGCGGGCGCCATCGCCGCCGTGGAACTGCCATGCTCTGTCGGTACCGGAAATGGAAATAGGTTCCCAGCTTTCCGAATCGGCATATTTCGGCAGGAAAGGCTTCTGATAGGAGCGGATGCATGGTTCTATGAGGAAATCATAGGATACTTCCAGTACCTCATAGGAAAATTCCGGCGCCTCTGGGGAACCACCAGGGGTGGATTGGTCGCAGTCTATCCGTTTTGCCAGAAAAGAGGATTCTTTCTCGCAGGACGTGGAATAGATGGCATCCTCCGGCACTTCTGTCAGGTCTGCCGTGGTGAGAGGCAGTGTGTCCTTTTCCAGAATGGTGGTGTAAGTGGTGCCGTCAGAAAGGGTGGCGGTGTAGGTTTCCTCGCCTTCTGTGGATTCCTTTTCATTCATCAGATATTGGAAAGAAACTGCCGTGGTGATGATAGGCAGGATGCAGGCAAGGGCAATGAGTACGCCTCTATGGATATTTCTGGATGCTTTCTTTTTCCGCATGAGGTAAGACGTCAGCGAAACCAATACCGAAAATACCAGAAACATCAGGAGCACCCACATAAATACTTTGTCGAAGCCCTGTGCGCTCATGCTGAGAAAGACACCCCAAAAAAGGAAGATGACCAGCCAGAAGTAAAGCTTTTTCACGATACGCATTCCTTTTCCCACAGGCAGACAGCATCCGCCGGCTTCCACAGCCGCGAGAGATTTTTTCCGCCACCGCAAGTAAGCCAGACAATCAGCCAATGCGTAAATGCCAAGGACAAAAAACAGCAGGAGCAGAAACCACTGGGTAAAGTCTGTCAGGTATCGGGGCAAATTTTTTTGCAGGTTAGAAACGCACTGGAAAAGCTGTATCAAAAGGATCACAAAGAGTGCTGCCATCGCCGGCAGATAGTTTTTCCGCATGGCGCGGTGGGTGGTTTCCAGCCGCAGGGTTTCGTCTGTTTCCAGTGGGATGGGATTTTCTTTGGTGGTGTAGAAAATCTGCATCTGCTGCCATTGGGTCACATAGTTCCAGCCAGCTTCTTCACAGTAGGCAATGAAGTCCTCCTGTGCCTCAGAAGGCTCTGTGTCAAAGGCGGAAACATCAGGAAAAAAGGTGATGCCGTAAGTGCGTTTTTCCGGCGCAATGGCAGTATATTTCCAGAAATAACGTCCCACAGACGAAAGCGCCCAGCCCTCCTCTGCCATTTGGGACAGATGGGCAGCAATGTTGTCTGTTTCGTAAAAGGTGAAACTTTCCAGTCGGTATTTGCGTTTCATGTCAAAGCCCTCCTTTATAGCGGTGGTAATCCGCCGTCAGCAGCATCAGACGTTGATACTCCTTCTCCAACATATCCAGTCCCGTTTGGGTGATCTGGTAGCAGCGTTTTCGTCCCTCCACCCGGGTTTCGGCAATGATGCCGGCTTTTTGGAACTGTTCCAGCAAATTGTAAAGGGTGCCGGGACCGATGGTGACGCGTCCCGCTGTCATGGCAGCCACTTTTTCCATGATATCCATGCCGTAACATTCTTCCTGCAAACACAGGAGGATGTAAAACATCTGCTCCGTCAGGGTCTGGAATTTTTCTCTTGCCATGTCCACCACCTCCTATACTCGATTATCGATAATTCTTGATTTGATAGTATCATCGAATATCGATAATGTCAACGGCATTTGATTTTTGTAAGAAAAATGAAAAAAATCCCCTTTTCCGAAGAAAAGGGGAAGTGCTTACAGGAAAAACGCCACCACCAGCAGTGGAATGGCAAAGAGGATATTCATAATGGTAAAGTGTTTCAGATACTTGCCTTTGGCTTTTTCGTTTGCCTGCACAAAGAATTTATAGGAAATCAGGCTTGCCATGGAGGCGATGAGGGTACCCAGACCGCCGATGTTGACGCCAAAAAGCAGGTCTTTCCAGTGGTCTGTGAAACCGGAAAGGAGTACTGCCGCAGGCACATTGCTGATAATCTGGGAGCAGAGGAAGGAAACGATCATTTCCCGTCCTGCCAGTATGGAAGCAATGGCGTCCCGCATGGCTGGAATGCGCCCCATGTTTCCAATGAACACGAAAAAGAAGATAAAGGTGATGAGCAGACTGTAGTCCACCTTGCCCAGCACATCCCGTTCAAAAAATACGAACCACACCAAAGAGATGCCCAGCACTGTCCAGTAAGGCATTACATGGAATACGGTCATAAGGCAGGCAGCAAAGAGCATCAGCAGTGCGGAAAGAGTCACTTTTTCCCGCATGGAAAAGGCTTCCCCCTGTATAGGCGGCAGCATCTGACCGGAAAGGGGCACGTCTTTTGTCAGCATGCAGCACAGCACCAAAAGGAACAGGGAAAGCAGTGTCAAAGGCAGCATGGTCAGAACGAAATCTGCCGGAGACATGCCGGAAACCGTATATAGATACAGGTTCTGGGGGTTGCCGATGGGTGTCAGCATACTGCCCAGATTGGCAGCAATGGTCTGCAATACCAGTATGGGAATCATTTCCCCTGTCAGATCTGCCATTTGCAGCAGCAGTATGGTAAAAGGAACGAATGTGATGAGGGCAACGTCATTGGTGACCACCATGGCAAAGAAAAAGCACAGCATCACCAGCAGCAGTGTCAGCTGTCTCAGACCGTTTGCCCAGTGGAGGAGGGTATTGGCAATGGCTTTGAATATGCCCAGAGCCTGCAAGCCCCCCATGACGGACATGAGGCAGAACAGCAGCACCAAGACCTGCCAGTTGATATAGCCCATGTATTCCCCGTCCGGCGGAATCCACGCCATGGAAATGACTGCCAAAAGCGCTGCCACACAGAGAATGGTTTCTTTTTTGAAAAAAGCAATGAGTTTTGCGCCCATAATCGGTTCCTTTCTATCTTCATGATTATTGTTCAACGGTTACACATTATACCTCCAAGAAAGGCCAAAAGCAAGCAAAAACCCTGATTTTTCCGGCGAAAAGCCTTTTTGGGTTGCACGACAAAGGGTTTTTGCGTACAATAAGAACGAAAAAGATTTTGCGGAAAGGAGAAGCGCCATGGAACTGAACGAAATCATCGCGGAAAACCTGAAACGTCTGCGGACGGAACGGGGGCTTTCTTTGGGCAGACTGGCGGAATTGTCCGGCGTCAGCAAGGTGATGCTTTCCCAAGTGGAAAAAGGCGAATCCAGCCCTACCATTAACACCCTGTGGAAGATTGCCACCGGTTTACAGGTGCCCTATACCCAGCTCATCGACATTCAGGCTACCAAGCCTTTTTTTGTGCCAAAAGCTGAGAGCGCATTGGTGGACGACGGCAAGGGCTACCGTGTGTATCATTACAATCGGGCGGAAGGCAGCCGGGATTTTGAGTTCTTCAACAGTGAGCTGGACACAGGCGCTTCTTTTACTTCAGAAGGGCACGGCACCCATACCCGGGAATCTTTGCTGGTGACGGCAGGGGAACTGGTGCTGGTTTTGGAGACAGTGGAATATGTCATGGCAGAAGGGGATTTTATACAGTTCGATTCCTCCCGCCCCCATACGTATATCAATCGGGGAGAGGTCATGACCGTATTTACCAATATTGTTTATTACGAAGGATAAGGGAGGACAACTATGTTTTGGGTTGGATGTCATTTATCGGCGTCAAAGGGGTATCTTGCCATGGGCAAAATGGCAGAGAAAATCGGCGCCAATACCTTTCAGTTTTTCACCAGAAACCCCAGAGGGGGCAGCGTGAAAGCATTGGATTTAGAGGATATTGCCGCTTACCGCGCTTTTGCGGCTCAAAAAGGCTTTGGAAAAATTCTGGCACATGCGCCTTATACCATGAACGCCTGTGCCGCTGATGAAGGTCTGCGGGAATTTGCCGCAAACGTCATGGCGGAGGATTTGGGCAGATTGTCCCATCTGCCGGAAGCCATGTATAACTTCCATCCTGGCAGTCATGTGAAACAGGGGGCGGATGTGGGCATCGAAAAGATTGCTGACCTGCTGAACCGTGTGCTGAAACCGGAAACACAGACGGAAGTACTGCTGGAAACCATGGCAGGCAAAGGCACAGAAGTAGGCAGAAATTTTGAGGAACTTCGCGCCATCATAGATAAAGTAGAATTGGGAGAAAAATTAGGGGTTTGCATGGACACCTGTCATGTTTTCGACGGAGGATATGACATTGTGGAACATCTGGATGATGTGCTGGCGGAGTTTGACCGCATCATCGGGTTGGAACGGCTGAAAGCCATCCATCTGAACGACAGCAAAAATCCCATGGGCAGCCATAAGGACAGACACGCCTGTCTGGATGAAGGGGAAATTGGTATGGCGGCACTGAGCCGTATCATCAACCATCCTAAGCTGAAACATCTGCCCTTTTTGCTGGAAACACCCAATGAATTGGACGGTTATGCCAGAGAAATCGCTTGGCTCAGGGAAGTAAGAGAGGGAGAATAATATGCACATAGAAGAAATGGATATGGAAGTGGAATGGAACGAGGAAATGGAGCGCATCTGGTTTTACCAGACAAAAGTCGGTGAAATCGGCATCGGGGAGAAATTTGGCGCCATCGTTCGGGTCACATTCGGCAGAGATATGGGCGGTCTGCCGGAAGAATTTGACATGACAGAAACCCCTCTGCTGAAACTGGCAGCGGTGGAAATTCAGGAATATCTGGATGGGAAACGGAAAACATTTGATTTGCCTTTGGCACCGGAAGGAACACCTTTCCAGAAACAGGTATGGCAGGAACTCAGAAAAATCCCTTATGGGCAGACAGCCACCTATGGGGAAATCGCTGCCGCTGTGGGTATCCCCAAAGGGGCAAGAGCCATCGGCCGTGCCAACCATGAAAATCCCATTGCCATCCTCATTCCCTGCCATCGTGTGGTAGGGGCAAACGGTAAGCTCACAGGCTATGCCGCTGGCATTGAAATCAAAAAAGCCCTGCTGACCATTGAGCAGGGAGAACAACTGAAGATTCGGGAATAAACTGTAGCAAAACTAAGGTTTACATTTTTCAAGAACGCGGAAGGGTTTGGGGAACAATGGGTCAACACATTTGCTCCGCAAATGCCAGCCATAAATGGCTGTCCGCATGTCTTGCGGTGTGGGGTCAACACATTTGCTCCGCAAATGCCAGCCATAAATGGCTGTCCGCATGTCTTGCGGTGTGGGGTCAACACATTTGCTCCGCAAATGCCAGCCATAAATGGCTGTCCGCATGTCTTGCGGTGTGGGGTCAACACATTTGCTCCGCAAATGCCAGCCATAAATGGCTGTCCGCATGTCTTGCGGTGTGGAGTTCCCCAACTGGAATCCGCAGTCGGAATTTACTTCTGACGAGGAAAAGCCCAAGTTTCAAGGCTTTTAGCTGATGGAACTTGGGCTTTATACTTCTGTCTACTCGTCAAAGCCTTGAATGAAATGAGGCTTTGACGACAGGGTGTCGAATTTTCGACACCCTGATCCCCTTGCCGTGAGCAGCGGCAGGGGGTTTTGTTTTATTTTTTAGGATGCGCTGTGAACCAGACGGGGCACCAGTCCAGCCATGATGCGGATGACCACGATTTCCACGATGCCCAGAATCAGACACTGGAATACACGGGTTGCCATCAGCGGCAGGAAAGGAGAACCATACAATACGCTGATCCATAAGGTGTTCAGCAGCAGAGAACCGATGATTTCTGTTGCCAGCACTGCCCCAAGGATGCGGGGCATGGTCTGTTTTTTGGACAGGAACAGACCGTAAATGAGACCAACAATGGCAGCGGTGATGGTAAAACCGGGGAAGTATGCCGCAATGGGGAACAGTGTCGCACCGATGAAGTCACCCAATGCGCCTACCAGAGCAGCCTGCCAGGGACCAAGATACAGCGCCGCGAATACGACAGGAACAAAGGCAAAGCCGATTTTGATGTTCCATGCGGCAATGGATAAGAAACGGGATAAAATCACGTTCAGTGCCACCAGCATAGCAATAATGACCAGCTGCTTGGTGGTGAATTTTCTGTTTTCGGACATAAAAAAACCTCCTTGTTATCTCCAAATCAAACAACATGCAAAACAGCAGTTTTCCAGAAGAAAACCGCGAAAACCGTTCCCATGGGATACAAAAAAACACGAAATCTCCAACAAAACCGGGGAAATTTCGTGTCTGTGTGTCAGATGGGACGCCTCTATGCAAATACCCCCGTTTCTAGCGGGGTAGGCTGTGATAACAAAGAGTGCTCATGTCTTTATTATGAAACAGCGGGATGCGGATTTTGTATCGCAAGAAAATTCTTTTCGTTCCCGTGACAACTCCCCGTTCACAGGACACTTAACGCACAAAGTCCTACTCTGTATTTGCCGCAGAAGGAATACTCCTGCGGCTTCATTGTAGCATGGCTTTTGTCAGAAGTAAAGCATTATTCGCTTTTTTCTGCCAAGGCAAAGGCTACCAGCAGACTTTGCTTGGAAGCAAAGGAGCCTGCCAATGTCACCTGCCCCATATCCAGACCATGATCCCCTGTCAGCACATGGAAAATACGGTCTGTTTCCAGAAAACCGCCGTTGCCGAAGTAGAAGCAAATGACAGGGGTGCCTTTGGGGATTTTGTCAAAATCAGATTCTTCGTAGGCACGAATGACTTTTGTGGGGTCTGCGCCTAAGGTCTGTTTGATGAAGGACAGCTCGATGTCCAGATGGAGAAATTCCTGAGAAGCGTAGTACATGGCTGTGATGAATGCTGTCAGGTCATGTTCGCTGTCAAAGGGCAGTGCCTGGGGATACTCAGGAACCCCTGTCAGTCCGCAGACGAACCAGGGTGTGGAAGCGGCTGCGAAAGAAATGTTGTAAGGGCGTTTGTGGATGACGGTTTCGTCATCAATGGCAAATACCAGGGTATTGCCGGTAGTGCTGCCAACCAGTGGCAGTTTTCTTTTTTTCAGATTTGCTTTCAGTGTATCGGATGCGCCAAACAGGCGGATGCCGTCAGAATGGAAACCCAGCATGGGAAAAAACCTCCTTCGGTGGTGTATATTTCAGTTGATTTTCTTCATTTTAATACAGTACGGGGAAAAAAGAAAGGATTTTTCCGGTGGGATTCATGCAAAAGGGCAAGCTTGGACTGTAGCGGAAGGGCTTGGGGAACGAAAGGGTCAACACATTTGCTCCGCAAATGTCAGCCATAAATGACTG
>NZ_FRAH01000031.1:23164-35363 GCF_900142265.1 Anaerotignum lactatifermentans DSM 14214 | reverse complement strand
TAAAAGATGGATATACATTGCCCTTGACCAATGTCAGCTGGACCGTTATGGGAACATCCCTTGCCGGAGATACTTTGGTACCCACAGAGTATAAGGCAGTAGCTACTTATTCAAAAACATTCAGCTCGCAGGTGCCTACGGGCTATGTGTCCACAGCAAGATACAAAGGCAATGTAACGAAGACAACGGCGGATACGGCAACCTTTACCATTACTTACGCAGGAAAGCTGATAGAAAATGGAATGCCGCCAGTATTAAAAGCAGTAACAGGCATGATTGCAGTACTGCTTTTGGGCTGTGCCATTGCCATGCTTTTGCTTTATCTGAAAAACAGGCAAGGGGCGGATGTGTATAATCTCATTGACAAAGAGTATATCTGCATTGGAAGACAAAATGTCAATCCAAAACAGCCTGTGATTGATTTGAATGAGTTTGAGGACTTGATTCAAAGCAATGTATTCCAGTTTGTGCTGGACAAGAAAACAACAAAGGCGCTTTTCGGCAGGAACATCAGTGTGACCTATAAAGACATGACAGTAAAGCACAGAGTCAATGAGAAAAAAGGAGAATATCGATTTGAACTGGATCTGGGAGGTGTGTTGGATGCGGAATAGAGTGAAAAAGTTTAAAATTTCTGTCCCAAGCATTATAAAAACAGCAATGGTTTTCCCTATGATTTGCGGAGTTTTTTTCTGCGTGCCAGCTTATGCTCTTGACTCAGATTTAAGTTACAATTACAAAACAGAGAATCAAGAGGAGTTTGTTATTGTGGGAAAATCCAATATCAACATCCAAGGGGAGATACCGGATTATCTCAGGGATATTTATGATGTATCACCGCAGACAGTCTATGATTCAGAGTACGGCGCCAATGTGGTGGAGCCAAATGCACCATCCATTAACAACACTACATACGCACCAACCAATGCACCAATCAATCCTTATACCCAAAGTCCAAACAGTCTGATTACAGGTACAGCCTATGGCGGGGGTACCAGTGGAAGCTACACAGCAGATATTTCTTCAGACGGCTATGTGACAAATGAGATTCCAGAACAGGTATATGACGAAGTTTTGCAGTATCCCTTAACAACCATTGAGCAGGTGCGAAACAGCGATGGGAGCATTGGCATATTGAAGATTCCAGAAATTGGACTGACTGTAACCGCCTATGACGGCGATACATTCACAGCGATGAAAAAAGGTGTGGGACATTTGGCTTCCACTTCCTGCTGGAATGGAAATATCGGCTTGGTAGGACATAACAGAGGTACCAATGACTACTTTGGAAAACTGAAAAAACTGGATATTGGCGATGAAATGACCTATACCACAAAACTTGGCACAAGAACCTATGTGGTAAAATCCATTACAAAGATTGCCGATACGGACTGGTCAAAACTGCAATATACCAGTGACAACCGTCTGACATTGATCACCTGTGTGGAAGATGTGGGCGATCAGCGTCTTTGCGTGCAGGCAGTGCAGAAATAATCTTTTGCTTGCAGTGTAAATGGTTTTCCAATATAAATGATATTGAAAGGAAAACAAGGGGAAGGAGGCGAAATAAATATAGAAAGACTTTGACAGAGATACGGTTTCCAATTGATTCAAAATGCAGTGAAAAAGAAAAAGGAGCGTGAAAAATATGAAAAAACGATTAGCAGCCATATTGGCAGCCACAATGGTATTAGGTACAGTACCATGTGCTTTCGCTGCTGACCAGATCACAGTTACAGTTGATGGGGAAAAGGTCAATTTTGAGGATCAGCAGCCAGTGAATATTGATGGTCGTATCATGGTTCCAATCAGAGATGTAGCAGAAAAAATGGGCTGGGAAGTTGAATGGTTCACATATTACGGAGATACGGTTGTAGATGGCACATTCCAAATAGAACATTCAGCTATCTTTACAAAGCCGATTGCATCTACTGATAGATATATGGCAGGCTATCACAGCAGTCTGAACATCGAAGATAAAACAAAAACAAAGTCAGTTTGGGGTGCAACACATATTTTGACACAAGGTGAAGATTTACCAGTTTCTGCTCCCGCAAAAGTAATCAATGATCGTACATTAGTAGGAATCAGAGATTTGGCAGATTGTATGTATGCAGATGCTCAGTGGGATGCAGAAACAAAAACCGTTGCAATCAAAACTACTCCAACTGAACAACTGCCACAATACAATGAAATCCTGGCAAATGTTGCTTCGGTGAAGAACCAAGAACCACAGGAAATGCCAGAAACAAAGCCAACTCTTACGATTGAAGAGGAACAGCGTCAAAGAACAGAAAAATATGCAGCAGAACAGAATGCAAAGCGTGATGAATTCGCTGAAGAAGTCATTGACCGTATCAACCAAGAACGTGAAAAGAATGGGTTAAATAAGCTTCAAATGAATGATGCTTTAATGGAAGCAGCAGATGTAAGGGTAAAAGAAATTGTAACGAACTTCTCTCATACACGTCCTGACGGAAGAAAGGCAAAAACAGCCGCAAATGAAGCAGGTTTTGAAGGAAACTATATCGGTGAGAATATCACAGGCTTTGCCAATACACCCAAATGGGCTGTAGATAATTGGACGGAATCAGATGGTCATAGAGAAAATTATCTAAATCCTGAATATACTTATACAGGTGTTGCATATCTGTATGATAAAGACAGCGAATATGGCAGTTACTGGGTACAGATATTTGCAAGGTAACAAATAGAAGTGAATAGAGCAGGCAAAAAAGAGATACAAAAATCAATTGTATCTCTTTTTTTAATGCCAAAAATCAATAAGGAGGGAACCTAAATGTGTAAAACAAGAAGAATCATTGCTTTTTTGCTGGCGATGCTTATTGCCATTCCAACAATCTCCTTGTCAACGGTTCGTGCTGCAGAAGAAGGCAGTGATATCACCAAAATTACTGTTGTTAAAGGCAAGGATATCAATGATATAAAATATGATGGAAGGAATGTATTGCATTCCTCTGCGTGGTGGTATGACAAGGAAGGCAATAAAAATCCAGCATTTTGTGTTGATCCCAATAAGGCTGGTCCTGGAGAATACTTTGCTGGAAAGTATGACTTGAATGTGGCTGGCGCAGAAACAAATGAAAAAATTGCCGCCATCATCAATAACAGCATTCCATATAAAACGTATCAGGAATTAGGTGTAAACAGTGAAGAAGAAGCCTATGCTGCTACAAAGGCAGCCATTTGGTGCGTGATTGGTGTATCGCAGTACACAGACCGAGGAAAATGGAATGCACCCGATAAACCACAGGTGACAGCTTTATTTAACAAACTGGTTGATCTAGCATTGAATAATCCTGAACCAGTAAAAGCAGCAGTATACGGTACGATTAAGGTGGATGAAGAACCAGTGGAAGAAGGAAACTACTTTGTACAGCGTTTTCAGGTAAAGGAAACAAGTGATTCTGGAAAGAAAATCACGAAGTATAAGGTCGAATTGACTGGAGATTATCCAGTTGGAACAATCATCACAGATGAAGACGGCATCGAAAAAACACAGTTCAAAGGTGATGAAACATTTGCAATCCGTATTCCTAAGACTTCAGTCCCTGTTGGTGGCAGTGTGGAAGCAAATGTAAAGATTTCCGCAAATCTGTATTCTAATGTTATCTTGATTGGCAAACCTTTGAATGGTTTGGATGGCAAAGTACAGGATATGGAAATTGGGATGCCGAACCAGCCCATTACTATTAATGCCAAAATGGTAATTGGAATACCAGATATTCCTGGTAATCCGGGTGATGGCAAACTAAAAGTCATCAAGCTGGATGCCACAGATAATGCAACCCCTTTGGCAGGTGTAACATTCGATTGTTATAATGCACAGGGGCATTTAATTGATACAGGTACCACAGATGAATCTGGTATTTGGGAACCAAATATTACGGAGTCTGGTACCTATACGGTAGTAGAACGCTCTACCAATAATAGATATCAGCTGACTGAGCCAACCACTTTGGTCATTACGGTAGAGCCGGATCAAACAGCAACGGCAACATTTCGTGATTATCCGCCGCATATTGTGGTGACAGAAAAAGAAGATGCAGAAACAGGTGAACCAATTCCTGGTGTGCAGTATGAAATCATGCAGATCGATGGAAAAGGGGCTTGGAGAGCAACAGGCAAAACCGATGCAGAAGGAAAAATCACATGGGAAGATGTACCAGATGGTACCTATCTTGTAAGAGAAGTATCCACTGTAGAAGGATATATCTTGGATCAGACACCTCAATATGTAACCGTAAGAAATGGACAGGCTGCCGGATTAAAATTTTTGAATAGTAAATTTCCAGGCTTGACTATCACCAAGATCGACCAGCAGACAGGCGAAGTCATTACTGATCCAGCTACTTTCAAAGTAGAACAGGTAGACGGCAGTTACACAACCACAGTCACAACAGAAAATGGTGTTGCTACACTGAAAAATGTACCCGTAGATACTTATAAAATCACAGAAGTAACTGCACCTGAAGGATACGCATTGGGTGATTGCCCTCAGACCGTATACCTTGGCAAAGACAAGAATGTTCAGGTGGTTATGAAGAACCTGAAGAAACCTGTGCTTACCATCGAAAAGATCGACGGACAGACAGGTGATCCAGTACCAGGCACCAAGTTTGAAATCAAGAAATCCGACGGAACTTTGATCGGTACCGTAACAACAGGTGCAGATGGCAAAGTAACAGTCGGTATGAAAGGTGGCGAACTTGGATATCTCGATCCCGATGTGTATACTGTAACAGAAGTATTTGTACCAGAGCCTTATGTGCTGACAGGTGATCATCAGGACATCAGACTGAATGCAGGCGATAGAAAGTCCTTGTTATTTGCAAACCTTGAAATGCCCAGCATCACCGTTGAAAAATACGACGAAGAAACAGGCGAAAAATTGCCAGGTGCTCAGTTTGCTATCTATGAGCAGGCTGACACTGCACGTCCAGTTGTTGAAGGCATGACTGACGAAAACGGTAAATTTACATCCGGCTATCTCAAACCCGGTACTTATGTGGTCAAAGAACTGAATCCACCTCCTGGATATATGTTCTCTGATAAAACAAGCCCTGACAGAGTGATCGTTGCCAAACCTGGCGATGGTGAAATCATCGTAAAGGTAGACAATATCAAGCTGCCAGAACTGACCATCAAGAAAATCGACTCTGTGACCAAAGAGCCGATTGCGGGTGTTGTGTATGAAATCAAAGAAGTAGATGATACTAGCGTACAGCCTACAACGGCTACTACCGATGAAAACGGTATGATCGTAATTCATGGGCTGAAAGCAGGCACTTATGAAATCACTGAAATTTCTACACCAAAACCCTATATTCTCAATGACACACCTCAGAGAGTAAAACTCGAAGCAGGAGATCATAAAACATTGATGTTTGAGAACATCAAATACCCTACATTGATCATCGAGAAAACAGACTATACGACCAATAAGGGTATTCCAAACACCACATTCAAGATTGAGCATGAGGAAGACGATGGTGCAATTACAACAGTCGGTACATTCAAGACCGATGAAAATGGCAGAATCAAACTGCCGTATGTAGAACCTGGCTGGTATATCATAACAGAAACCATTCCGGCACAGGGCTACCAAAAACCGACAAACCCTGTAACTCGTATTTATCTGAACCCTGGTGACAATTCTTACCTGAAGGATGATAATATCGCAGGTGGTGGCGGTACTGGTGGCACAGGCGGCGGTACAACGACCGAAGGTATTGAAATCACCAGTGGAAATGATTACGAAGTGGTAGACGGTATCGTAAACTATCCTCTGAACAGTTTGGCCATCAAGAAAGCAGACGCCAATACAGGTGAAATGCTGGATGGTGCAACCTTTGAAGTATTCCGAATCACAGGGGAAACAAGTGGTCAAAACGGCAAACTGATCTGCACGGCAACTACAGACAACTCAGGTGTTATTGTTATTACCGGTCTGGAAGCAGGTGCTTATGCGGTCAGAGAAACAAAAGCACCAAACAACTACATCATCGCAGAAACAGATATGCAGACAGTCAATATGAAAGCAGACGGAACATCTGTTGTGGAAGTAGTATTCCGAAACTATCCTTACGGCTCTCTGCTCATCACAAAAGTGGATGCCTTGACCAATAAACCATTATCCAATGCCACTTTTCAAGTAACAACAGGTGATGGAACGGTGGTTGGAAACAGCAACGGTATGTATACTACAAACAGTGATGGCGAAATCCTGATTCCAAATCTGAAACCAGGCAGTTATGTAGTAACTGAGCGCATTGCACCAGAAGGGTATGCCTGCGATACAAAACCGCAGACCATTGAAATTGGTACAGATGGTGCTACATACAAAGTGCATTTCCAGAACCAGCCTATGTGCTCTCTCGTGATTTTGAAGAAAGACGCAGATAACGGTAATCCATTGTCTGGTGCGCAGTTTAAGGTAACAACATCCAAAGGCGATGTCATTGGAAGAAACAATGGCATCTTTACCACAGACAGCAATGGCTCCATTACGATTTCCGATCTTGCCAAAGGCAGTTATATCGTAGAAGAAGTAAAGGCACCGGATGGCTATGTGTTGGAGGAGCAGTCCAAAACCATCGCGCTGGATTATGGCAAAACTTATACATTGGAGTTCACCAATAAAAAGATGACATCTCTTGTCATTAAAAAAGTGGATTCCATCAGTGGTGAACCGCTTGTTGGAGCAAAATTTGCTGTGGAAAAGCAAAATGGGGAACACGTAGGCGAGTACACTACAGATAATACCGGTACCATTCTGCTTCCGACACTTGATCCGGATTGGTACGTGGTAAGAGAAACAAAAGCACCAGAAGGATACATCCTGGACGAAACACCAAAAACCGTTGAGGTAAAAACAAATGTGCCAACGGTGGTGACATTTGAAAACAAGCCGCTTTCAGGAATCAAAATCGTGAAAACAGATTCCGAAACAGGGGAACCGTTGGAAGGTGTATCGTTCTCAGTTTCTAAAATGAATGGTGAGAAAATCGGCACATTCAAAACAGATAAAGAAGGTATGGTCTATATCTCTGATTTGGAAGATGGTTACTACACTGTAACAGAAACAGAAGGATTGGAAGGTTATCGCTGGGACAAAGAACCGAAAACGGTAGAAGTGAAATCCGGCAAACAAACCATTTTGGAAGTGGAAAATCAGCCATATTCCGGTTTGGTCATTGAGAAAACCAACAGCAGAACTGGTGATCCGATCGAAGGTGTAGAATTCCTTGTGACAAAATTCAACGGTGAGCAGATCGGATACTATGAAACAGATGAATCCGGCTTGATTGTCATTGAAGGATTGGAAGAAGGCACATACTTGGTAAAGGAAACAAAAGAAGCCAAAGGTTATATCTTAGACAGCGAAGCCAATGAAGTGGAAATCAAAGACGGCAAGAGAACGACATTAAAAGTGGAGAATGATCCAATGTCTTCTGTATTGATCCATAAAATCGACTCTGTCACAGGAGAAGGCATTCCAGGAGTGAAATTCCTGTTATATGACAGTGACAATGAACCGATCGGTCAGTTTGAAACAGATGACGAAGGCTATATCTGGATCAGAAAAGAATTGCCAGAAGGCAAGTACAAACTCAGAGAATTAGAGCCTGCAGAAGGATATATCTCTGACAACAGCGAGAAAACATTCTATGTGCAGAAAGGCAGAACAACAGAAATCGAGTGGGAGAATACACCGGAAGTCGGTCAGATCGTCATTACAAAACGTTCTTCCGAGTTCAATGAACTGACAGGTCTTCCTGCCGGTTCTCCATTGTCTGGTGCAGTATTTGAAATCTATAACACCACAGGAAATTTGGTTGATAAGATTTCTTCTGGCAGCAATGGTGTTGCGGCGTCTAAGGGATTGCCGGTAGGTGTCTATACCATCAAAGAAGTATCCGCACCAAGATATTACGCTTTGAATGATAAAACACTTTTGGCGGAAATCAGGCACAATGGTGATATCGTCAGATTTGAAGTGCTGAACAGCAGCATTTCTTTGAACCTGACCATTCAGAAAAAAGGACCAAACGCCGCATCTCCTGGACAGACCATCCAGTATGACATTTATGAGGTGCAGAACGGCTCCTCCGGCACTTTGGAAAACTTCTATATTCATGACAGGATTCCAACAGATGCCACAAGAGCTTTGAAGATCGTCACAGGCACATATTCCGAAAGAATGTATTATAAGATCACTTATAAAACAAACTACAGGGATTATCGTGTGCTTGCGGAAAATCTTCTGACAAAGAACAGCTATGAATATAGCCTTCATCCAAATGTCCTTGGCTTGGCAAATGGAGAATATGTCACAGACGTGCGTCTGGAATTCCCGAAGGCAAGCCCTGGTTTTAAGATGCTTGAAAATATGTCTGTATTCTGTCAGGTAATGCCGAATATGCCGAAAGATTACCGTATCGTCAATAGAGCAGATGTAGGCGGAAGATACGGCAACGAATGGGAAAGCGCAAAAACCAGCTGGAATACAACAGTGTGGACTGTGAATACAATGCCGGTAACGCTTCCCAAAACAGGTTATTAAAAATATGATTTCTGGGGCAGTCGGAAGACTGCCCCTTTTCTATGAAAGGAGAGAAGAACAATGGCAGTAAGATGGAAAAGGGTATTTTTGCTGACAGTGGTTGTGCTTATGGCAGTGATCTTCTTCGCACCGCCAGTATTTGCGGCACCAGATAGTGGTCAGGTTTCCACAGCCATTGAAAGCACTTGGAAAACAGCAGCCGGTCAGATCAAAACCGTAACCAATAACGTTATCTTTCCAGTGGTGGATTGTGTGCTGGCGATCCTGCTTTTTGTCAAATTAGCTATGGCTTACTTTGATTACAAAAAGCATGGTGAGTTTGATTTCGCGCCAGTGGCAATCCTGTTCTTTGGTCTGGTGTTTGCCATTACAGCACCGACTTATATCTGGAATATTCTTGGGATTTAAGGAGCCAAGTATTTTAGAAAATGAATATAATCAGTAGAATGCCATCTATTATTGTGTTATAATTTAATATAAAGATTTTAGTTTTCGGTCAAAACCAATGAGGAGGTGGCACTGTATGAAGAAACAGATTGGCATACTGTTAATAGTTATGTTTTTGTTTGGTTTAGTTGGATGTCAGAATGAGGAAAAAGAACAAACTTCTTCTGGAGCTTATGATTTATATGAAGGTTATATATCTGTAAAAGGAAATCAGCTGTTTGTAAATGATTTTGAATTTATTGATTTATCTGAACAATATTGGATAAACAAATTAGAGCTAACTACAGAGGATATGCCAAACGGATATTATATTTATGATACTTCTGATGAATTGATGACCTTTTCTCTGAACAATGAAACACGATATAATTTTTATGATGTTGGAGCACAGTTCGTTCCTGAAGACGATACTGATCGTTTATATACCACCACCAATTTGAATGATTTTTTGGAAAAGTTTGATATTGATGGCAGTGGTGATTTAGGAAAAACACCGTTTAGGATTCAAGTGCTTGAGGATGGAAGAGTTATTTCAATCAGTGAAATCTTTATCAACTAAGTATCATATAAAAATAAGAATAGAAAAAATATTTGTTCAAGCCTTTATCCAATAGGATAAGGGCTTTTTATGTGGAAAAAGGAATAAGATAGTCATTTCAACTAGCAAAAAGTGAAGGTGATGAAAAATATGTTTGGCTTAGACTTTGCCGTAGACGGTGTGCTGGATCAGTTTTGCGACTGGATCTATGGCAAGCTGATCACATTCTTTGGTGAGTTTTTCAGTATGATCAACATGATGGGCGCGGAACTTTTTGAGCTGGATTGGATCAAAGCAATCCTGCTCTTTTTTTATTACTTCGCATGGGCGTTATATATCGTTGGCATTGTAGTGGCTGTGTTTGACACAGCCATTGAGGCACAGAGAGGAAAAGGGAGTTTTCAGGATTTGGCGTTAAATATCATCAAGGGTTTTTTCGCCGTCAGTCTGTTTACTGTAGTACCCATTGACCTCTATGTCTTCTGCATCAATCTGTCAAATGAACTGATTGGTGCCATTGCGGGTATGTCGGATTCCCCAGGCAAACTTGGTGCCATTGCCACTATGGTGCTGGGCAGCTTTGAAACGCCGGGTGCCAATGTGGTGGTGTCTATCGTGTTTGTCATACTGATTGGATATGCGGTCATCAAAGTGTTTTTCGCAAATTTAAAACGAGGCGGCATCCTTCTTGTCATGATGGCAACCGGCAGTCTTTATCTGTTCAGTGTGCCAAGAGGATACAGCGACGGATTCGTATCTTGGTGCAAACAGGTGGCAGCTCTCTGCCTGACAGCGTTTTTACAGACCATTGTACTGGTTGCAGGGCTGGTTACCTATAACGCAAATATGCTGCTTGGCATCGGATTGATGCTTTCCAGCACAGAGGTACCAAGAATCGCACAGAACTTTGGATTGGATACCAGTATGCGTTTCAACGCCATGAGTACGGTATATTCCGTAAATTCCGTAGTCAATATGGCACGTAATGTAGGAAGAATCTCAGGCAGATGAAAGGAATGAGTTTTATGAATTGGGCAGACAAAGGGAGAAGAATGGCGGAAAGAGCAAGAGAACTGTTCCCACCAGGTACAAGAATTCAATTAATTCATATGGACGATCCATATCATCCGATACCTGATGGAACAAGAGGAACGGTCAAGTTCGTGGATGATATGGGAACCGTATTTCCTGATTGGGATAACGGCAGAAGCCTTGGTGTGGTATACGGTGAGGACAGTTTTCGCAAGCTTACACCAGAAGAATTGTTGGAAGAACAGCAGCAAGAGGACATGGGTGAGGATATGGACATGGGAATGTAAGGGAGGTTTTTGAAATGAAACTGGTATATATCTGCTCACCATTGAGGGGTGATCATAAGAAAAACATAGCAAAAGCAAACGAATACGCCAGAGAAGAAGCGTTGAAAGGAAACTGTGCCATTGCACCACATTGTGTTTTCACACAGTTTTTAGACGATGAAGTTCCGGAAGAACGCTGGCTCGGGCAGGAAATGGGGAAAGCACTTCTTTGCAGGTGTGATGAACTTTTGGTTTGCGGCAGTATCATTTCGGAAGGAATGCGTGAGGAAATCAAAACTGCATATGAGAACGGCATTACTGTTTTAGGCAGAGATTTGTCCATTGCGGATATAGAAGATGCGGTGTTTGGAGAAACAGAGCAGTGCTGTAAGATGGTATAAAAGGCAGGTGAGAAGCAATGTATATCTATCCGGAAAACCTGAAAGGCAAAAGCACCATGTTCCTTTGGACACTGCGGGATATGCTGATTATCATCATAGGCGCGGTGCTGTCTGCCGTCTTTGCGGCGGCTCTGGACTGGATTGTGCCGGGGGTAATGGTTGGCGTATTCGCCTTCTTGACACTGCGTATTGACAACGAGCTGAATATCTCAGACTATATCCGCTTTGCCTTTCGTTTTTTTGTGACAACACAACAGATTTTTTATTGGAGGTTTGCCGATGACAAAAATGAGAATTGGAAAGAAGAAATCTACCAGAGAAGAAATAGGCGCCAGAAATATTGATGCACTTGGTGTGGAAACATACGGCAATGAGTATCTGGTTTACTTTCTGGTACAGCCGGATAATATTGCGGTACTATCAGAAACAGCAGTAAAAACAAAAATCATAGCGATGTCCAGTGTCATCAAAGGACTGGACTCCATTGAGTTTTCCTGCATCAATTCCAGAGAAAACTTCGACCAGAACAAAATGTTTTACAAAGAGCGTCTGGAGGAAGAAGAAAGCCCCAAGGTACGAGAAATATTGGAAAAAGACCTGATCCATCTGGACAGGGTGCAGATACAGACAGCTTCCGCAAGGGAGTTTTTGTTTATCCTCCGCTTTCGCAACTATAATCCAGAAACAAATGAGGTACAGACCGGCATCAGCAGAATGACAAAGCTGTTGAAGGATGCAGGGTTTTCCTACCGTCAGGCAAGTAAGGAGGACATCAAAAGGCTCTATGCCGTTTATTTCGTGCAGAACATCACACAGGTATACTTCGATGACTATGACGGCGAGAGATTTGTAAAGGGGGATGCATACCGTTGAAAATCAGCAGAACAAAGAAAACAAAAGCCTATATTCCCAAAACGGAAGAAGAAAA
>NZ_FRAH01000031.1:0-21229 GCF_900142265.1 Anaerotignum lactatifermentans DSM 14214 | reverse complement strand
ACCGTTTCCCTTGGAAGATGATGCATACTATCCGTTGAAAGACGGCATCAATTATCTGGGAGAAACCTGTACAATGGATGAGTTTATGGAAATGAGTCCAGAAGATGAAATGGATGTTATGTTTTAAGAAATAAGTCTCTGCCCTATATAGTATTAGTGAACAAAAAAATATATATTAACTAATGAAATGGATTTCTGGAGTAAGACAAATATATATAAGTATGTTATAATATAATTGTAATTTGGTGCATTTTACTGATTTTTTTGTCTATATAAATAAAAAATCTTGAGGGAGGGAACTCGTATGAGAAAATTGATGTTATTGATTTTATCTCTGACATTCGTGTTGACATTGGTTGGATGCAATAAAGGCACAGATACTATGTATCAACTTGGCATTGTTGTAGATGGGGTGTTTTATGAGAAGTCTTATCAACCAATGCCGGCAGAAATTGACGAAAGTGCAATTATTGGATATGTCAGTTCATACACCGATACATTCCCTGAAAAAGAAGGTCAGACAAACATTAGCAAAGATTTGATAAATGCACCATATGCAAAAGCAGAAGACGGCATTGCAATACTCATTGAAAATGAATGGTATTTGTGTTTGCCAGAAGAGTAAAACAAATTCCAATTTGAAAACCACATTTTTATAAGTGGTTATTAACCCTCACAGGGTTTTAATAAAATCCTCCGAAAGCCTTGAAAATAAAGGGTTTATCGCAAAATGCTCACCTTAACTTATTATACGATTTCACTTACGTTTATTCTTCCCTTGGAAGCTGATAAGGGCAAACACAAGGGCAAGAAAATCTGATAACAAGATATAAGAGAATGTGGCAATCGGAGAACTGTGACGTATGTGCGAATATATTATACTGGAGGATTTATTATATGGACAAGTACATTTTTGATGAAAGCAACGGTTTATGGTATGAATTGCAGGGAGATTATTATATCCCTTGTCTGATACTTTCCGAAGAAGAAACACAGCCTATCGGTTTGTGGGGACAGCGCCACAAGCAGTATCTAAAGGAGCATAAGCAGTTCCTCTATACCACAATGCTGATTGAGGGTACACTAAACTCCTACCTTGCAGATATTGACAGACAGGCACAGGAGCGTTTGCTCCTGCTGACAAAGCAAATTGCAGAGCAGGAAAATGTGACCGAGCAACTGAAAGCAGATAATGCTATGCTGTGGGTACAGAAAATGAATGAAATTCAGTCCAGAGTTAGAGAAATCATTTACAGCGAGATTATCTACGCATAACAGAATGAGTGATTGGGGCGGTAAGCCAGCTTTTGGCTTACTGCCCTTGTCTGCTCATAAGCAAAATAAAGAAATACCGTCAATGGCAGTGCTTGCACTGTTCATCGAGACCATTGACGGTATTGCGTATTTTGCTATCGCTGTACGTGGCTTTTTTCAATTTTAAACGTTGCTTAAAACAACTTATTGTGTTAAAATATATGCTGATACAAATAAGAGTTTAGGAGGAACCGAAACTATGACAGCCTCAATGCGTTTAAGATAAGCTGGCAATAAAAAAGCAGAATCTATCCCCGATGATAGGCTTTTTTGTTGTGCTTATTTATACGATATTGAGCATTCATTAGTTACGGTGAGATATAAGTTATTTAACTATACCTTTATTTAACTATGTCTTTAATATGAATGTTTCCAAATTGTATGTATGCAGACCAAAAGCCACATTGTGGATTTAGGACTGCATTTTTTATTGCCTAGAATGCTATTCAAAATAGAAATTCAAGCAAAATAACATACAGGAGATAATATAAATGGAAAAATACAACAATTGGAAACTTAAGTTTTATACAATATGGGCAGGGCAGGCAGTATCATTAATCACTAGTGCCATCCTGCAAATGGCGATCATTTTTTACCTTACAGAGAAAACAGGATCTGCGATGGTCTTGTCTATGGCTTCACTAGTAGGTTTTTTACCCTATGCGGTCTTTGGACCAGCTATTGGTGTATTAGTGGATCGTCATGATAGGAAGAAGATAATGATTGGTGCTGATTTAATTATCGCAGCAGCTGGGGCAGTGCTTGCTATTGTTGCATTGTATATGGAGCTACCTATCTGGATGGTTATGGTAGTATTGTTTATCCGTAGCATTGGAACGGCTTTTCACACCCCGGCTCTCAATGCGGTTACGCCACTTTTAGTACCAGAAGAACAGCTTACGAAATGTGCAGGCTATAGTCAGTCTTTGCAGTCTATAAGCTATATTGTTAGTCCGGCGGTTGCAGCACTCTTATACTCCGTTTGGGAACTAAATGCTATTATTGCCATCGATGTATTGGGTGCTGTGATTGCATCTATTACGGTAGCAATTGTACGTATTCCTAAGCTGGGTGATCAAGTGCAAAGTTTGAAACCAAATTTCATACGAGAAATGAAAGAAGGAATGGCTGTACTACGGCAAAATAAAGGATTATTTGCTTTATTACTCGTTGGAACATTATATATGTTTGTTTATATGCCCATAAATGCTTTATATCCTTTAATCACTATGGAATATTTTAATGGTACACCGATGCATATTTCTATTACGGAGATTGCTTATGCCTCTGGGATGTTGATAGGGGGTCTATTATTAGGGTTATTTGGGAATTACCAAAAGCGAATCTTATTAATAACGGCATCCATTTTTATGATGGGGATAAGCTTAACCATTTCAGGATTACTTCCCCAAAGTGGATTTTTCATATTTGTAGTCTGCTGTGCAATAATGGGGCTTTCGGTTCCGTTTTACAGCGGTGTGCAAACAGCTCTTTTTCAGGAGAAAATTAAGCCTGAATATTTAGGACGTGTATTTTCTTTAACTGGAAGTATCATGTCTCTTGCTATGCCAATTGGGTTAATTCTTTCTGGATTCTTTGCTGATAGAATCGGTGTAAATCATTGGTTTTTACTATCAGGTATTTTAATTATTTGCATTGCAATAGTTTGCCCAATGATAACTGAGATTAGAAAATTAGATGCAAAATAAAATAAAGGAGTGTGTTCGTATGATATATAATATTATTCAATCAGTGACAGAAAAATTATCCTCTTTGCCTTATATAGAAGGCATCGTATTAGGGGGATCCCGTGCAAGAGGTACCCATACAGAGGATTCTGATATAGATATCGGAATCTATTACAATTCAGAATCATTTGACCTGACAGCGATTAATCAAATTGCTACAGAATTAGATGATGAGAATAGAAACGACCTTGTTGTACCTCCCGGAGCGTGGGGTGATTGGATCAATGGCGGCGGATGGTTAGTTATGAACGGGTATCATGTTGATCTGATTTTACGTGATATAAAACGGGTGGAACAAATAATCAAAGATACGGAGCAAGGAATTGCTACTGCTAATTATCAGACGGGGCATCCCCATGGATATATAAGTGCTATGTATCGAGGAGAATTAGCGATTAGCAAAATACTATATGCTAAGAATGAAAGCTTATACGAATTAAAAAATCAGGCGGAAATTTACCCTGGTGCTCTAAAGAAGAGCTTGATAAACTTTTTTTTATTTGAAGCAGAGTTCTCTTTAATGTTTGTAAAAGCAAATGCGGGAGCAGAGGATAAATATTATATTGCAGGCCATGTTTTTCGTATTATTTCATGCTTAAATCAAGTACTATTTGCATGCAATAATGCTTATTGCATTAACGAAAAGAAAGCTATAAAACTGCTTGAAACTTTTGAATATAAACCTAAAAAATATGCCGAAAGGGTAAATCATATTTTTGAAGTACTCGGTCTTTCACTTTTTGAATGCTACGATATGACCGAGAAGCTTTATAAAGAAGTGAAAAAAATTGCAACGGAGATAAATAACTTTTTAAACGAGGGGGAATTCAGATGAAAGAAAACAAATATGATGATAATATATTTTTTCAAAAATACAGTCAAATGAGTCGCTCACAGCAGGGACTAGCCGGTGCAGGAGAATGGGAAACATTGAGAAAGCTGCTGCCGGATTTTAAAGATAAGCGTGTGCTTGATTTAGGATGCGGCTATGGATGGCACTGTATTTATGCGATGGAACACGGAGCGTCTTCTGTTGTAGGTGTTGATATTTCTCATAAAATGCTCGAGGTAGCCAAAGAAAAAACACATTTTCCACAGGTTGAATATAAATGCTGTGCTATAGAAGATGTGGAATTCCCAGAGGAGAGTTTTGATGTAATATTAAGCTCACTTGCGTTTCACTATGTAGCAGATTATGAGATTTTAGTAAAAAAGATATATAGAATACTGAAGTCTGGTGGTAAGCTAGTTTTTACGATTGAACATCCTGTTTTTACTGCCTATGGAACACAAGACTGGCATTATAACGAAAAAGGAGAAATACTGCATTTTCCGGTGGATAATTATTATTATGAGGGCAAACGGATAGCTGTGTTTTTGGGAGAAAAGGTTACAAAATATCATAGAACACTGACCACATATCTAAATACACTGCTTTCAAATGGTTTTATAATAAATCATATTGTGGAGCCGCAGCCGCCGGAAAACATGATGGATATTCCGGGGATGCAGGATGAAATGCGCCGTCCCATGATGCTGATTGTATCGGCGAACAAAAAAGTGGATAGATAGAACTAAAACCCCCGCAACATAAACAGCAAAGGAGTGCGATATGATGCTATTAGAAAATAACTCCACACCAAGGAGTGATGAAGAGCTGCAAAAAAACATGGTTGCTGAACTTAAGCCGCACAATGCACCGATTACTCTTGTCGAATACGATCCGAGTTGGTCTGATTTGTTTGAACAGGAAGCGAACCGGATTCGTTCAGTACTCGGCAACAAAGCCTTGCAGATTGAACATGTAGGCTCGACCTCGGTACCGGGGCTTTGTGCCAAACCAATAATTGATATGCTGCTGGTTGTGAAGGACTCTGCCGACGAGCTATCCTATGTTCCGGCATTGGAATCAGCTGGCTATATATTGCAGATTCGGGAACCCGAGTGGTTCGAACACCGCCTGTTCAAAGGACCCGATACCGACATCAATCTGCATGTGTTCAGTTCGGGCACATCAGAGATTGATAGAATGTTACGTTTTCGAGATTGGTTGCGGACTAATGATGCTGATCGAGACAAATATGCACAAGTTAAGCGAAACTTGGCAAAGAATAAATGGAGGCATGTTCAACACTATGCGGACGCCAAAACGTCCATAATACAGAAAATCATGGAACGAGCTAGTTTGAATTTAGAAAATGGGATTCCTGAAAAAATCTTTTTATGATGTGCAAAGCATTAAATTCCAATGCCATTTCTGAGTTGTCAGATGAGTATCATGTTAGAACATGTAGAAGAGATGAACTGGATATATGGAAAGAGATGCCGTTTGACGATATGAAATCTGCCAAAGAATATAATGGGTTTATGACGGAATACTTTAATGATGTATACGGAAGTAAAGAAGATTTATTTTTTCAGAAGTGTTTATTTGTTTGTGATAAAAATGATACTCCTATAGGGACGTGCTTTGCGTGGAAGGCATATGAAAAAATTTCTACAATACATTGGTTTAAAGTCCGGAAAAACTATGAAGGATCAGGCATTGGTAGAGCTTTACTTTCCATTGTTATGTGAAGTATTAAAGAGAATGACTATCCGGTATTTCTTCATACACAACCATCCAGCTTTCGTGCAATAAAATTGTATTCTGATTTTGGATTTGCTTTTTTAACAGACCCAATAATCGGATATAGAAAAAATGATTTGGAGGAATGTTTAACCATTCTAAAAGAACATATGCCGCAAAAAGATTTTGAAAATTGTAATTTGTTGAACTAAAAGAATATGTCTTTGATAGAGGAGCAAGGTCGAAATATGACTTGCTCCTTTTCTATGGATGTTCATAAATAATGAATAGAAGGTTACTTATACACACCAATATCTATATAGAACAGAGATAAAAATAAAAGTAGGTGAAGTAAATGGCAAGTCCTATGGCAGTTGCCGTCATGACGAAGAAAGCGTTGGAGCTGGCAGAAGACAAACGAGTGCGAACACTGCTGGCAAGTATTGCGGCAGGTATTGTAATTGTGATGCTGATACCGCTGCTGGTTGTGGTTTCTATTTTCAATACCCAGGCAAGCTTCAGCCAGGAGGTAGCAAGGATCGTATTTGATGGCGGACCCATTCCTACAGACATTGACGCGGAACTTTCCAAAGCCATGGAAGAAATGATCGATGCCTTTGAGGAACTGGATCAGACAATAGAATCATTGGAAGAAGAAGGATTTGACGATATCAAAGTCAAGTCCTTTTTTTATATCCTCTATTTCGCAAAGGATCTGACAGACTTTGATGAGGAATTCTATGCAGGTTTAGTGGATTGTTTTGTGGATAAAGATGAGGATAACGAGATTTATGAGGAACTGGAAGATTATCTTTCCTATGAGTTTACGGAAACAGAAAAGATGGAAATTCGAAATCTATATCTCTTTATCAAGTATGGATACTCTGCGACAGATAAAATCACAGGCATTCCGGGGGAAGCTTTCAACGATGCCACATTCGCACAGTTGATGCAGGAAGCCACGAAATATATCGGCTTTCCTTACCAATGGGGCGGAAGTACACCGGAAACCAGTTTCGATTGTTCCGGTTTTGTATGTTGGGTATATACCCATTCCGGCGTCCATAACCTTCCCAGAACATCGGCACAGCAGATCTATAACCAGTGTACACCGGTGTCAAAAGACGAGGTCAAGCCAGGAGATTTGGTGTTTTTTACAGGAACATATCAGAGCAGCAACCCCGTAACTCATATTGGAATCTATGTTGGGGACAATCAAATGTTGCATTGCGGCGATCCCATCGGCTATGCAAACTTGGGGAATTCCTATTGGGTGAAGCATTTTTATGGATTTGGCAGATTGTAAAGGAGTGTGAAAAAGTATGATTGAAAAAATCACAGTAGAAGAATTGAAACAGATGCAGGAAAAGGAAGGCATTGTATTTCAGGGATGCGGTGGAGAACTGCAGGAATGGGAAGATGGTGTCAATGAATTATTGACAGAATCAGGTATCCTGTTGGACGGTGATACATTCAAAAATGTATATGCTTTTGAAAATGAGGGACTGACCAACCTGTTTTTTGATATGGAGGGCGTCAAACTAAATATGGGTAAGCTGGCGATCTGGAGGATCAATACCCACCAGCAGTTTGGCGGTACATGGCTCAGTGATTACCTCGCAAATAAATTTGAAATGGGAGAAGAATTGAAATCTTCTATGGAGCCGGAGCTTTAAGGGGAGGAGTGAAAAAGTATGGAACAAATGAACAGAACACATTTTCAAAATTTCATGGCGAAGCTGGAAAACTTCCGTGAAGAAGAAATCCAAGTGCTGCAGGAATATCTGGAGCCGGTTTTTGAGGTAAGAGAAAAAATATTATCTTCGTTTTCCGAGGAAAAAGCAAGCAGCAGATTCTCTGTTGGAGAGATTTCGGATGAGCTGATGTATGTGAATTTGTTGGAAGATCTGCTTCAGACAGATGAGAGGATATCAGAATGCCGAATGGATTTTGATGCCTGTGATATAATCCTCTACCATAAGCAACCAGAACATTCCTATGACAGCATAAAAACAACAGAGCAAAAATATGAAGGCATAGCAGCCATGAATCTGTTTTATCGCGAGCTAAGAGATGCGATGTTTTACTATAACCCTGATGAGCCAAACAAAGGCTGTGTGGTAATCGAGAAAATCATTTCTCTTAGTGACGAGGACTTCTGGTTCTTTGGAGAAAACATCAAGCAGGAGGCTTCCTTCATTACGGATAACGAAGAGCTGCAGTATTTTGATCAGCAGATGACTTTGCACTGCCTGTTTATCCAAAAAGAGGATGCGGAGTTTGGTGTTTTGATCAGCCATGACCAAAAAAGTGGTGAAGTTTATTCTGGCTATCTGCCGAACTTGGATCAATTTCAAGAGATTGGATGTGAGATTTCAGAAAAAGAAAACTGCATGGAACCGCAGATGTGACCGAAAAAGGAGGTGGATACCATGAAACTTTCTGCGATACAGGTGAAGTTTGAAACCAGCAAGTATTTGGCATTGAAGCGATATGCGGCAAAAAAAGAGGTGTCTTTGGAGCAGGAACTGGAAGAAACACTGAACAGGCTGTATCGAAAACTGGTGCCGCCAGATGTCCGAGAGTATATTGAAGAAGGCGAGGAAATGGAAAGAGCAAGTAAACCAAAAGCGAAAAACGAAGAAAAAGAACCTGAGAAAGAACAGAATCAAGCAGAACAGCCGCAGGATAGCCAATCCGTTTAAGGGCAAGAGAGCAGCTGGTATCAGCTGCTCTCTTCTGTGAAAAACCGATGCAGATATAGGCGGAAGACCTCCTGATCCGTTTCCAAATCTCGTGACAGAAAGCGTTTCGTGATTTCTATGATAAAACCTTGCCAAAACAACTGCAGTAAGGAACAGGGAAGAAAACATTGGATCAGTGCCTGCTGGAACTGTTCCCATACATCCTTGCCGAGAAGTTCAACGAGTTTTTCTTCTGTCTGTTCCAGATCGACAAGATCGACAGTCCCTTGGTAAGTCGACACAGTTTCATTTTGGAAATCAGTCAGCGCCTGTTCCAGCAGTGTATCCGCCAACGCAGTCCAGGAAAGCTCCTGCTGGGTAAATGGCTCCTGACAGTCAAACATTGGTATGGAACCGTTATTGTTTTCTAAATCAACCAGTATTTTCTTCTGTAGGTCTGAAACGGCTTGATAAATTTTCTCTTCCAAAATGCAGAAATCTGTCTGAATGATCAAACGAAAAAACATGGATAAATAGTGATCCAACAGATAACTTTTTCGTCCAAGAAGCTGATGAAATTCTTTTGCGGTACGAAAAATATCTGAGAACGCTGATGTGTTTTCAGCTTGGTGCGAAAGAAAATATTGAAACATATCCATAAATAAAAACCACCTTTTCCCCAAAGTCGGCAGAGCCGCTTGTGGTATATAAACTCTGTTGACGAAAGGTGTCAAGAAGAAAATATAAAGAAATAGCGAAAATTCTACTTTATTTTCCCACATTGACTTGATATCGGATAACCGATATAATCGAAATGGGTGATGCAACATGAAGACGATACAAGATGTACTGAAAGAAAAAGGATATTCCAGATATCGCTTAAGCAAAGAAAGTGGCGTTCCATGGGCAACATTGTCTGATATTTGTTATGGTAAAACCAGTATGGAAAAATGTAATGCCGGTACAATTAGTAAACTGGCAAAAGTATTAGATATGCCAATGGAAGAAGTGATTTTACTCAAGGCAGAACCTGAATTCACAAATGGTATTCCTCAGGAAAAGAATTATTTGGAAACTGACTTGCCTCCAAGCATTCAAAAGGCAATTGATGATTTTATCAAAGGTGAAGAAGAAAACGTACTGCATTTAGATTGTTTGTGGGGAGAATTATACGGAGCGATTAATGCCAGTCAATGGGATAATAGTATTACATTGGAACAGGCAGATTACTTAAGAAAAAAATATTTATTCGGAGAGGAGGAAGAAAGAGATGATTGATTTTACGCCTTGTACCGTGAATAAATTCAAAGGATATGGTGGTGCAAACGGAAATAAAATTAACATTATATATCAAAATGAAAGCTATATGTTGAAATTTCCGCTTTACCAAAGTCGGCAAAGCCGCTTGTGGTATATAAAATCTGTTGACGAAAGGTGTCAAGTAAAAAACGGTATATTTCTTGACTGACGCAGAATTTATGGGTATGATTCTGAAAAAAGCCGGAGGTGAGGATAGTGGAATTTACATTGATGCATAGAGAAATCAAAGTCGCGGATGTAGAAATGAATTCGTTTTATCACATCAAAAGCATAAAAAATATATACGCAGCAGCACATATGCCAGTAGGAACGATGCAAAAACAAGACGCAGATCAGCAGGCTCTGGCAAAGTGGTGGAGCAGACGAACCATACCAAAAGGTCGACCAAGACTGCAGGAGGTCTTGGATATAAGAAATATGCTTACATCAAAAGAACTGCTCAAAGACAGTTTTGGGTTAAGTTTATCAGATCAATATTGGTTGAAACCAAAAGATTCCTCTGTGTCATGGGAGCAAATCCAGTTTTTTGACAACGATTTCTCGGAGCAGTTTGGAGAAATGATGCTGGGAAATTTGGAAATTACAGAATGCTTTGATGCCATGACACCAGACGTTTCACTGGAAGGTCAGATGACAAAGGCATGGAAAGTAAGAGATGGGAAACGAGTTTTAATCAAAGGCGGAAGTAATCCATACCAGCAGGAACCTTTATGTGAAGTGATTGCTTCTGGGATTGCGGAAAGGTTATGTATCCCACATACGAAGTATACATTGCTGTGGGAGCATGAAAAACCGTTTTCTGTCTGCCAGGATTTCATTACTTCTGAAACGGAATTGGTATCTGCTTACCATATCATGCAGAGCAGAAAGAAGCCAAATGATCTCTCGGACTATGAATTTTATCTGAATTGTGCGGAACAACTTGGCGTAAAAAATATCAGAGAGCAGACAGAAAAAATGATTGTTTTGGATTTTCTGATCGGAAATGAAGACAGGCATTTCAATAACTTCGGCTTGATTCGAAACGCCGTTACATTGGAATGGATTGGTGCTGCACCTATATTTGACTGTGGAACATCACTGTGGTATAACACACAGGAAAGCCTGATCAAGCCCCTTTCTCCCAATCTGCCAGCCAAGCCTTTCAAGAAAACCCATAGAGAACAGATCAAACTGGTAAAAGATTTTTCATGGGTTGATCTCAAAGCACTAGATGGCATGAAAGAAGAAATGGAAGAAATCCTATTCCAGTCACCTTACATCAGCAGAGAACGCAGGGCAGTTTTATGCGATGCGTTCTGCCAAAGAGCAGAATTGCTGGGAGAAATCATATCTAATTTGAGTTGGTTTTCATCAGCGGCACAAGAAAAATAGTTGGTTATAGAAGAAGATTCTGCAAGACAGAGAAACTATTTCTGATGCGAAAAAATAATTTAGAGAAAACAAAAGACATGAAATTGTATTGGGTATGTTGGATTGACGAAAAGAAAAAAACAAATATAATGAAGTAAAAGACGATTTGGAACCAATTTTGAATTAATTTTTAGAAAGAATGGTGACATATGAAAAGAGAACAGGGAATCAATCCAATACGCTTAGTTGGCGCATGGACCGAGGGGTATGCCTTGGATCATCACATTTTGTCCAGTACATATATGGGAGAAGATGTTTATGGTCATCCACTTTTTGATACAACCAGAACAAAGTTAGGAGAAATGTTATTCCAATTTAAGTATCGATATAAACATGATCAACTGGATTCTATTATGGAAGAAATCATTCCATTTCTGGATGAATGGGAAGCGTTGAAAAATGTTGATGTTGTAATATCTGTACCACCAAGCAAAACTAGATTGTATCAACCTGCAGAGGAACTTGGCAAAGCAGTGGCACTTTATATTGGCAAGCATTATTATAATGATGTACTTGTGAAATCTTCGAACATACAGTCGAAGGATTTAAGTGGTGATAAAGCATCTATGACAGGAGTCTTTCACCTTGCGAAACTAGCAAAAAGAACATATAATGTTCTTATAGTGGATGATTTATATAGCACTGGAAAAAGTTTGAATGAATGTGTTCATGCTCTTCGAACAGATAAAATGGTAAAAGATATTTATGTGTTAACCATTACAAAAACAAACAGGTGATGTTTATGAAAGTTTTTATTGCGGGACCTAGAGCCTTGCGTACCTTGGATGAAAAGATCATAAGACAGCTAATTTCTATATCTGCGAAAGAACATGAAGTGATTGTAGGAGATGCAGATGGCATAGATACAGCAGTACAGCAGTTTTTTGCTGATAGACAATATGAAAATGTTATCATATATGCTACAGAAGGCAAGGCTAGAAACAATGTTGGAAGGTGGAAAATCAAATCGGTTGTTCCACCTAGCCAAGCAAAAGGTTTCCGATACTATGCAGCGAAAGATTTGGAAATGGCAAAAGATGCTGACTTCGGTTTTATGATTTGGAACGGAAAGAGTAAAGGCACTTTAAATAATATCTTGAATTTAATCGCATTGGGAAAGAAATGCAAGGTATATTTGAGTACAGTGAATGAACTGTATGCGGTAAAAAGTTTGGATGATATCAAATGTCTTGTTTCTCTGTGTGAAGAAGACACCCAGATGTTATTCCAAAAACTGTTGAAAGAAAATGAGCAAATCAAGATCTTTTTGAGAGAAGATTACAGGCAGTTAGCAATAAATATAATATAAACAAAAGTAAAATCTCATATTTGCAAAAATAATAGAAGTATTGAAAGAATAGGCGAGCCAAAAGGTTCGCCTTTTTTTGCGCCCTGTTTGCCCCTGTGTGCCGCTTTGCGGAGCAAGTGGAGTAGTTGCAGGGCAAGGCAGTTTGGAGCGAATTTGCCCCGATTTTGGGCGAAGGGAAAAAGAGGGTGCTTGGAGCAGATATCTGCAAGGGAGGGCTTTGATAGATGCGAAAAATGTTTGCAGGTTAAATACCGGCTCAGAACAGCCGGTAAAATCCCTCAAATCCCCGCAGTGCGGGGATTTTTTGCAGACGCTGGTCAAAGGCAGACGGCACTGGTTTGTGGCTATGAAAACAACAAATGCCAAGATTCCCTTAGAAAAAAGGAGATTTTGCACAGGTGCTGGTACCAGCTCAGTGCCAAAGTTTACGAAAGGAGAATAAAATGAGCGAGGAATATAAAAAACAAAGATACAGCGTATGGCTTTCCAAAGACGCAGTTCAAAAAAGCGATGCTGCGGTTGTAATGGAAGGCTTGACAAATCGCAGTGACTTTATTGAAAAGGCAATTCATTTTTATTCCGGATATCTTTATCAGGAAAAGCACATGGATTTTTTATCTGATGTGATGATGGAAACCGTATCTGGCATTATGAGAACTTCCGAAAACAGACTGTCAAAGATGCTTTTCAAAATCGCAGTTGAGATGGCAAAGCTGGAAAGTATGCTTGCTGCTATCAATGATATGGATGAGGCAACTATGCGAAGGCTTCATATCCGATGCGTCAATGAAGTGAAAAAGATCAACGGCATCCTCACCATGGAAGAAGCTGTAAGATATCAAAGGAGTGACGAGGAATGAAATATAGATTTTATAGTCCTGTGCAAGGCATCATAGATTATGACTTCAACAAAGATATGGATTACGATTCGTATTTTGATGAAGATGCTATGGAGGAACTGGGAGAAGTAGATTTCGATTTTCTGACAGCAGAAGATCTGACAGCCTATCAAGAAGAAATCAATCAAGCCATCCGTAAGGAATGGGATTATGAAACAGATGAAGATATGGGGCTGATGCATTACTTTGCTTATGGAAGCAGAGAAACCCAAAAAGATTTGCTGAAAAAAGTAACGGCGGCATATCCCAGGGTCGAAACTGTAGGGGACAAAGCATATGGCGTTATGGTATGTGATATCGAAAAACCTTTGACAGATCAGGAAATCAAAATTCTGAAAGATTATTTTAACGGACAGTACAGTGATGGCTGGGGTGAAGGCTTTTCCCAAAGAGGAATTGAAACTTCTTATGGTGTATTATATTTAGATTTTTGGTCAGATGACTTTTATATAGAAACAGAGGATGAGTTGAAAAATCGCTTGGAATCGAAACAAGATAATGAGATGCAATTTGAAATGTAGGTGATGATATGCCAAGATTTATTTTATCGCTAAGATATTTGAAAATGAAAAAACCATCACAAGTAAAAAACTATGTAAGGTATGTTGCGACAAGACCAAACGCAGAAAAGTTTGAGGTGAATCAGTCACAAAGAGAAGCCACTGAACACCAGAAGAGATGGATTGAAAAAGAACTAAAAGCACATAAAGAATTGAGAGAAAGCTGCGAACAAGAGTATGAAGACTACTTGGAAAATCCAACAAGAGAAAACGCTATGGAACTGATCAATAAAATTGCCGAAGAAGGTTTGGCAAGGGAAGACAGCATGGAAAACTATGTTGGCTACCTTGCCAAAAGACCAAGAGCAGAACGAGGGAAACAGGGACACGCACTGTGGAATGGATCGGATAAAGAAATCGATCTGAATCAAGTGGCAAAAGAAGCTGCGGAACATAACGGCAACATCTGGACATTCGTGCTTTCCTTAAAACGAGAGGACGCTGTCCGATTGGGATATGATAATGCCGCTATGTGGAGAGAACTGGTGCGAGGCAAATCACCAGAGATTGCAAAGGCAATGGGAATTCCTTTGGAGCATTTTGTGTGGTATGGAGCTTTTCATAATGAGGGGCATCATCCTCATATCCATCTGATGTGCTATTCTAAAAAGCCCAAAGAAGGTTATCTTGGATCAAAAAACCTTATGAAACTAAAAAGTTCCTTTGCCAACGAGATATTCCATGATGAGCTGTATTACATCTATGAGCAGAAAGATGAAGTCAGGGACGAGCTGAAAAATTACTTTGACAGGAAACTGAAACAGGCAATGACAATGGAATATACAGATCATCCAAAAGCGGAAGCTTTGCTTTGGGAGTTATCTAAAAAACTGAAAACAGCAAAACACAAAAAGGTTTATGGAAGGCTGGAGAAAGAAAATAAAATACTGGTATACGAGATCGTCAAAGAAATCAGCAAGGACAAAAAGATTTCACAAGCCTATGAAAGCTGGCTGGGATTGAAAGACGATATCCTTTCTACATACCAGAATCAGGAACGTGCCAGAAGAACCCTTGCGGACGAACCAGAGTTCCGCAATATCAAAAACATGGTTTTGAAATCTGCGTTGGAGCTTTCGGAAATAGATGAAGCAATCAAAAAAGATTCAGAGAAAGAAAATCATGAAAAAGTAAATGCAAAAGAAAGCTGGGAAGAACGAACAAAAAAGTTTCATCAAATGCAGGTACAAAAACAGTTCCTGCTTCTGATGAAATACATCAGCCATATGATTAAAGAGGATTATGATAGAAAGAAACAACAGATTCATGTGGATAAGAAGCTGATGCGTAAAATCATGGAAAAGAAAGAAGCCCATGGACAGAAAATGTAAGGAGGGAAGCGTATGAGATGGAAAAAATATGGTATTGAGATGGATATGACAGGGATTACAAGGAAAGCTGTGGCAGAGATTTTGGCGGAACAGTTTGATACAAAAGTCGTTTTCTGTCTGTCGGACAATGGATATAACGTTCCGGATCAAAATCAAAGGCTGTGGCGTATCCTTCCCTCTGACAGCATCAAAGCAGAAAAATATAGCGGAGAAAAAGTGGTGGGAGCAAACTATATGTACCAAGTGAAACTGCTCTCACCATTTTTATATGAAAATGAGTTTCCAATGCTGGAAAAAGCCTTGGAACAGTTGGAACTAAGAGGTGCTATCGTCAATGACTCCACGAAAATGAATCTGCTTCTGGATGTAAGTTGTATTGAGAACTGGGAGAAGTACCAGACCAATCTGGAAAATCTTTATGAGAGCAAAGGGGAATTATTTCAAAAAGCGTTAGACATTCCCTTTTCACAAGTGGCAGACACCAATCAAGGCAAAGAGAACGGTATCATTTCATTTCCTTATTTCAAAAGCACGCTCAATAAAAAAGAACTGCTCAGCGATATTCAGTTTGCACAGATCGTCAGCAGCTTTGCGGAAAACAACCGTACTGTCAGCCAGAAGAAAAGTGAGAATCAAAATGATAAATTCATGATGCGTACTTGGTTGGTGCGAGCCGGTATGGTTGGTGAAGAATATAAGTTTGCAAGAAAAATGCTGACAAAAAATTTGGAAGGCAACTCCGCATGGCAGAAGATGATGGAACCAACAGAGATTCAGACAGAAGAACAAACAGAAGATACTGCATCTATGAAAATGGATTTATAAGGAGGAAGAAACATGGTTTATTTGTTAACTTATGATGGATATATGAGGGAAGAATATCTAGAGGAGATTTGCCCATCAGCAATCCTTTTTATGCAATGCGATCTGAAAGACTGCGCATTGGAGTTTCGCAGGTTTTATGAAACTGCTATGCCAACACTGGAGGTGGGAGATGAAATCGTGCCAGCAGTCATTTGGAAAATAGAAGAAACGGACTTGCAGAATATGGAATTAATCTATCCAAATGAGATTTATGAAAGGGGAGTATGGAATTTTAGAACGGAAAAAAATGTTTTGGAAGTAACGGTTTTTCTGATGAAAGAAACACCATTTGCATTCCCGAAAGAAAAAGAAGTGGAAGCAATGGAAGAAGCGTATGCGGAACACAGCTTTGATTACAGCTGTGTGGAGAATGCTCTGGACAGAGCGAAAGACAGAGAAGGAGAATAACATGGCATTGTACACAAAAGAACAAATTGACAAAGCAAACCAAACCGATTTGGAAGAATTCCTTCAGAGAAAAGGGGAGCGCTTAAAAAGAACGGGAAGCGAGTCAGTGCTTGTTTATAAAGACTCCACAGGAGAGCATGACAGTATTTCCATCAGAAAGAACCGTTGGTATGACCATAAAAATATGCGAGGCGGTTATCCGTTAAAGTTTATGCAGGAGTTTTATGGTATGAACTTTCGCACTGCTATGAAAGAACTTCTACATGGAGAAGAACCAGAACTTGGCAGGAAGAGAAACGCAGAACAGGAAAAGCCAAATGTGAGTGAAAAAAACGAGGTCAATGGTAATACAGCCAAATGTGAAGATGGTACAAAAAAATCAGAGTTCAAACTTCCTGAGAAAGACAGTAATATGAAACGATTGTTTGCCTATCTTTTACAGACAAGATTTCTCTCCAAAGATGTGGTGAAAAGTTTTGTGGAACAGAATATACTTTATCAGGAAAAGGAACACGGCAACGTAGTTTTTGTGGGAACAGACAAAGAAGGTGTGCCAAAGTCAGCTTGCAAAAAATCTACAGCGGAGCAGACAAAAAGCTTCCGAATGACCGTTACTGGTTCAGACTGCAGGTATGGTTTCTGCTGGCGAGGGGAAAGCAGCAAGCTCTATGTGTTTGAAGCTGCCATTGATTTGATGTCGTTTGTTACATTGAGAAATGATGAATGGAAAGCGGATAGCTTTCTGGCATTGGATGGGTTGTCTTCAAAACCCCTTCTACAATTTTTGGAAGACCAAAAAAATATCTATGAGATTTTTCTCTGTCTGGATTACGATGTGGCAGGTATTGAAGCTTGTGATAAATTAAAGGATATCCTCATTGAAAAGGGTTATGTGACAGAAAAAATCAAAAGGGAATACCCTCTCTATAAAGACTGGAACGAGCAGCTGAAGGCGGAACATGGTAAGGTGCCTATTCTTCTACAGTCACATCCGAAGAAAACAGCATACCATGATGCGGTCAGAAAACTTGGTATCATGAATGCCAACACAGAAAGCCCATATATGAAATGGCGTAAACAGGAATATGAAAAATCAGGCTTCTCTTTTTATCTGGAACAGATCAAAAGAGATTTCAAGCAAGCAGAAAAATCGGCAAAGAAAGGAGAAGCTGACACAAAACCACTCCTTGCCAGCATTTTGCGTATGGCAGATTTGTCCGTCTGCTTGATGTGTGAAATGAAACGAGATGAGAACTTGCCAGAGTTGACTATGTACCAAACCACCATACAGAAATTGGAAAAGGTATATAAACCATATCTGGATAAAGCGAGAATGGATCGACGCATACAGGAAATGAAAGAAGAGATGGAACACTTGAAAACCCTTGCGGTTCAAGATCAGCCATCTCTTTTTGTATGGGCGAAAAACATGGCAGATATGGCAATGAGAGCTATCATCTATGTGGAAACGGAGTATCCACAGGAACTGGAAAGAAAAAACAGTTTTGTGGAGCAGAGCAAGGAAGAACAAAAAACAGAACCTGATACCACAGAGCAGATGGAATTAGAGATGGAAGGTTGAAGAAATGGAGAATTTATGGAAGTTGATGCCATTGCTATTGATTTTCGGTGCCTTTATGGTCTGTATGCTTTTGATCGATAGGAAATCTTTGAACATCAAAAGTAAAACCGTAGGCGATGGACAGCATGGTTCTGCTAGTTTTGCCACACCAAAAGAAATCGATGCGGCATTTCAAAGAGTGAGATATGAACCACAGGTATGGAGGCGAAAGCCTCCTTTTGACCTGCCCCAAGGCATTATCATTGGATGCAATATGATGAAATTCGGAAAAAAGAAAACAGTCACTGCAATCGTGGAGGAAGGAGATGTTCATGCACTGATGATCGGTGCCGCTGGTGTGGGCAAGACAGCCAAGTTTTTATATCCAAATCTGGAATACTGCTGTGCGTCAGGTATGAGTTTTGTCACGACCGATACGAAGGGTGACCTCCTGAGAAGCTACGCTCCCATCGCAAAAAAATATTATGGCTATGATATTTCGGTGTTGGATTTGAGAAATCCAACCCAAAGCGATGGCTTCAATATGCTTCATATGGTGAACCATTACATGGATGAATATTTACAGACAGACTCTCTTGTGGCAAAGGCAAAAGCAGAGAAGTACGCAAAGATAATATCCAAAACGGTCATGAATTCTGGTGGATTTGACTCTGCCAATGCAGGGCAAAACGTCTTCTTCTACGATTCGGCAGAGGGCTTGATTACTGCTGTGATATTGGTGATTTCGGAGTTCTGCTCGCCTTACGCTCTTGTGTTGGAGCAAGAAAACCGTAAACAGAAAGCTTTGGAAGAACGAAAAAAGGAAATAGCACAGATGAGAAAAAATTGCATTGATAAAAACATAGATTTTTTGCCGAAAGCACAGGAAGTAAGTATTCGAGAAGTGGAAGCAGTGATTTTATTCCAACCAGAAAAAAATGAAACAGAAGAAAAAGGCGAAGAAAGACATATCATCAGTGTGTTCAAATTGATTCAAGATTTATTGGGACCATCGGAAGTGAAAGGAAAAAGTCAGTTCAAGCTGTTGATGGAACGTCTACCGGAAGAACATAAAGCAAGATGGCTTTCCGGTGCTGCATTAAACACGTCAGACCAAGCAATGGCGTCTGTACTGTCAACAGCATTGTCCAGGCTGAATGCTTTTTTGGATTCTGAAATTGAACAATTACTTTGTTTTGAAACGAAAATCAATACGGAAAAGTTTTGCAGGAACAAGTCTGCGGTGTTTTTGATCATGCCGGAGGAAGATGACAGCAAATATTTCCTCATTTCTTTGATCGTACAACAGTTATATCGAGAAATGCTTTCCATTGCCGATGAAATGGGCGGAAAGCTGCCCAACAGAGTCATGTTCTTCCTGGATGAGTTCGGTACACTGCCTGCCATACAGTCTGCGGAAATGATGTTTTCCGCCAGCCGTTCCAGACGGATAAGCTTTGTGCCTATTATACAGTCATTGGCACAGCTGGAAAAGAACTACGGCAAAGAAGGTGCGGACATCATTATTGATAACTGCCAGGTCTGCCTATATGGCGGCTTTGCACCAAACTCCGAAGCAGCCAATGTACTGTCCAAAACGCTGGGGGATAGGACAGTTATGACAGGAAGTATCTCGCAGGGCAGAGATAAATCTAAGTCACTTCAAATGACGGGCAGACCGCTGATGACACCAGATGAGCTTAAGATCATGCCAAAAGATACGTTCATCGTCACAAGAACAGGCGTAAAGCCAATGAAAACAAAGCTGAGGCTGTTTTTTGAGTGGGGGATCGAATTGAATGAAACATATCCAATGCGTCAAGCAGTGGTGAGAAAGGTGCATTACGCAAATAAAAAGACCATTGAGGAAGCCATTGCAAAAAAATATGGTCTGACTCAAAATCCTATCCAGCAGGCTGTCAAACGCCCAATGCAGGAACAAGATAAACCGTTGTGCAACATATCGAAAACCATGAAAGGAGTGGAAAAAAGTGATGATTGACAAAATGAAAGTTTATAAGGATACAGAGATATCAAATAAAGCTGTTTTGGTTTATTTATATCTTTGTGACAGAGCAAATAAAAAAGATCAAAGCTGTTTTCCTTCGATGAAAACAATAGCAAGAGATTTGAATTTATCTTTGAGTACAGTTAAAAGAGCAATACAAGAGTTGCTGAAACGAGAATATATTCAAAAAGAAAATAGATTTCGAGAAAATGGAGGGAAAACGAGCAACAAATATTTTATTACATAAAAGGGATAGAATATTAGAAGTGAGCAATTGTATTGAATGGGACAAGTATGCCTATGGCAAGGACTATGCCATAGGCAATTTTGAGCTAAGAATGTTAACCACTCCATTGAACAGTTCATGGTTACAGAATAAAGAAAATGTAAGTTCTAATCAATGCTGATATTGTTTTATTTGGAGTTTTGTGTAGATTTTAGAAATTCAATATATTTTATCACAGAAATAAGATTATCGTTGTTCAATGCAGAAAGATCGTCAACAATGCTTTTCAATGTTTTTCCAGCATATGTTTTTTGGGAAAGAGATTCAAGATCTTGAGAGTTCATGGATAAACCAAGAATGTAATCTACAGAAACACCATAAAGTTTTGCCAGAGCAGGCAAAAAGTGTATTGGCAGTTCCCTCTTTCCATTTTCATATCTGGAATAACTTTGCTGAGATATTTCCAAATAGTTGGCAACGAAATTTTGTTTGTAATTGTGTGCTTCTCTTAAATTCTTTAATCGATCAAAAATGGAGTCCATAAATAATTTTACACCTCATTGGTAATATCCTATCAAAGAAAATAGTAGATTTGCTTATTATTACCAATCTAATGTTAAAATATTTTTTTACATCTAAATGGTGTTTAATTATCATTGACAACAAACGACAATTTGTAGTAGAATAAAAACGACAAAATGTAGTAAATGGAGGTAATGATGAAAACAAATATTAGTGATTCTGAAATGAAGGTAATGGAAAAAATTTGGGACTGCGGAGAAATGATTTCGGTTGCAGATGTGGTCGCTTTGTTAAATGAAGATGGAGAAAGCTGGACACATCAGACAGTTGGAACATTCTTAAAAAGGCTAGAAGGGAAAGGAATGGTGTCTGCATCAAAAAAAGGAAAAAGTTTATATTATTTTCCGCTGCTGACAAAAGAACAGTTTTCTGCAAAAGAAGCGGATCAATTTTTGCAATCTAAATTTCAAGGGTCTTTAAAAAGTTTCTTAGC
>NZ_FRAH01000019.1 GCF_900142265.1 Anaerotignum lactatifermentans DSM 14214 | reverse complement strand
GTAGCTAGCCGTGTAAGAACAGGTCTGGTTGCTGATACAACAGGTCTGAGAATGGCTAAAACACAGGAAGAATATGACAAAGAAGCATCCATGGGCTGCGCAGATCCTACAAGAGCTCTGCTGATGACTCGTCCTGCATTCGGCGGTAACATCATGGCTACACTGATGTGCCCTAGAACAAAACCTCAGATGGCTACCGTACGTCCTGGCGTTATGAAGAGAATCGACAAGGACGAAACAAGAAAAGGCGAACTGATCAAATTTGACGTTGACTTCACAGAAGCAGACATGAACGTTGAAATTCTGGAAGTTGTTAAATCCGATAAGAAATCTGTTGACCTGACAGAAGCTAAACTGATCGTTTCTGGCGGTCGTGGTATCGGCGGTCCTCAGGGCTTCGACATGATCAGAGACGTTGCAGATGCACTGGGCGCAGAAGTTGGTTCTTCCAGAGCATGTGTAGACGCTGGCTGGATCGAAAAAGATCGTCAGGTTGGTCAGACAGGTAAAACAGTACGTCCTGACCTGTACATGGCATGCGGTATCTCCGGTGCTATCCAGCACGTAGCTGGTATGGAAGGTTCCGAACTGGTAATCTCCATCAACAAAAACGACACAGCTCCTATTTTTGAAGTATCTGACCTGGGTATCGTAGGTGACGTTAAACAGATCCTGCCTAAACTGGCTGATGCTATCAGAAAATACAAAGCTAACAAAGCTACAAACTAATTCGTTTGCTACAAAGGGCTTCCCGAAAGGGAAGCCTTTTTTTGTGGAAAAACGGATGTGGCAGTTTATGCGGTATTACATTTAGGGCAAAAAACAGTGGATGAAATGTTGAAATGGGAAAAAATCGGAAGAAAGATAAATGAAAAAAATTTAGGCGAAAAATAAAATCATATATGGGAAAATATGGATTTTCAAGGGGCTGTATATGATTTTTGCATAAGAAATTCGTGAGAAAAAGCGCAAAAAATAGACTTTTTGTATGACATATGGTATACTGCAAGAAAACAAAATAGGAAGGTGAGTATCGTGCCGGAATTGGATTTTCAATTTAAAGATATTATGCAGATGGAACATCCTGAATTGATTTTGAAAAAGGCAAGACCTTTTATGGACTTGATGATGGAATATCAATGTGCATTGATGGAAGTGGAAACAAAGCTGAATGTTTTGAATGAGGAATTTGCGGCAAAATACCAGCGCAATCCTTTTGAATCCATTAAATCCAGAATCAAAGAGCCGTTGAGTATCATCAACAAAATGAAACGAAAAGGTTTTGAATTATCTGTTGAAAGCATGGAAAAGAATTTATTTGACATTGCCGGGATTCGCGTTATTTGTTCTTTCTGCGATGACATTTATGCCATTGCCAGCATGCTGACAGGTCAGGATGACATCATTCTGGTGGATGTAAAAGACTACATCAAGAATCCAAAACCCAATGGATACCGGAGTTTACATTTGATTTTGGATATTCCCATTTTCCTTTCTTCTGGAAAGAAACACATGAAAGTGGAGGTACAGTTCCGTACCATTGCTATGGATTTCTGGGCAAGTCTGGAACACAAGGTAAAATACAAAAAAGATGTGGAACATTCAGAAGAAATTGTGGCAGAATTGAAAGAATGCGCTGACGTAATTTCTGCTATGGATTGTCGGATGCAGGAAATTCGAAATAAAATCGAGGGAAAAGCATGAATGATGCAGGGGCAAACAACAAAAATGGTTTATTGGAAAAAGGGCGCAGCGGTGTACTGCATGTGATTTTCGGACGTTCCGCAGTGGTGTTGGTACTGATTTTGATTCAGCTGATCCTGATGTTTTGGGTATTTGACTATTTCCGAAAAAGTGTGCCTTATTTCTTTGGGGGACATTTAATCATTGCGCTGGCACTTGTTTTTATTGTGCTGAATCGTCCGTCAAATCCTGCCATGCAGCTTTCCTGGGTGGTCATTATCATGATTTCGCCCGTTGTGGGTGGATTGTTTTATTTTTATGTGGAAACCCATCCGGGACAGCGGATTTTGGAAAAGCGGCTGGAAACCCTTTATAAGCAGACGGCAAAGTATATTACGCAAGATGAAGAAATTGCCCAGAAGCTAGCGAAGCGGGACAAAGGAACTGCAAGGATGGCAGACTACATCCGTAAGCATGGAAATTTTTCTGTATATCAGAATACGAAAGTGACATATTTTCCTTTAGGGGAAAACAAGTTTGAAGCCATGCTGCAGGAATTGGAAAAAGCTGAAAAATTTATTTTTCTGGAATATTTTATTGTGGAAAAAGGGTATATGTGGGCGAAAGTATTGGAGGTTTTGCAGCGGAAGGTGGCAGAAGGTGTGGAGGTACGTTTGATGTATGACGGCACTTGCGCATTTAACTATTTGCCTTACCGTTACCCTGAAGAAATCAGGAAAATGGGTATTCAATGCAAGATGTTTTCGCCTATTTTGCCCATATTATCCACCCATTATAACAACCGCGATCACCGAAAAATACTGGTCATTGACGGAAAAGTGGGATTTACCGGAGGCGTGAATATCGGGGATGAGTACATCAACCGTCGTGCTCCCTTTGGGCACTGGAAAGATACAGCCATCATGCTGGAAGGCGATGGAGTGGAAGGGCTGACACAGATGTTTTTGCAGATGTGGAATGTTACGGAAAAATGCGAAGATTTCGGTAAGTATTTGCAGAAAGAAAATTGCGGCATACAGGACGACAGCGGTTTTATTCTGCCTTTTGGGGACAGTCCTTTTGACCGGGAACTTATTGGGGAAACGGTTTATATGGACATCATCAACAGGGCGGAGGACTATGTACATATTATGACGCCATATCTTATTATCGACCATGAAATGGAAACGGCGTTATGCTATGCGGCAAAAAGAGGTGTGGATGTGAAGCTGATATTGCCGCACATTCCAGATAAGAAGATGCCTTTTGCTTTGGCCAAGACTCACTATCCCCAGTTATTGAAAGCGGGGGTACGGATTTTTGAATATACGCCGGGATTTGTGCATGCAAAGGTATTTTCCAGCGACGGCAGAAAAGCTGTTGTGGGAACCATCAATCTGGATTACCGCAGTTTGTATCTGCATTTTGAATGCGGTGCCTTTTTATTTGATCTGCCAGTCATTGAAGAAATCGAGAAGGATTTTGAACATACATTGGCAGAATGTCAGGAAGTGACCATGGCGGATTACAGAAAAGGAAATATAATACAGAAAATTTGCGGCAAAGCATTAAAATTGCTGGCGCCGTTGATGTAAGAAAATGAAGATAGCTGGAATTCTTGAAATACGAAGGATTCCAGCTTTTTTTGTGGGAAAAGTGTCTGTTTTTGCAGAGAAATGCGGTAGGAAAAAAAGAGGGTGCGACAGCCTTTGACAGGTTTTGCAGGGAAAAGGTGTTATATTTCATAAAGAAATGACATAGCAAAACCAAGGAGGAAAAAAGATGCGGTATTATTTCGATGGGGACAGCAATCTATACGGATATCATTCTGATGAAAAGCCCTTTACATTTCCCACAAAAGTAAAGCAGATGGGCGCCGTAGACCATAGACGGAAAATCTATGTAGAGGATTATGTGTATACATACTTATATCAATATGGCAAAAGTCACAGCTGTACGGAAAAGGTGGCAGCACTGGTAGGCAGGCAGATTGAGATAGATGGTGAAGAAATTCTCATGATCTGCGGTGCCATTCAGGGAAAAGATGCCACAGAGGAAAATGGTACACTGACATTCAGCGCGGCAACATGGGAATATGTGGGCAGTCAGATGGACAAGTATTTCCAGGGGATGACGCTGGTGGGCTGGGTACATTGTCAGCCGGGATTTGGCGCTTTTCTCATGTCCAAGGATGAGGCGTTTCACAAGTTATATTTTCAAGAGCCATGGCAGGTGCTTTTTGTGGTAGACCCTGTGGACAAGCTGGATACTTTCTACATATATAACGAAGAAGCGGACGTATTACAGCAGGCGAAAGGGTATTTTGTTTACTACGAAAAGAACGAGGAAATGCAGGAATACATGTTGGATCACAGTGTGGTAAAGCCAAAAGAGGCAAAAAATCCAGAAGAAAAACAAGAGAACGAGGAGCAGGAGAAGGTGGAAAAAGAAGAAACAAAATCCCAGGAAGGACCACGGAGAAGGCGGCGGCCGACACCAGAGGAACGGATTGACGCGGCGCAGGAAATTCGGCGGGTATTACAGCGACGGGCAAAAGAGGCGGAAGCGGCACAACGGAGCAAGTATACCATGCTGACCAGTGTAAGCTGTATCTTATGTGTGATTTGTCTTTGTCTGGGATATGGGCTATTCAGCAACTTAAACAGGCTGGAAGATCTGGAAACGAAAATGGCCATGGTACAGGATTCTTATACGGTACTGGCGGAGAATGTGGAGGATGTGAAAGTACAGGCGGCTTTTGCACCCCGCATGACTGCGGCGGCAGAAGAAGAAACAGAAGAACCGGAAGAAACTCAGAAAACAGAAGGACGGATACACGTTGTGGAAGCCGGGGAAACATTAGGCAGCATCAGTCAGAAATACTATGGCGATGGAAATGGTGTAGAAAAAATCATGAATGCCAATGGACTGGATAATCCCAATCATATTGTATGCGGACAGGAATTGCTGATTCCATAAAATGTGAAAAAAACACGAGAAAAACCAGAAATTCAGAAAAGAATTGAATTTCTGGTTTTTTGTGCCTTTGGAAATAGACAAATTACAGCTTGAATTTTACATGGAGCACCTTACCGATGATGTGCAGGCGGGGCAGTTCAGCAGGCGTAAAAACCATGGGCGCATATGCGGGATTTTCTGCTTGCAGAATCAGCAGACCATCTTTTTTCAGCACACGTTTGAGGGTGGCTGTTTCGTTGTCGATGATGACAACGGCAATGTCGCCGGATTCCACATCATCCTGTTTGCGGACAAAAACAAGGTCGTTGGGATAGATACGAGCATTGATCATACTATCCCCTTGGACACGAAGATAGAAATATTCATGGCAGGCTGAAACTTCCGAAGCGTCTACAGTTTCATAGCCTTCGATATTTTCCACGGCAAGGGCTGGCATGCCCGCATGAACGGCACCCAAAATGGGAATCCGCACAGAATGACGCAAAGAGAAGCTTTCCGCTGGCAGATAACCACAGGATACCATCAATTCTTCATAAGATACCTGAGGACCGGCAATGGCACGAAGCAGATCAGGAGAAGGAGGACGATCCAGACGCAGGTTCAGGTATTTGGACAGATATGTGCGGTTAAAGCCTGTACGCTCAGAAAATTCGGTGGTGGTGGAATTGCCTATGAGTTTTTGCAACTGTTCTTTGAATTTCACTTTTTGAAACATATACAAAACCTCCTATATATTTTCGTTCAGTATAACAGAAGAAAGAAAAAAAGACAACGGAATTTGTGAAAAAAGTTGACATGAACAGATGTTCGTGATATGATGATAAAAACATAGCCAAATCGTGATGAAAAACATTGTTACTTTTCGTAATGTGAATACTATTGCAGAATTTTGTCGAGAATTGTCGATTAAATATAGTGATTTACAGAAAATAAAGCAGAAGAATCACGATTTTCTACAGTTTATGTGAAAATAATTAACGAAAGCTGGGTGTTTATGGGGAAGAAGGAAGATGTATCCAAAATGCATGCGTATTTGCAGAAAGAAGCCGAAAGCACCAGAGGAAAGGTGAAGCGGATGCTTTTGGAATGGGGAGCAAGTTTAGACCAATGCGGAAGGAAACAAGAAGAAATCCGAAAAATTTTACGGCTGAAAGCAGAATGTGAAGGGTTGGCGGCAGAGGTGAAAAGCAGGAGCATGGAAAAGGGATTTTCTTTGATTGAGGAAGCCTATGACCACAACATTGCTGTTTTGCAGGAGGAAATTGAACGAAAACTCACAGAAAAAAGAAAGATTGATGGTATGGTGGCACTGTTGTCTAAGGAGGAACAGGAGCTGCTGTTTTTGCGGTATCAAAAGGGATATGGATATGATTACATTGCTTTGAAGCTGAATATGGGGCGGTCTACTTGTTTTCGCATTCATGACAGGATATTAACGGAATTGGCGGATAAGTTGGAATCGGACGGATTTTTTTGTGATAAACGTGAAAAAAATTAACAGATAGGAAGTTGGGACTTTTTGAGAGTTTTGGTGTGATAGGATTTGTTTGCGGCCGACAAAAGAAGCAAAGGAGGGAGGAGATGTCCCATGAAACATTGAGTGAGAAGGAAAAAGACTTTTGCAGGGCATATGCAGGGGGCATGACAGCGGCAGAAGCGGCAAAAGCGGCGGGATATGCAAGCGGAAGTTACGGAAAACAGCTATTGCAAAAAGAGAAAATTCGGGCTTTTCTGGCAGAAATGGAAAAGGAAGTGATACCTTCCAGTCAGAAAAAACAGGAAGGGAAAATTGCACCGGGGGATGAGATACTGGCTTTTCTGACGGAAACCATGCGGGGCAGTGAAGAAACGGACATTAAGACCCGTATGCGTGCGGCGGAACTGCTGGGCAGGCGGAACGGGGCTTTTGCGAAAGAGGAAACGGAAAACAGCCGAGTCATCATCATCGATGACATTGGGAGGGAAGAAGGGTGAAAGAGAAAAAAATATTCCTTTCTTCTCTCATTGGACCGGCGTTTTACGAGGTGCATCGGGACATTGCAGCCCACAGGCATGTGCATTACTGGCTAAAAGGCGGCAGGGGCAGTGGGAAATCTTCTTTTGTTTCGCTGGAAATCATATTGGGGATGATGGCTGACCCGAAAGCCCACGCGGTGGTGCTGCGAAAGGTGGCGGTAAACCTAAAGGACAGCGTTTTTGAACAGCTCTGGTGGGCGATCCGCAGTCTGGGGGTGGAAGATCAATGGGAAAGCAAGCTGTCCCCTATGGAAATGGTTTACAAAAAGACCGGACAGAAAATCATTTTTAAAGGGGCAGACAAGCCCAGAAAAATCAAGTCCGCCAAGTTTCGGGAAGGATATGTGAAATACATCTGGTATGAGGAAGTGGACGAATTTTCGGGAATGGGGGAAATTCGTACCATTAACCAGAGCCTGATGCGAGGTGGAGAGGATTTTGTGGTGTTTTACTCCTTTAATCCGCCCAGAAGCCTCCAAAGCTGGGTTAATGGGGAAGCAGCAGAAGAACGAGAGGACAAGCTGGTACATCACAGCACCTATCAGACCATGCCCAAGGAATGGCTGGGAGAGCAGTTTTTTCTGGAAGCGGCTTATATGGAAAAGCGGCACAACGAAAGCTACCGACATGAATATCTGGGGGAAGCGGTCGGATGCGGTGGCGAGGTATTCCACAATATCGTTTTACGGCAAATCACAGAAGAAGAAATCAGAACCTTTGACCATGTGGCAAGGGGCTTGGACTGGGGATATGCCGTAGACCCCTTGCACTATACTGTGAACCATTATGACAGTACCAGACGGCGGCTGTATATTTTCTTTGAATTGCATAAGGTTGGCATGAGCAATCGACTGCTGGCGGCAGAGATCCAGAAAGAAAATAAAGGAAATGAGTTGGTGGTTTGCGACAGTGCAGAGCCGAAGTCCATTGCGGAATTGCAGGAATATGGCATTTCTGCCATGGGAGCGAAAAAAGGTCCTGACAGTGTGGTTTATGGCATGAAGTGGTTGCAGGATTTGGAGGAAATTGTCATTGACCCGAAGCGGTGTCCTATGACGGCGAAGGAATTTACGGAATATGAGCTGGAAAGCGATGGGAATGGGGGCTGGAAGGCTTATTTTCCGGACAGGAACAATCATGCCATAGACGCGGTAAGGTACAGTCGGGAGAGAGATATGCGACCGGTGCGGATTTGGTAAAGATAAGAGGATGTTGGAAATGTGAGCAGATAGGGCGGCATAGGAAGGGGAATTTTAGAGGTAGAAGAGAAAAAGAAATTTTGCCAAAGGGTTTTTCAGGGAGAAATCGTCTGTTGAAATTTGAGAAAGGAATTGAAAAAGGAGAGCAGGCGGTTTTTGATAGAAGCATTTTGGCAGAAAGGAGAAAGCATGTATTTATCGGAAATGGATTTGCTCAAAGCCAGACTGACGGCGGAAGGCAGGCTCAGTCAAAGCAGGATTTTACAGGAGATTCTGCGGGAGGACAGTCAGAGCGAACAAAAACGAAAAATGCGGGAGGGAGAGAGATATTACCGCTGCGACCATGATATTTTACGGAAAGATTTTCGCAGGACGACCATTTCGGAAACGAAAAATGGCGCAGAGGAATTGAAACCATTTTTTAATCCCAACCGCAGCAATCACCACAATGTGAATCCTTTTCACCATACGCTGGTAGCCCAGAAAGCGGCGTACTTGGTGGGGAGAGAGCCTACCATCATGGTGAAAGGTGAGGAAAAAAGTGAATACGAAGGAGAACTGGCGGCATTTTGTGATGCGGGGTTCAATCGGCTGCTGCATCGCTGGGTAGTGGGCGCGGCAAACAAAGGGGTGGAATATCTCCATGTGTATTACAACGAGGATGGAGAGTTCTGCACCTGCATTGTGCCGGCGGAAGAACTCATTGTTTGCTATGACGCGGTACATCAGGAGGAAATGACCGACGTCATTCGATACTACGACATCAAAGTGTTGGAGGATGGGAAAGAACATCTCCGCAGGCAGGTGGAATGGTGGACAAAAGACGATGTGACCTATTTTTCTGAAAACAGTCAGGGGGAATTTTTACAGAAAAAACAGGTGCCTCACTGGCTGGTGACAAAAGAGGAAAACGGCGAGGAAGTGGAACGGATTGCACACAACTGGGGGCGGCTGCCTTTTATTCCTTTGCAAAACAACGGCGAGGAAACCACGGATTTGGAGCTCATCAAAGGGCTGGTGGATGCTTACGATTTGCTGAGCAGCGAAGGAACCAACAATCTGCTGGACTTGGTGGATTTATACTGGGTCATTCAAGGATATGGCGGCGAAGCGGCAGGCGCTATGGCAAAGAAATTGCAGATCAACAAGGCAGTGCAGATCAGCGATAGCAGCGGACATGTGGAGGCAAAGCAGGTGGAACTGCCTGTGGAAAGCCGCATGAGCTGGATGAAGATGCTGCGGAAGGATATTTTTCATTTTGGCATGGGCGTAGACACGGACAGCGAAGACTGGGGGAAAGCGCCCAGTGGTGTGGCGTTGCAGTTTCAGTATGCTATGTTTTATTTGAAAATCAACGGCGTGATGCCAGAGATTCGCAGGGCGGTGAAAGAAGTGCTGCGATTTGCTACGGAGGACTGGAACCGCAGAGATGGCGGGCAAAGGGACTGGCGGAAAATTCAGGTACAGCTGAACACCAGCGGCATTACGGATGATCTGGAGACCGTACAGATGATTCGAGAGTCCCAAGGACTTGTCAGTGAAAAGACACTGCTGGGCAAACATCCTTTTGTGGAGGATGTGAACAGCGAAATGGAACAGTTGAAGAGAGAAAGAAGCAAGAAGGAGGAAACAACATGACACAGGAATTGATGCAGAGATTGGGGATTCAGAGCCCGGAAACAGCGGAAAAGGTGGAACAGTTTCTGCTGGCGCTGGAAGAAAGAAACAGACTGCTGACAGAAAAAAGTGCGGCACTGGAAAGAGAAAAAACACTGGCAGAAGAAGCCCTGCAGAACGCGAAAAAAATCGCGGCTATGGAAAAAGCCATTTTGGAAGCCGGCGGCAAGAATGCCAAAGCCATTCTGGCACTCATTGACGCAGATGAAGTGACAATGAACGAAAAAGGGGAACTGGAAGGGCTGGATCTGGAAGCGGTGAAAGCCGAAGCGCCTTATCTGTTTAACGAAAAAGAGGAAAAGACAAAAGGCACCGGTTTTCAGGCGGCTTATAACAAAAAGAAAACAACAAAGGAAAACGAGATTGCGCAGACATTCAGAAAAGCGCTGAGAAGATAAGGGGGAGAGAATATGAGCATCAACACAATGGAATATGCAGCAGTATTTATGCAGGAACTGGACAGTCAGATGGTGGAATGTGCCACCAGCGGCTGGATGGAGGACAACGCCGGACAGGTGCAGTACAGCGGCGGTGCGGAAGTGAAGATTCCCAAAATGGAGCTGAGCGGTCTGGGAAATTATGACAGGGACAAAGGCTTTGCAACAGGCAGTGTGACCGTCAACTACGAAACAAAGAAACTGACACAGGATAGAGGTCGTGCTTTTCAGGTGGACGCCATGGATGTGGACGAAACCAACTTCGCGGCAGTGGCAGGCAATGTCATGGGGGAATTCCAGAGAACAAAGGTCATTCCCGAAATTGACGCTTACCGCTACAGCACCATTGCACAGCTGGCAGAAACAAAGAGCAAGAAAAAAGATTACACACCTGCGGCGGATACCATTCTGGAAACACTGCTGAATGATATGACAGAAATTCGTGACAAAGTGGGTGATGGCGCAGAAATTGTTGTGACTATGTCCGCAAAGGTGGCTGGTATGCTGGATTTGGCGAAGGGCGGCAACAACGTCATTGACAGCGGCGAATTTACCCAGGGCAATATGACACTGAAGGTGAAGGAAATCGACGGCTGCCCTATTATCCGTGTGCCTTCTGCCAGATTCAAAACAAAATATGATTTTTACGACGGCGTTTCCGAAAGTAAGGAAACAGGCGGTTTTGTGGCAGCGGCAGATGCAAAAGACATTAACTGGATTATTGCCGTAAGACAGGCACCCATTGCCGTTTCCAAAACAGATGTGACACGTATTTTTGACCCCATGACAAACCAGAACGCAAATGCATGGAAAATCGACTACAGAAAATACCACGATCTGTGGATTACAGACAATGGCATGGAAGGCGTGCTGGTCAGCGTAAACAGCGCCGAATAAAGGCGGTGGAGCCATGAAAGAAGCAATTTTGGCAAAAATGGCAGAACTGCGGCAGGTGGGGGCGGAAGATGCCGCCCTTGCCTTTGCGGCAGAGAGAAGTATGGAAATGGTGCAGGCTTACTGCAATCTGGAGGAAGTTCCAGCGGAATTGGAACATGTTTGTGTTTGTATCGGATTGGAAATCTATGACAAAGGCGGTTTGCAGGAAGGCGACATCAAGGAAATCACAGAAGGAAAGGTTTCTGTGACATTTGCAGACGGAGCAGATACGGCAGGGGCATTTTTGCTGCATTATCAGGAGGAATTGAACCGTTTTCGAAAGATGCAGTGGTGAGAAAAGGGGGGGATACCATGGCAGGAAGCTGGCAGGCAGCGAAAAGGGCTGTGGAAAGCCATTTTACGGACAAGTGCCGTGTGACGGAATTTACAGAAGAAGAAACGTCTTGGGGGGAGACCCGTTTCAGCGCGGTGCAGGGCAAAGAAATGACTTGCAGGCTGGTGGAAGAAGGCGATGGCAGTGACATTGAGGGACTATTGGCTTACGGACAGTGGGAAGGGGTATTATTATACCCTACGGAAAATCACATTGCGGCAGGCAGTCAGGTGGAAGTGACAAAGCCGGACGGCAGGGAGGTCATCTTTTTTACCACGGGAGAAACCCTTTCTTACAGCACCCACAAAGAAACGGTATTGACACGGAAGTGTCCCTTTTAAGGGGGTGGATGCGTGATGGAAAGAAAAGATATGATGACATTGCTGAAACGGGCAGTGATACAGACGTTAAAAGAAGGATTTTCCATTTCTGTGTATGGAGAGCGTGTGCCACAAAAGGCGAAAGTACCCTGTTTTTCTGTGACGGTGGAAGAAACTAATCAGAAAAGACTGCTTGGCAGGCGCAGGGCAGTGGAGGCAAAGCTGAAAGTGCGCTACACAGGAGCGGAAGAAAATGACAAAAAGGAAACGGCGGCTGCAGTGGCAGATGGGTTGTATGAGGTGCTTTGGCTGGTGGGCAGTGCGGAGCGATTTGGGGCAAGGAGTATGTCCCATACCATGACAGAGGACGGCGTGGATTTTTTTGTTACCTATGGCTGGCAGATCATTGTGGAACAGCAGGAAGCCCTTATGGAGCGGCTGGAATACAACGGGGAAAAGGTGATTGGATATGAAGAAAACGAAGTTTGAAAAGGCGCAGCTTTTGGAAAGCAAAACACTGGGGTATGGCAGGGATTTGCTGGAAGCAGTGCTGGAGGATGGAAAAAGGTATACAAAGGAAGAAGCCGCAAAGGCGGCAGAGGCATATTTGCAGGGGAAAGTAAAGGAGGAGAAGTAATATGGCATTAGGCGGCGGCACCTTTTTGGTGCAGAACAAGGTATTGCCAGGGGCGTACATCAATTTTGTATCCAGACCAAGAGCCATGGGCGTTATGGGTGAAAGAGGCGTGGTCTGCATGGGTATGGAACTGGACTGGGGTCCTCAGGAAATGATGGCTGTGGAAGCGGCAGATTTCCAGACAAATGCCATGGAGGTATTTGGTTTTGGATACAGCCATGACAAAATGAAGGATATGCGAGAGCTGTTCTGCGGAGCGAAAACAGCGAAGATTTATCGCATCAACAACGGTACAGCGGCAACTGCCACCATTGGAGGAATGACAGTAACAGCAAAATACGGCGGTCTGCGTGGCAATGACCTGCGTGTGGTGGTGGCGGAAAACGTGGACGAAGAAGGCATGTTTGACGTGGCTACCTATATGGAAATGGAACAGGTGGATGTGCAGACCGTGGCGGACATTGACAGTCTGGAAGAAAATAAGTTTGTGAAATTCAACGGCACCGGTGCACTGACACCTACAGCGGCAACCCCTTTGACTGGCGGCACTACAGAGGAAGTTTCCGGCAGCGGATACACGGATTTTCTGGCGGCGGCGGAAAAAGAAGATTTCAATGTGCTGGCGTATAACGGCACAGACGAGGTGACAAAGAAGCTGTTTGTAAGTTTTACAAAACGCCTGAGAGATGAAGAAGGCGTGAAGTTTGTGACAGTTCTTTATGATTATCCCCAAGCGGATTACGAGGGCATCATTTCTGTGGGCACAGCGAAAGAACTGGTTTGCTGGACAGCGGGCATGGAAGCCGGCGCGGCTGTCAACGAAAGTCTGACCAACCGCAAGTATGACGGGGAATACGAAGTGGATGCAAAAGACACCAAAAGCAATTTCATCAAGGGGATTCAGGCAGGGAAATTCCTGTTTTACGATGACGGCGGTGAGGTACGTGTACTGCGTGATATCAACTGTTTCACTTCTTTTGAAAGCAACAAAAACAGTGATTTTTCCTCAAACCGTGTAGTGCGGGTGCTGGACAGCATTGCCAATGATGTGGCAAGGATTTTCAGCCAGTATTATCTGGGCAAGCGCAGCAACAACGCAGACGGCAGAAATCTGCTGAAAGCGGAGATTATTGCGTATCATGAACAGCTGTTGCAGTTGGAAGCAATCGAAAACTTTACGGCGGAAGACATTACGGTGCAGCAGGGCGTGGAAAAACAGGATGTGGTGGTATATGAAAGCGTACAGCCCACCGACGCCATGGAAAAACTGTACATGAGAGTGGAAGTTGTGTAAAAGGAGGAGAAGTATGGCTTATTTACGGGCAAAAGATACGGTAAATGGTGCTTTGGGCACTTGTTACGCCAGAATTGACGGGGAGCGTCATGAACTGATGCAGGTGAAAAACGTGACAGCTACCGTAAAGAAAACCAGAACGGAAATTCCCATTCTGGGGCTGACAGGGAAACAGCACAAAAGCGGCGGCTGGGAAGGCACTGGAAAAATGACGGTGTATTACGTTTCCAGTCTGTTCCGCAAGGTGATGCTGGATTATATGAAAAATGGCGTGGACACATACTTTGAACTGATGCTGACAAACGAAGACCCCACAGGGGAAACAGGAAAACAGACAGTGCTGCTCAAAGATGTGAACATTGACGAGATGGTCATTGGGAAGCTGGATGTGGATCAGTTTGCTTTGGAGGAAGATATGACATTTACCTTCGGGGACGCGGATCTGCTGGATGCTTTTGACGAACTGTAAGAAAATGGGCGGGCGGTAGGGAACAAAAGGAGGAGAAATATGCAGGAAGCGTTTTACAAAGAAAATGCGAAGGCTTTTCGGGAAACGGAGTGCTCCATTGCGCCAAGATTTCAGCAGGATGGGAAAGAAATGCTGTGGAAGATTCGAGGTATTTCGCAGGCGGAAAACGCGGAAATCTGGAAGAAAAGCGGCGAAAATCCGAAAAGATATGAAAGCATGGTGCTGGCGGCTTCTGTGGTATTTCCTGACCTGAAAGGGGCGGATTTGCAGGACAGCTATGGCGTTATGGGGGCGGAAAATCTGCTGGAAAAAATGCTGACCGCTGGGGAATTTTCCGCTTTGCAGGAGGCTGTGGAAGCGGTGAATCAGTAAGGGGGGACGAGATTGTACCGATTTTATTTGAAACAGGGGGAAACACAGTTTTTGTTCCCCGTGACGCCGTCACAGGTGCAGACAAAAGTGGGAAATTGCAATGAGACGGTGCAGATTTTACAGATGGGACAGGTAAATTTGCTGAAAAACGCCGGTTTGGAAGAAGTGCGGTTTCGGGCGTTGTTTCCCGGCAGGCAGTATCATTTTGTGCAGGTGGAAGAAGGATTTCGAGAGCCGTCTTATTTTCTGGAACGGCTGAAAGATTTCAAAAAAGCCCAGAAGCCTGTACAGCTCATTATTTTTCGAAGGCTGGCAGATGGTAGTCAGATTTTTTGCAGCAATGTGGAAATGGGTCTGGAGGAATATAACATTTTGGAACAGGGCGGCGAACAGGGGGATTTTTGGGTGGAAATTGCCCTGAAGGAATACCGAAAGATGCAGAGCATTGCTTACAGACCCGCAAGCGGCGGAAATACACTGGAAAAACAGCCTGCTCAGCGTCCTGCCAAGGAAATGGCGAAAACTTATGTGGTGAAAAAAGGAGATAATCTCTGGAATATTGCAAAAAAAGAACTAGGAGATGGATCGAAATTTGGAGAACTGGCAAAGAAAAACGGCATCAGCAACCCTTCTTTGATCTACCCGGGACAGGTCATTAAGCTGTAAGGGGGCGAAGGAATGGAATTTCGGATTTTGATTGCCCATAATGGTACGGTATATGATGCCACGCCGGTGACATTGGAAGGTGTGGAACTTTTCCAGAGTATTCGCATGGAAGCGGGCTGTCTGCGGTTTTCTGTAGTGCGGGACGGCATTTTGAACTTTGTGGAAGGGGACAAGGTGCAGTTTTATGTGGATGGATTGCTGCGGTTTGCTGGATGGGTCATGACAAAGGAGAGGACTTCAGCCCAGATCATTGCGGTGACGGCTTATGACATGCTTTTTTATCTGGCGAAAAACAAGGACACCTATGTGTACTGGGACAAGACAGCAACAGAAGTGGCAAAAATGATTGCCGCAGGGGCTGGGCTGCCTGTGGGAACCATGACGGATACGGGATGGAAGATTCCCCAGCGGATTGAGGAAGGACAGACTTTGCTGGATATGATTCAGTCGGCACTGGACTTGACGGAAAAAGCAACGGGAAAGGAATATTTTTTCTTTGACGGCGGCGGCAGGCTGATGTTACGGGAACGGCAGGAGTTGGTGACAAATGGGGTGCTTCGCTGTGACGGGGGCATCAGTGATTACTGGTACCGAACAGACATCAGCAAGGATACCTGCAATACGGTGAAGCTCTATCAGGCAGGGCGAAAGGAAACAGAACATCTGGCGTTTCAGGCGGAAAATGCGGAGAAGGTGGGGACATGGGGAAAATTGCAGTATTACGCACATGTGCCTTTTACATTAACAGAAGCTCAGCTGAAGGAAATGGCTGAAAGCGTTTTGCAGGAAAAATGCCGTGTGGTGAAGGAGTTGACAGTGGAGAACATCAATGGGGATTTGTTTTTGACAGCGGGGCAGTCTGTATATCTGGAAATTCCCGATTTGGCTGAGATCGGCATTGCGAAAATGAGCCTCATTGAGAAGTCCACCCATATTTTCAAAGATGGGGAACACAAAATGAAGCTGGAAATGAGAGTGGAGGAGTAACATGAGAGAGCTGGAATGTTTTTTTCAGGAGAATTGCTATCTGCCGCCCAATGAGAAAATCATGGTGTCTGACAGATTTGGAGATGGGGAGCTGCTTTGGGAAATTCGGGCGGTAAGAGAAGCGGAACTGCGAAAAATGGAGAGAGAAACAGAAGAAAATCTCTGTGCGGCGGCAGTGGTTTTCCCTGACTTGCAGGACAGAAAGTTATGGGAAAGTTATGGGGCAAAAAGCGGTGCGGAGGTACTGCAAAAAATGCTGACACCAGCAGAATATCTGCGGCTGCAAAAGGCAGTTATGGCACTGAACGGATTTCAGAAGCGAAAGGCAGAACGGAGAGAAACGGCAAAAAACTGATAAGGGAGGGCATTGACGAGGCAGATTATGCCAGTTATGCCCTCCGAAAATATGGGGTGCGTCCCAAGGAATGGGTGCAGATGGATTTGGCAGAGCGGATGTTTTACTGCGCAGTTATTGATCTGGAAATAGAAAAAATGCAGGAGGCGGAAAGGGGGTAAGGTTATGGAAATAGTATCTTTTCTGAAAATGTGGATGGATGTCTGGAACGAAGCAGAGGAAAAGGGGTTGAAGATGCCGGAGGAGGCTGGTACTTTTCAGAAAAAAGAAACGAAACATGATGAAGTAATGAAAGAAATCATTAAGTTTTTGCCTAGAAGAGAGTTTTCGGCAGAAAATGGAAAAATGGCAGTAGATTCTTTGGAGAAGGCTGTTTCTCAAAAAAATTTGATGAGTATTTTGGAAAAAGGACAAAATGCAGGGGAAAACATTTCTTTTATAGAGGAAAGAAAAAAGAAGATTGCTGCCAATATGGAAGTCATTGAAAAGAGAATACAGGAAAGTAGGTTGGGGAAAGCAGAAGAAAGTTTTTGGATGGCACAGACAGAAAGACCTATGAAAATGCCGGAAGAAATGGCTGGAACAGGGATGGAGAAAATGGGAGAAACCTTGCTTTCGCCAATTTTTGCGGCAGATGGTACAGAAGGAGAAATCCTGCGGCTGCTGCGGCAATGGCAGAAAAAAGAAAATACTTCTGAAGGAACGCAGCAGATTTCTATTTCCATTGGGCAGGTACGAGAAAGTGCTGATGTGAATCAGGTCATGGAGGCGTTGACGACAAAACTACGGGAAGCCCATCTTTCTGGCGTGAGAAAGGCAAGAGGGGGTTGAGAAATGATCGAGTTATTGAAGGAAATTGCTTTGGAGGCAGTGGACAGAGGCAGTCTGGCGGATTTCTGTACGGGAACCGTTGTGGCGGCGGCACCCCTTTCCATTCAGATTGAAAATGGTCCTTTGCTGGCAGAAAGGTTTTTGCTTTTGAGCCGCGATGTGACGGAACATGAGGAGTTGGGGCAGATTCGCACATGGACAGATACGGAAGGAGACCGATGGTCTTTTTATCGCATGATTCGGGGCAAGGCTTTGCAGGCAGGAGAAAAAGTGCTGCTGGCAAAGGCAGCGGGCGGACAGCAGTATATTGTGCTGGATAGGGTGAAAGGAGGAGGTCAATGATTCCTACAGGAACGGAAATATTGATACTGGATACATCAGAGCATATGCCTTCCATGACATACCATATGGCAGAAGAAAAAAAGGAAATCCGCGGGGCTTTGGACGGCATGGACGCGGTGAAGCAGGCTGTTTACAAGATATTGCAGACGGAACGGTACAAATATGTCATTTATGACTGGAATTATGGTGTGGAACTGGAAGACCTTTTTGGAAAAGCAGTCAGTTTTGTGATTCCAGAGCTGCAAAGAAGAATCACGGAGGCTCTCCTCGCCGACGACCGCATCGAAGCGGTAACAGATTTTTCTTTTGAAACAGAGAAGGGCAGTGTAACGGCGGCTTTTCGGGTACAGACCATATGGGGGGATTTGGAGGCAGAAAGGACGGTGGAAATCTGAATGTACGAAAGCTATGAAGAATTGATGGAAAGAAAGTTGGCAATGACCCAGGACAAAAGGGATAGGAGGCAGGGGAGTCTGATCTTTGATGCCATGGGACCGAATGCGGCAGAAACAGCGGCTTTTTATGCGGATTTGACCATGCTGGAAGACAGAACTTTTGCGGATACGGCAACGGGAGATGATCTGACCAGACGATGTGCGGAACGTGGTGTGATTCGCAAAGAAGCAACAAAGGCGACTTTTTACGGAAGCTTTGTGGATGCAGAAGGAGAAGCTTATCCTCTGAAACAGGGAGAACGGTTTTATCTGGAGCCCTATTACTATCAGGTGCTTATGGAAGAAAACGGCAGAGTGGTGCTGGAATGCGAAACAGCCGGAGAGGATGGCAACAGTTATCTGGGGACACTGCTGCCGGTGAACCATCTGGAAGGGCTGGCAGAGGCAAAGCTGACAGAGCTGCGAACAGACGGCGAAGATGCAGAAAGTGACGATATGCTGCGAAAACGGTATATGGACAGTTTTTCAGCTGACGCATTTGGGGGAAATGTTGCGGACTACAAGCTGAAAGTTGGGGCTTTGCAGAATGTGGGCGGCGTGAAAGTCTATCCTGTATGGCAGGGCGGCGGCACGGTAAAATTGGTGATTATCGACCAAGGATGGAAAGCACCTACGGAAATGGAACTGGAGGCTTTGCAGAAAGAAATCGACCCGGAGAAGCGGGGAGAAGGATATGGCATGGCGCCCATCGGACACCGTGTAACAGTGGCGGGTGTGACAGAGGTGAAATGCAATGTTTCCATGGAGATTACTTGGCAGGCAGATGCGGATACGGAAAGCGGCAAGCGGGAGATACAGGAAAGAATCGAAGCATATCTGCTGGAACTGCGGAAAGCATGGGCGGAATCTGAGTATCTGATTGCAAGAATCAGCTATCTGGAATCGGCAGCTCTTGCGGCAACAGGGGTGCTTGATGTGCAGAACTGCACCATCAATGGACAGGGGAGCAATTTGCAGATGGAGGCGGATGAAATTCCTGTTTTGGGAGAATTTGAGGTGGTGGTATGACAGCACAGAGATATTTGCAGTATTTGCCTGACTTTGTGGCAGAATATGTGGAATTTCAGAAGTTAGGAGAAATCGAAGGAGAAGTTCTGGAAGAAGAAAGCAAGGCAAAGCAGGAGATGGAACAGGATCAATGGATTTTGACAGCCACACGAAAAGGGCTTTTGCGCAGGGCAGCCATGATGGGCTTATCTGTTGCAGAAACGGAAGATACAGAAATTTTGCGGGAAAGGGTGCTTTCCTACTGGAACAGCAGAAGACCATATACATTTTTCATGATGCAGGAATGGCTGGATACGTTTTGTGGTGCAGGAAATTATCAGGCAAAGCTGGATTATGGGGCTTATCGGTTGACCATTGTACTGGAACTGAAAGAAAAGGAAAAAAAGGAACAGATTTTATCTTATTGGAAAACACTGATTCCAGCCAATTTGGTATTTGAGGTGCTGCTCAATACCAATACCCACGGAAAAGTGGGCGCGCTGACACATGGACAATTGAAAGAAAGCGGCTGGACTTATGGCGAGATTCCTTTTGCAGATCTGTCGGAGTATGTTCGTGCATAAGCAAAATACATGGGTTTGTTTTTCGGAAAGAAACGGAAAGGATTGGAGAAAAATCTTTTCCGTTTTTTGTTTGTCGGAAAAATGATATTTTTCTTAAAATGCCTTAGAAAGCCTGACTTTTTTGGAAAAAGACTTGCAGGCAGAGCGTGAGTATGATACAATACCTTTACTGTTTGAAAATGAGAATGGTTTTTTATGACCATTACAAATAATATTGGGAGGTTTTGACACATGGCAACACTTAGTTTAGTATTATCAGTGGTATTGGTTATTTTATCTGTATTACTGTGTGTAATCATTCTGTTACAGTCCAAACGTTCTGCTGGTCTGGGCGCAATTGGCGGCGGCGGCAGCGGCGACACATACTGGAGCAAAAATAAAGGCAGTTCTATGGAAGGCGCTTTGGAAAGATATACAAAAATCGGCGGCGCTCTGTTCATGATTCTGGCACTGGTAATCAATCTGATTGGATAAGAACGAATGAGGGATGCAGAAATGCGTCCCTTTTTTTGTAGAAAGAAAGGAGAAAAGGAGGAACTATGGAGAAAGAACAATTACAGGAAAGAAAAGAACGCATTCTGGAATGTATGAAAAGTCCGGCATATGTGCCCATGAAGCGGAAAGACATGCGTGTGCTGTTGGGTGTGCCGGAAGAAGATCGGACATATTTTGAACAAATCATCGCGGAACTCATTGATGAAGGAAAAATATTTGAAACAAAAAGAGGAAAGCTGGCTGTGCCGGAAACATTGCAGATGGCAACGGGAACATTCATCAGCCATGCAAAAGGCTTTGGCTTTGTAACACCGGATGAAGGCGGCGCAGATATTTTCATTCCCGCATCAGAAACCAACGGTGCTATGCAGAAAGACCGCGTCTTGTATAAAGTGACCGGTGGCGGCGGTAGCGGCAGAAAAGCGGAAGGCACTATTATCCGTGTGCTGGAAAGAGGTATGACCCGTCTGGTGGGGCTGTATGAGCAGGTGAAAGGATTCGGTTTTGTTACAGCAGATGACAAGAAAGTTGCAAAAGATATTTTCATTTCCAGAGAAAACAGCATGGGTGCTGTGACTGGGCATAAAGTAGTAGTAGAAATCACAGACTATGGCGAGGACAGACGGAATCCGGAAGGAAAGATCATTGAGATTCTGGGACATATCAACGATCCCGGTGTGGATATCCTTTCTGTGATTCGCAGATATGAACTGCCTGTGGAATTCCCTGAGGAAGTGTATCAGGAAATCGAAAATGTGGAACTGGAAATCAATGAAAAAGAGATGATGGGCAGAGAAGATCTGCGAAATGTGCTGACCATCACCATTGATGGGGAAGATTCCAAAGACTTGGACGACGCTGTTTCCCTGACAAAACTGGATAATAGCAATTATGAACTGGGCGTGCATATTGCGGACGTTTCCCATTATGTGCAGGAGAATACCGCTCTGGATAAGGAAGCTTACGAAAGAGGTACCAGTGTGTATCTGGTAGATCGGGTGATTCCCATGCTGCCCCATAAGCTGAGCAACGGCATTTGTTCCCTGAATCCCCACGAAGATCGTCTTGCACTGAGCTGCATCATGGAAATCGACCACAGAGGGTATGTGGTGAACCATCGGGTAGTCAATTCTGTGATTTATTCTGACTACCGCATGACATATACAGCCGTAAGGGAAATTCTGGAGGACAAGACACCGGAGCTTTTGGAAAAATATGCAGAAATCGTTCCCATGCTGGAAGAAATGAACGAACTGAGAGAAATTCTTGTGGCAAAACGGAAAAAACGCGGCTCTGTGAACTTTGATTTGCCCGAATCCAAGATCATTCTGGACGAGCAGGGCAAACCCATTGACATCAAGCCTTATGACCGGAATATTGCCACAAACCTCATTGAGGAATTTATGTTGGTCTGCAACGAAACCGTTGCGGAAAACTTCTTCTGGCAGGAAATCCCCTTTGTGTTCCGTTCCCATCAGGAACCGGATGAGGAAAAAACGGAAAAAATGGAACAGTTCATCCGTGGGTTTGGCTATCGTGTGAAGAAAAAAGATGGGGAAATCCATCCCAGAGAAATCCAGCGAGTACTGGCAGAAGCGGAAGGCAAGCCGGAAGAACGCATCATCACCCGTATGGTGCTGCGCAGCATGATGCAGGCAAGATACACAGCGGATAATCAGGGACATTTTGGTCTGGCGGCAAAATACTACTGCCATTTCACATCACCTATCCGTCGTTATCCTGACTTGGAAATTCACCGCCTCATCAAACTCACACTGGCTGGAGAAATGAGCGGCAAACGGGAACAGTCCTATCGGAAGAAAATGCCGGACATTGCCCAGCACTGCTCCAAGCGGGAACGTGTGGCAGAAGATGCCGAACGAGATACAGATGCACTGAAGAAAGTGGAATTTATGCTGGATAAAATTGGTGAAACTTATGAAGGCATCATCTCTGGCGTCACCAACTGGGGCATTTATGTGGAACTGGCAAATACTGTAGAAGGCATGGTTGCTTTGAACCAGCTGGATGATGATTACTATGAATTTGATGACAGAAACATGCAGGTGGTCGGCAAGAGAGGCGGCAAGATTTATCGTCTTGGAGATGCCGTGCAGGTGACTGTGGCAAAGGTATCCAAGGAATTGGGAACCATTGATTTTGTATTTGCAGAAGAAGCCTTTGAATTTTAAATGATTATCTGTCAAAAGCTGGAATCGATGATTTCAGCTTTTGCCGGAGATTTTTCCTGTATGGAAGGTATTTCTCTGGTAGAATATAATGGAAGAAACAGTTGTTTGAAATATGCGAAAGCTGTCATATTTCTTTTGAAATTTGTAACAGAAACGTCATTTGATTTTTCTGGAATCTGTGATATAATCTATCATGCAGAAGAAAACGCACAAAGCAGACAGAACGGAAGTGAGCCAATGGCAAAGGGAAACGGCACGAAGCTGATCGCACAGAATAAAAAAGCATATCATGATTATTTCATCGAAGACGTGTATCAGGCAGGCATTTCTCTCGTTGGCACAGAAGTGAAAAGTCTGCGGGCAGGCAAATGCAGTCTGAAGGAAAGCTTTATCCGCATCGAAAACGGGCAGGCTTTCATTATGAACATGCATATCAGTCCTTACGAACAGGGGAATATCTTCAACAAAGACCCTCTGCGTACCAGACGTTTGCTGCTGCACAAAAACGAAATCCGCAAGATTGCCGCACAGGTACAGGCTGCCGGATATACGGTGGTGCCTTTGAAGGTCTACTTCGACCGCAGTCTGGTGAAAGTGGATATCGCGCTGGCAAAGGGTAAAAAACTCTATGACAAGCGTGAGACCATTGCCAAAAACGACATGCGTCGTCAGGCGGAAAAAGAGTTTAAGATTCGTAATCTTACTTTATAAGACACACGGGGATGTAATGGTTTCGACGGGAGTCTTGAAAGTAGGGATAGCCATCCGCAGCCCGGTGAACTGCGTCATCAAGCCGGAAACTTTTCTAAAAAGAAACGACAACAATAAATTAGCATACGCTGCCTAATTGCGGCAGCTGTCAACCCCCGGATTCCTGCCGCCGGGGAGCTTGGCATCGACTTGGCGGGGCACTTTTTCGCTTAAGCTTTGCGGCGGAAAAAGACTCATGAAGCTACCGAGGAACATAGCCTGTCATTCGGCGATGGTCTGAGGGAATTCTAAAAGACTGACTGTGATGGGAGAAGTTCTTACAGATGGGTTTTCGGACAGGGGTTCGACTCCCCTCATCTCCATTCTAAGAACAAAACAAGCTTTGCTGTATGAAGCGGCAAAGGGATGTTCCAAAAAAGCTGCGCAGAAGATTAGGGGCATCATCATAAGCAAACAAAGAAAGCCGAAATCCTGATGATACTGCGGATTTCGGCTTTCTGATTCTAACTTAGATTTTATTTCGTATGTTTTCTTATGAAGATAGCCGTCGCACTTCCCCTTAAGAAATCAATCAAATAAAAAAACAATGTTTTCTTAAGTGGAAGTCGCTGTTCTTCAGCGTTTTTTTGGATAATTTCATGCGAAAAAAGGGGGATTTACATGAGAAAGAAATTATCATTGCTGTTTATGGCGCTTTTTCTGTTTATGGGCGTACCGCAGATGGCGCAGGCAGCAGAATATCCGTATGAGGTAGAAGTCAATCTGACACAGAATGTGGTCACTGTTTATAAAAAGGATGCCGCAGGGAACTATACCGTGCCTGACAGAGCCTTTGTCTGCTCCATAGGTCCTGCCACACCCACAGGCACATTCCGTACAACAGATAAATATGTATGGCGTGCGCTGTTCGGCAATGTTTACGGACAGTATGCCACACGTATCACTGGCAGTATCCTGTTTCATTCTGTACCTTATTATACCATGTACGATAAAGGCTCTCTGGAATACTTGGAGTACAACAAACTGGGTACATCTGCATCCATGGGTTGTGTGCGTCTGACAGTGGAAAATGCAAAATGGATTTATGATAATTGTCCCGCGGGTACTACCGTAAGAATGGTAAAGAATAACAATCCTTTGCCCATCCAGCCGGAACAGCCTCAGAAGTTGAATATCTATGATACAAAGCTGAGAGGCTGGGACCCTACAGACCCTGATCTGGCAAACCCCTGGCATAAAGTGCTGCCAGACCATGCCAGGATGGAAAGCATCAATGTCAAAAGTGCCAGAAGCAGTTTTGCTGTGGACGCTTTTTATGGCGGCGGTACTTATTATCTGACAGCAGAAGATGCCGGCAAAGTGTTTGCGCAGTTGGGCAAAACGCTTTCTCAGCCTGTACAGCCTGCAGATACGATTCATGCTATGGGAACAACACAGATTACATATGAAGGAAAAACAACAGAAATTTCCTATTGTATTTACGAAGGCAAAACATATTACAAGCTGAGAGATTTGGCTGGGGCAACAGAAACAGACATTTCCTGGAATGCCCAGACAGATGATATCGTTCTTTCCGATGGGGAAGAACCGAACTGGTTCAATCGTGTATTCCTTCGCAGAAATCTGGCTGTAGAAATTTCTGCATAAGAATAGGAAGAAAGCCTACATGAACAAGTCATGTGGGTTTTTCTTTGTCTGATTGGAAAATCTTAAAAATCTGTCAATTATACTAATTTTTCGGTGGTTTTGTTGATTTTTCCTCGTCATTGTGGTATGATGCTCGGGAAAAACCCAAAGAAAGAGGGAAAAATATGGGATGGAAAAAATTAACGGTCATTGTTGTGGCAGCGGCAGCCCTGGTGGGTGGAGCACTGTCCCTTTCTATGTACCTGACAAGACAGCAGGAAGTGGAAATGGAGGTCGCTGATCAGAAGCCTCAGCCGCCGCAGGCAGGTGATACCACAACATTGGCGGATATGGAAAATATGCCGATTTATTACGATGATGATGAAGTGCTGCTTCTGCCTGTCAGAAACGTGGTGGAAGGTCTGGGCGGCAGTGTTTCCTGGGATCGTGAGAAAAAAGCAACAGAGATTTCTTTTTATGGTAAGAAACTGCTTTTGAACCGCGGCAGCAGAGATGCGGAGCTGAACGGTTATGAAATCACGTTGGATCGGGAAGTGGAAGCCATCAACGGCAGTCTGTATGTATCTTCTGATGTGTTTTCTGAGTATTTTGCTACAGAAGTCATCTGGGACAGCAGCCAGCAGCTGGTAACCATCAAAACAGGCGATAATACCAAACCGGTTATTGCAGGACGTATGCTGGAAGGCGTAGACGGAGAGCGGAATTACTCTGCAGAAATTCCTGTTGTAGTTGGTTTGAATGATATCAGTTATGAAAAAAGTCTGAATGATGCCTTTGAATCCTTTGCATTGGAACAGCTGGCATCCTTCCCCAACGTAGTTCCTGCGGAAGAAGCAGAAGAAGCGGCAGAAGAAGCTGAAGCGGTGGAACAGTCTGGAGAAGAACAAGCGGAAGCACAGGCTGAAGAAGGAACAGCAGCGGAAGCAGAAGCCAATACAGAAACAGAGGCAAATGCCGAACAGGCAGAAGCGGCAGAAGAAACTGCGGATATGCCCAAACCCGATCATGTACGTCTTGGTTTTGTGAAGGGATATATCGGTGCAGAATTCCTTTCCTTCTATTGGGAAGTGGATGTAGACGGCAAACTGTCTAGTCAGGGTGTCAACGTTGACCTGCAGGGACAGAAGTATGTCAATATTTTGGATTTGACAGCCAGCCGTGATATCGAAACAGAGCTTCATGTCTATGCAGAAGATGTAGATCCTGAAAATTACTATATTTCTGCGGACAAAGAATGGATTTTGCTGTCCAATGATGAAGAAAACGGCACATATCAGGCAGTTTCCGTACCTGCGGAAATGACACAGAGTGTTTGGAAGGATAAATACAAGTTTTTAATTGCATAAATAGATGTTTCAAAACACCTCTATGAAACTATCATAGGGGTGTTTTTGTGTATACAATATATTTTTTGCGTCTTTGATATTTTCGTATCAATCTTGGTAATTGTGTATGAATTTCAGTACAAAATATTGCCAAGAAAAAGACGTTTGTCTGACATATAAGCGCGGTATTTTTGCAGATACATCGTGAAAAGGAATATAAATTGCATAAAAATATTTTTTTATACATGATAGGCACCGTCAATTCGCACAAAGGGTCTTTTGTTAGAAACATAACGGTTTTATTTCCATTTTGCGGTTGAAATCATAAGAATTTGATTGTATAATAAACAGGAACTTGAAGCAGTGCTGCGGTCAGGCAAAAGAGAGTTGTTGTATGACAAGGTTTTTGTCATAAATATACTCTTTCCGGGCAGGCAGCACGGCATGCACGGTTTTCCGTGCAGACCTAGGGGTTTCCCGAAAGCAAAGTTTTGTAAAATACAGAAGATTTACAAAATAAGGAGGAGAAAAAAATGTCTAAAGTAATGAAAACGATGGACGGTAACGAAGCTGCTGCATACGCTTCCTATGCGTTTACAGAAGTAGCTGGTATTTTCCCCATCACACCTTCCTCCCCAATGGCTGAAAAAACAGACGATTGGGCAGCAAATGGCAAGAAAAACCTTTTCGGTCAGACTGTTAAAGTAGTAGAAATGCAGTCTGAAGCAGGTGCTTCCGGTACTGTACACGGTTCCCTGGCAGCTGGCGCTCTGACAACAACTTATACAGCATCTCAGGGTCTGCTGCTGATGATCCCCAACATGTACAAAATCTCCGGCGAACTGCTTCCCGCAGTATTCCATGTAACAGCTCGTGCGCTGGCAGCTCACGCTCTGTCTATCTTTGGTGACCACTCCGACGTTATGGCTTGTCGTCAGACAGGTTTCGCTCTGCTGGTTTCCAACAGCGTACAGGAAGTTATGGATCTGGCTTGCGTAGCACATCTGTCCGCAATCAAAGGCCGTGTTCCTTTCCTGCATTTCTTTGATGGTTTCCGTACATCTCACGAAATCCAGAAAATCGAATGCATCGACTATGATGAACTGGCTAAAATCATCGACATGGATGCAGTTAACGCATTCAAGAGAAACGCGCTGAACCCTGAACATCCCGTTATCAGAGGTACAGCTCAGAACCCTGACATCTACTTCCAGGCTCGTGAAGCAGCAAACAAATTCTATGATGCTCTGCCTGCAGTAGTAGAAGAATACATGGGTGAAATCAACAGAATCACAGGCAGAGATTACAAACTGTTCAACTACTATGGTGCTCCCGATGCTGAAAGAATCATCATCGCTATGGGCTCCGCTTGTGAAGCTATTGAAGAAACAATCGACTACCTGGCAGCTAAAGGCGAAAAAGTTGGTCTGGTTAAAGTTCACCTGTTCAGACCTTTCGTAGCTGAAAAACTGCTGGAAGCTATCCCTAAAACAGTTAAGAAAATCGCTGTTCTGGATAGAACAAAAGAACCCGGCGCACAGGGCGAACCTCTGTACATGGACGTTTGCACAGCAATGTTCGAAGTAGAAAACGCTCCTGTTGTTGTTGGCGGCCGTTATGGTCTGGGTTCCAAAGACGTTACACCTGCACAGTTCATCGCTGTATATGCTAACCTGTCTCTGGACAAACCCAAAAACCACTTCACAATCGGTATCGTGGACGACGTAACCAACCACTCTCTGGAAGTTGGCGAAGAAGTTAACGTTACAGGTGATGACGGCACAATCAGCTGCAAATTCTGGGGTCTGGGCGCTGACGGTACTGTTGGTGCTAACAAAAACTCCATCAAAATCATCGGTGACCACACAGACATGTACGCACAGGCTTACTTCAGCTACGACTCCAAAAAGTCCGGCGGTATCACACAGAGCCACCTGCGTTTCGGTCACAAACCTATCCGCTCCACATACCTGGTTAAGACAGCAGACTTCGTTGCTTGTCATAAACAGGAATACGTTCACCTGTACGACATGGTTACAGAACTGAACGAAGGCGGTACATTCCTGCTGAACACAACCTGGACAGTAGAAGAACTGGAACAGCACCTGCCCGCGAAACTGAAAAGACAGCTGGCTGCTAAGAAAGCAAACTTCTACATCATCAATGGTACAGAAATCGCGAAAGAAATCGGTCTGGGCAACAGAATCAACACTGTACTGCAGGCTGCATTCTTCAAACTGGCAAACATCATCCCCATTGACCAGGCTGTAGAATACATGAAAGCTGCTATCACAAAATCCTATGGTAAGAAAGGTGACACAATCCTGAACATGAACTACGCTGCTGTTGATCGTGGTGTAGACGGTGCAGTGAAAGTTGAAATCCCTGCTTCCTGGGCAACTGCAGAAGATGCAGAAGTTGCAGCTGCTAGAAAATCCACAGAATTCGTTGATAAAGTTGTAGCTCCTATGAACGCACAGGAAGGCGACAAACTGCCCGTATCCGCATTCTCCGGTAGAGAAGACGGTACATTCCCTTGCGGTACAGCTGCTTACGAAAAACGTGGTGTTGCTGTTGACGTACCCGAATGGAACGCTGAAAACTGTATCCAGTGTAACCAGTGCTCTTATGTATGTCCTCACGCAGCAATCCGTCCCGTACTGCTGACAGAAGAAGAAGCTGCAAAAGCTCCTGCTGCATTCAAAGCAGTAGACGCTAAAGGCGGCGCTGCATTTGCTGGTCTGAAATACAGAATGCAGGTTTCCGCTCTGGACTGCCTGGGCTGCGGTAGCTGTGCAGTAGTATGCCCTGCTCCTAACAAAGCTCTGGTTATGAAACCTCTGGCTACACAGGAAGCTGAAGTTGCTAACTGGGATTACGCAATCGACGAAGTTGCTCCTAAAGCTAACCCTATGGGCAAAGGTTCCGTGAAAGGTTCTCAGTTCGAACAGCCTCTGCTGGAATTCTCCGGCGCATGCGCAGGCTGCGGCGAAACACCTTACGCAAAACTGGTAACACAGCTGTTTGGTGATAGAATGTACGTTGCAAACGCAACAGGCTGCTCCTCCATCTGGGGTGGTTCCGCACCTTCTATGCCTTACACAACAAACAAAGACGGCCGTGGTCCTGCTTGGGCTAACTCCCTGTTCGAAGACAACGCAGAATATGGTCTGGGTATGGCTTCCGCTGTTAAACAGATGAGAAACGGTCTGAAAGATAAACTGGAAAACCTGAAAGCAATCGACGCTTCCGTTGCAGGTGTTGTTGATGCTTGGGTTGACACAATGTTCGATGGTGAAAAATCCAGAGAAGCATCCGACGCTCTGGTAGCTGCACTGGAAGGCTATGCTGGCACAGATGCAGAAGCTAAGAACATCGTTTCCTACGTACTGGAAAACAAAGATCAGCTGGTTAAAAAATCTCAGTGGATCTTCGGTGGTGACGGCTGGGCTTACGATATCGGTTACGGCGGTCTGGACCACGTACTGGCTTCCGGCGAAGATGTAAACGTTCTGGTATTCGATACAGAAGTTTACTCCAACACAGGCGGTCAGGCTTCCAAAGCTACTCCTGCTGGTGCAGTTGCTCAGTTCGCTGCTTCCGGTAAGAGAGTTAAGAAAAAAGACCTGGGTATGATGGCTATGAGCTATGGCTACGTTTACGTTGCACAGGTTGCAATGGGCGCAGACAAGAACCAGCTGGTAAAAGCTCTGCTGGAAGCTGAAAGCTACCATGGTCCTTCCCTGATCATCGCTTACGCTCCTTGTATCAACCACGGTCTGAAAGGCGGCATGAGCGGCGCTCAGAACGAAATCAAACGTGCAGTTGAAGCAGGTTACTGGCATATGTACAGATTCAACCCTACTCTGAAAGAAGAAGGCAAGAACCCCTTCACTCTGGATTCTAAAGAACCCACAGCAAGCTTCAGAGACTTCCTGCTGAGCGAAGTTCGTTACAGCGCACTGCAGAGAACATTCCCCGAAGTAGCGGAAGAACTGTTCGAACAGTCCGAAAAGAACGCAAAAGAAAGACTGGAAAACTACAAAAGACTGGCTAACCAGTAATCAGGTTTCACAGGATTTCAAAATGAAATAAAAACAGGCTTTGCCTGATGAAATGGAGAGATTTCCCCCTAAAGGGAAGTCTCTCTGTTTTTTTATGGTTTCTTTCAACAATGTTACAATTTTATTGAGATTGGAAAAATTGCTTTTTTCCAAAAGGAAAATAGTGTATACTCACAATATGGAAGTGAAGGAGGGGGTTATTGCATATGCGTCAAACGCTGAAAAACTGTAAGAGAATCGTCATTAAGGTAGGTACTGCAACCATTACCTATCCCAATGGCAGATTGAATTTGAAACGGATCGAAGAACTGGCATGGGTGCTGACAGACCTGCGCAATCGCGGTATGGATGTGGCACTGGTCACCAGCGGTGCCATTGGTGTAGGCGCTGTGCGTATGTCAATGCCTTCCCGTCCCACTGTTACCCGGGAAAAACAGGCGGCGGCAGCAGTTGGTCAGGCAATGCTGATGCAGATCTATCATAACTTTTTTGACCGGTATAATCAGACCGTTGCCCAGATTTTGCTGACAAAGGAAGAAATGGGTACGGAAGAAAGATATACCAATACCCATAATACATTTGAAACATTGTTTGAAATGGGTATCATTCCCATTGTCAATGCCAATGACACCATTTCTACATATGAAATTGAATTTTCCGATAACGATCGCCTCTCTGCTATGGTAGCGGAGGTAACGGGGGCTGATCTGCTGGTATTGCTGACAGATATTGACGCCCTGTATGACAAAAATCCCAGAGAACATGCAGACGCGAAGAAGATTTCTTATGTGGAAAAAGTAACGCCGGAAATCGAAAAGATGGCAAGCGGAAAAGGCTCTGCCTTCAGTGTAGGCGGCATGCAGACAAAACTGGAAGCGGCAAAAATCTGTGAAAAAGCCGGGACAGCCATGGCTATTGCCCATGGGGAAGACCCCACGGTGATCCATCGGATTTTGGCTGGCGAAGATGTAGGAACTTGCTTTGGAAAAGGAATCAAAAGGAGAGATGAAATATGAGTTTTTGCCCGAAATGCGGAAGAGAAATTATTGATGAAAGCTTGGGCTGCCCTATTTGCGGTGTAAAAGAAAACACCCGCCCCGAAACAACGCAGCCCGATGAGCAGCCTGCGGAAAAAGTGGATTCTTTTACGGTAGAGGATGCCAAAGGCACTTATCAGAAATTCGAAAGTACAGAAAATACCAGCAGCGGTACATGGGCAAGCGGCGGTACCAATACAGAATATAAGCCTGTTAATGAAGGCATTCATCCTGCACTGAAAGTCATTGTGATCGTATTGATCATTTTGGTAGGCGGCATTGGTGCCATTGCAGGTCTCATTGCTGGTATTGCGCTGATGAAAAGCCCTGTGGAAGATAATCAGAAGTTTGGTAAACTGATTACCATCATCAGTGCCATTATGCTGGGTCTGAGCCTGATCTGCTGCATCATCGGTGGTCTGTCTGGTCTGGCAGTGGTACCTTATTCTATTACCTATAACTTCTGAGAATCATGAATGTATTTGACTTTTTTGGCTCTGCTGTCTGTCACCAGATGGCAGAGCGCAGTTTTTTCTGGGGGAACTGTCAAAGTCCTCTCTGTGCCCGCTGTACAGCCATTGAAGGCGGTATTATACTGGGTGTGATATTCTTATGGCTGGCAGGAAGAAAAGACGGAAATCGACCGTTTTCGCCATCTGGTGTGGTGCTGGCAGCGCTGTCTTTCCTGCCCATTGCCATTGACGGTGTCGGCAGTTATCTGGGATTCTGGCAGAGCAACAATCTGCTTCGTGTGTTGACAGGGGCACTGGCTGGCTATGGATTGCCAGGCTTGTTTTTGCTGGCTGCCAATTTTTCTCCTGCCAAAGAAAATACGAATCCTGTTTATAAAAATACAGGAGAGCAGATAGGTCTGCTTTTGGCGGCAGTGGCTTATGGTCTGCTGGTATGGCTGGGTATTTTGCCATATTTCCTTGTTGCCATTGTGTCGGCAGTGGGGGTTGTCTGTTTTTATGGCTGCTTCTGGTTTCTCATATTGCGAACGATGACAGCAGGAAAGAAATTCCCTTGTTTCTTATGCTCGCTGGCAGGAGGATTTTTCACTGTATTTGTAGTGGCAACAATTGTACAAAGAATTTCATAGAGAATCGAAAAAAAGCTGTTTTTTTCCATGGGATACAAGTATAATGGAAAGAAACGGCTTTTTTTGATTAAGGAGGCAGTTATATTTATGAGTATGTTGACAGAAATGGGAAAACAGGCAAAGGAAGCGGCAGTGGTTCTTTCTGTGCTTCCCACACCCAGAAAAAATAAAGCCCTTTGCCATGCGGCAGATGCTTTGCTGGCAGCAAAGGATGAGATTTTGGCAGCAAATAAAGCAGACGTGGAAGCGGCAGTGGCAGCAGGCATCAAAGGTGCATTCATTGACCGTTTGACACTGACAGAAAAGAGATTGCAGGAAATGGCAGATGGCTTAAGGCAGGTAGCATCTCTGGATGACCCTGTAGGCAAAGTTTTATCCATGAAAACATTGGATAATGGATTGATTATCGGTCAGAAACGGGTGCCCATGGGCGTCATTGGCATCATTTTTGAAGCCCGCCCTAATGTCACAGCAGACGCTTTCGGTCTGTGCCTGAAAGCCGGCAGTGCAGTTATTCTCCGTGGCGGTAAGGAAGCCATCGGCACCAACAAAAAAGTAGTTTCTGTATTCCAGAAAGCATTGGAAGAAGAAGGTCTGCCCGGTGCATGTGTGCAGATTGTACAGGACACCAATCGGGAAACCGCAAACGAAATGATGCGTCTGAATGGCTATCTGGATTTGCTCATTCCCAGAGGCGGCGCAGGACTCATTCAGAATGTGGTGCAGAACAGTACCGTTCCTGTCATTCAGACAGGTGTGGGCAACTGCCATGTTTATGTGGATGAAAGCGCTGACTTGGAAAAAGCAGTGCGCATTGTTATCAATGCCAAAACACAGCGTCCCGGCGTTTGCAATGCCTGCGAAAGCCTGCTGGTGCACGAAAGTCTGAAAGATACGTTCCTGCCTATGATTGGTAAGGCATTGCAGGAAAAACAGGTGGAAATCCGTGGGGATGAAGACACCTGTGCCAGAGTGCCCGGCGCCGTAGCGGCTACAGAAGAAGACTGGGCAACAGAATACGAAGATTATATCATTTCCACAAGAGTGGTGAAGGATTTGGATGAAGCCATCAACCATATCCGCCGTTATTCCACAGGTCATTCCGAAGCCATTGTGACAGAAAACTATACAAATGCCCAGCGGTTCCTCAACGAAGTGGACGCAGCGGCAGTTTACGTGAACGCATCCACTCGTTTCACAGACGGCGGACAGTTTGGCTTTGGTGCGGAAATCGGCATCAGTACCCAGAAACTCCATGCACGTGGACCTATGGGTTTGACAGAATTGACTACCACAAAATATATCATTTATGGTGATGGACAGATTCGTGAATAAAGAGAGAAGGGAAACATATGAGAATTGGTATTTTGGGCGCAGGCGGCGTCGGTGCCACCGTAGCCGGTGCCGTTGCGAAAGATAAAAACGCGGAAATTGTTTTGATTGCAAGAGGAGAAACAAAGGAAATTGTTCTGAAACGAGGCTGGATTCTGGAATCTGAAGTTTTGGGAGATCAGGTCATCCATCCTGCGCTGGTCAGCGATGATCCGGCAGAAATCGGTACCGTAGATGTGCTGGTATTGGCATGCAAAAGCTATTCCTTGAAAGATGTATGCGACAGATACAGAAGTATCGTCCGGGATGATACACTGGTCATTCCTTTCCAGAATGGCTTTATGGCTGCCCAGCAGGCACAGGAAGCATTGGGAAAAGGTCAGATTGCCCATGGCTTCATTTACTGCCTGTCTAAAATTGTAGAGAAGGGGAAAGTTGTCAATGTGGGTACACTGCTGCGTGCAGGTTTTGGTTTCCCTGACGGACGGAAAAACGAAAGAGCAGAACAGTTGGCAGCAATGATGCAGGCAGGTGGACTGCCTACCATTTATACAGCGGATATTCTGGAACCTATCTGGGCAAAGTTTATGATGATCTGCGGCAATAGCTGTGCCTTCCTGTATTATGATTGTCCTTCCGGCGGTATTCTGGAAGATTCTCAGCGGATGGCTTTCCTGAAAGGAACTTATGACGATCTGTACCGCTTGGCGGAAGGGGCAGGGGTACATCTGCCGGAAGATATTCAGGAACGCTATCTTAAGGAATTTGCAGAAATGCCTCTCAATTCCACATCTTCTCTCTATCGTGACATCAAAGATGGTGTACCCCGGAATGAATTGGAGCAGATTGTGGGCAATGCTGTCAGACTGGCAAGAGAAAAGAAAATTTCCGTGCCTTTCATTGCGGCGGCTTATGATAAAACATTACAGACTATGCTGTAAGAATCTGGACATCATTGAACAATCCTCATAAAAAATCATAGCCGGAATCCTTTGTATTTCAAGGATTCCGGCTATATTTGTTTTCTTATGAAACACTCTGAAATACCCGTATAACGCAAAAAAGCCTTCGTAAACGAAGGCTCTTTTTATGCTGAAATCAGATCGCACGAGTGATTTTGTTGGAACGCATGCATCTTGTGCAAACGTAGATAGATTTTACATTGCCGTTATCTTCCACGATTTTGATTTTCTTTACATTGGGTTTCCATTTTCTGTTCGCACGTCTACTAACCTGACTACGGTTAATGCTGATTCTATGACCTTTGATCTGGCCTTTTTCACAAATTTCACATCTAGCCATTGCCTGCACCTCCTTCATTGCTTGTATGTGACACAACAAAGTTATTCTAGCAGAAAACTTTTGATTTTGCAAGAAAAAACGCCCTTTTTTTAAAATATTTTTTTATGGGAAAACTTGCTGTGATTTTGTACAGGGAAAAAAGCAGAAACGTAAGAAAAAATTAAAGGATTTCTAATAAAACTGTTTTTGTTTGGTGATATACTGTAAACAAGAATCTGCACCCATTTTTAAGGAGGGAATCTGAATGATGCGAAAAACAGTAATTGCGGCGGTCCTTTTGGCGTTGGGCTGTAATGCGACAGCTTTTGGTGCCCAGAATGATGTGGTTATCAAATTAGATGAAAGAAATGTGGTACTGAAAGAAGACATTGTCTATGAAGATGGACGGATGATGCTGCCCGTACGTGCCATGGCGGATGTACTGGGAGCTGACGTGACATATGATACTAGCACCCGTACAGCTTTGGTGGAAAAACAGATGAAAACAGTGCTGGATGCGGATAATCAGCCCTTGGTATGGCAGGTTTCTCTGGGATTGGATTCCAATTATCTGACCCTGATGGGTACCCATGAACTGCTGCTGGAAACAAAACCGTTGGTGGTGAACAATCGGGCGTATCTGCCTTTAAGAGAATTGGCAGAAGCCATGAATCTGGATGTGGAATGGAGCACAGACGGTCAGAAGGATTATGTGAAACTGACTTCTGCCAGAATGCCCAACGTTTCTCTGCAGCCCAATGGCAGCTTTGATCAGGAAACCATGAGCCTGCAAATGCAGTGGAAAAACGAAGAAAATACAGTATTCTATGCATCCGAAGAATTTTGGCTGGAAAAATGGGATGGACATAACTGGAATAAAGTAGAACCTGATTCCAAAGCTTATGTAAGCACAGATACTTACAGCATTCTTACAGGCGGTCCCACAGACGGCAAACGGAATAAAAAGTTCACTTTCTGGCAGTGGGAAAAGAGCATGACCCCCGGAAAATACCGTGTGGCAGTGCCTTATCAGTATCTGGAAGGCAAAGGCGAGGATATGACATTCTTTAATCTGGAACAGACAAAGGCGTACAGTCAGGATACTCCTACCACTTATGTGGCATATGGCGAATTTTTGGTAGAAGCGTCTAACAAATAATCAATGGTCAAATGGCGGAAGGTTTGCAAGGAGCGGGTCTTCCGCTTTTTTTCAAAGTCAAAAGCAAAGGCAGGAAAGGGTGCTTCTCTTGTGTTTTTCGGCACTTTGCGGTATCATATACCATGAGTAAGTTTGTTTGAATAGAAAATACAAAGGAGAACGGGAATGTTAGATATTTGCTTATTGGGAACAGGCGGCATGATGCCCATGCCGGGGCGTTTTCTTACGTCCCTTGCGGCGCGGCTCAATGGGCGCATGATGCTTATTGACTGTGGCGAAGGCACACAGGTAACCATGAAAATGCAGGGATGGGGCTTCAAGAATATTGATGCTATCTGCTTTACCCATTTTCATGCGGATCATATCTCCGGGCTTCCCGGTCTGCTGCTGACCATTGGCAATGCAGGCAGAACGGAGCCTTTGAAACTGGTTGGTCCGCAGGGGCTGACATATATTGTGGAAGGTCTGCGCCGGATTGCACCGGAACTGCCTTTTCCTTTGGAATTGATTGAATTGGGAAAAGATACGCCCAATCCCCTGCGGTTGGGAGAATTTGAAGTTTCTTTCTGTCAGGCGGACCACATGGTACGTTGCTATGCTTACCGTATTGACGTCAAACGCCGCGGAAAATTTGACCCGAAAAAAGCGGAGGCGCTGGGACTGCCCAGACCGCTGTGGGGCAAATTGCAGAAAGAAGGCGCTGTGGAATTTGAAGGCAAAACCTATACACCGGATATGGTGCTGGGGGCGGAACGTCCGGGTATTGCCATGGCATACTGCACAGATAGCCGTCCTGTAGACAGATTGGCGCATTTTGCAAAAGGCGTGCAGCTTTTCATCTGCGAAGGCATGTATGGGGAAGAAGAAAAGAAACCAAAGGCTTTGGAGCATAAGCATATGCTCTTTTCCGAAGCGGCAAGACTGGCGAAGTTTGCGGAAGCAGAAGAACTTTGGCTCACCCATTTCAGCCCCGCTTTGCAGGAACCGGCAGAATTTTTGCAGAATGCCACAGATATTTTCCCCAATACCCTGTTGGGGGAAGAGAGGAAAATGACAACATTGTATTTCCCGAAGGAAGGATAAAATATGGAAAAAGATATATTGATTTTAGCAGTGGAAAGCTCCTGCGACGAAACTGCCGCCGCCGTTGTGAAAAACGGCAGAGAGGTGCTTTCCAATATCATTTCGTCACAGATTGCCTTGCATACATTGTATGGCGGCGTGGTGCCGGAAATCGCATCCCGGAAACATATCGAAGCCATTGATGGTGTGATCACACAGGCTTTGCAGGAAGCAGGCGTGACATTGGAGGACATTGACGCCATTGGTGTGACGTATGGACCCGGTCTGGTGGGGGCGCTGCTGGTAGGTCTGGCAGAAGCCAAGGCCCTTGCTTTTGCGGCAAATAAACCCCTTGTGGGTGTCCATCATATCGAAGGACATATCTGTGCCAACTATATTGAAAATAAAGATTTTGAACCGCCTTATATGGCGCTGGTGGTTTCCGGCGGTCATTCCCATCTGGTGTATGTGTCCGATTACGGCAAGTACGAAATTTTAGGCAGAACCAGAGATGACGCGGCAGGTGAGGCTTATGACAAAGTTGCCCGTGCCATTGGCATGGGGTATCCCGGCGGTCCGAAAATCGACGCGGCAGCCAAAAAAGGCAATCCAAATGCTGTGAAATTCCCCCGTGTATTTCTGGAGGAAGACAGCTACGACTTCAGTTTCAGCGGTTTGAAATCCGCCGTACTGAACTATGTGAATAAACAGAAAATGATGGGCGAGCCCATTGTGCCGGAAGACATTGCAGCCAGCTTCCAGCAGGCTGTGGTGGAAGTTCTGGTGGAAAAAACCATCCATGCGGCGAAGGAAAGAGGCGTGAAGCAGATCGCTATGGCAGGTGGTGTTGCATCCAACTCCGCTCTGCGGGAAACCATGCGGAAAGCCTGCGAGAAAGAAGGATTCTATCTGAGCATTCCTTCTCCCATTCTCTGCACCGATAACGCGGCAATGATTGGTTGTGCAGCCTATTATGAATATATGGCAGGGGTGCGGGATGGCTTCGACCTGAACGCAAATCCCGGTCTGAAATTAGGGGAAAGATAAGTTTTTGTTTCAAAAGGGGCGTTGTTTCGATAACTTTTTCAATATCAAGGAGGAAGAAACATGGCAGGTATTTTGAGCAGATTTAAAACCATTATGGAAGCAAACATCAACGCATTGTTGGATAAAGCGGAAGACCCTGTAAAAATGGCAGACCAGCTTGCCAGAGATCTGGAAAAAGATCTGGGGGAAGTGAAGGCGGAAACCGTTTCCGTCATGGCAGAGGAAAAACGTGCCAAACGTGCTTATGATGAAGGTGTAGCAGAAGTGGAAAAACTCCAGCGTTATGCAGAAAAAGCCGTTCTGGCTGGCAATGACGCTGACGCAAAGGTTTTCCTGTCTGAAAAGGCGGCAAAGGCAGCGAATCTGGAAAGCCTGAAAGGCGCATGGGATCTGGCAGCAGCCAATGCGGCAAAAATGCGTGAAATGCATGATAAACTCACAGAACAGCTGAAACAGGTGGAAGATAGAAAAGCAGCCATCCGTGCCAAAGCGGCTATGGTGAAATCTCAGCAGAAAGCCAATGAAATCAAGTCCGATTTGGGCGGCAGCTCTCTGGCAGCCTTTGATGCACTGGAAGAAAAGCTGAACCGGAAGCTGGATGAAGCGGAAGCAGCTGCGGAACTGAACACCAAGAAAGACGATATGGCTGACCTCATGGCAAAATATGATGATGATGCAACGGTACAGGACAGCGGTGTAGAAGATGAACTGGCAGCACTGAAAGCAAAGCTGGGCAAATGATGGGGGGAATGTGACCGATGGGACTTTTCGGCAATGAATTTCGCAATGTGGTGGAGTGGCAGGAAAGCGACGACACCGTGATTTTTCATAAATGGCATAATGACGAGATCAAAAAAGGCAGCCGCCTCATCATCCGCCCGGGACAGGACGCCATTTTTCTCTATAACGGGAAAATCGAAGGGATTTTTCAGGATGAAGGCTCTTTTGACATTGAATCCCAAATCATTCCTTTCCTGAGCACCCTGAAAGGCTTTTCCTTTGGCTTTAACAGTGGTATCCGTGCGGAAGTGGTCTTTGTCAATACAAAGGAATTTACCGTAAAATGGGGCACCAAAAACGCTGTGATGCTGCCCTGTGCAGGTCTGCCCGGCGGCCTGCCTGTCCGTGCCTTTGGTACTTTCCAGATGAAGGTTTCCGACTATGTGCGCCTCATCGACACCATCGCAGGCGTAAAAGATACATACTCTGTGGATGATGTGAAGACAAGAGTGCTGAGCATTCTAGATCAGCTTCTCATGAAGTGGATTGGCAGAGAAGGCAAGGATATGTTCCATTTGCAGGCAAGTGCCTATGACATCGGCAAAGGCATGCAGGAAGATCTGGATATGGAACTGCTGAAAATGGGCATGACTGTGACAGGCGTGCAGATTTCCAGCTTCAGCTATCCTCAGGAAATCCAGGAAAAGATCAACGCTGCGGCAGGCTATCAGATGGTAGGGGATATGAACCGCTACCAGCAGGGCAAACTGGCAGATGGTCTGGATCAGCCCGGCGGCGCTGCCGGCAGTACAGCAGGCATGGGCTTTGGTATGGCAGCAGGCATGCAGATGGCACAGCAGATGATGCAAAGCATGCAGCAGCCGACACAGCAGGCAGCCCAGCAGACAGCGGGAGGAAAACATTGTCCTTCCTGCGGTGCGGCAGTACAGGCTGGTGATAAATTCTGCTCCGGTTGCGGACAGAAATTGGAAGTGGCAGCTTTTTGCCCTTCCTGCGGCGCAAAAGTTAACGGAGGCGATCGTTTCTGCTCCGGCTGTGGACAGAAACTTTCCTAAAAAAATGAAAAAGGAATAAAATTAAAAGAAAAAGGCAGGAATCTCAAGAAATTACCAAAGAGATTTCTGCCTTTGTTTTTATTTTTTAGGGATACCTAAAATATCATATAATTCTGCCAGTTTATGAATTTCGTATGTAGGTACAGCAGCGGTGTCATTGATTTTGTTTTCTGCGTTCATCCAGCAGGCATCGATGCCTGCATTATTGCCGCCCAGAATGTCGGAAGAAAGGGAATCCCCGATGATGAGTACATCTTCTGGAGAAAGGTGTGGCGCTTTTTCAAAACAATGGTCGAAAAAGGCTTTCATAGGCTTGCGGCTGCCGATTTCTCCAGAAATGAAAATGTCCTTGAAATAAGGGGAAAGACCGGAATCCCCCAGACGTTTGTACTGGGTTTCTGTGGTGCCGTTGGTGACGATGTATAACTCATAAAGGGGCGCAAGGGTCTGTACCAGCTCCATAGCACCTTCCATGAGGTCGTGTCCTTCGTCCAGTTCTTTTCGGTAATCATGCTCGAAGGCAATGCCGTCAGCGTCAATGCCTAAGTGTTCGAATACTCTGCCAAAACGGGTGTAAAGCACCGTATCTCTGGAAATTTCACCTCGTTCGTAGCTTTCCCAAAGCTGACCGTTCATTTCCAGATAATAGCTGCGGATTTCGTCTGTAAGGGCAATGCCGTTTTTTTCAAAAACACGTTCCAGTCCCTTTTTTTCTGCGGCAACAAAGTCCAGCAGTGTCTTGTCTGCGTCGAAAAATAACGCTTTATATGTTTTCTGGCTCATAACATTCCTCCATCCAGTGTGATGATTTGCCCTGTCAGGAAAGAAGCGCTTTCGCTGGCAAGGGTAAGGGCAAATCTGCCCACTTCTTCTGGCTTGCCAAAGCGCATGAGGGCGATTTCGTCTGCCAGCTCTGCCCGTTCTTCTTCGGAAAAGCAAGCATTCATTTCTGTGTCGATGACACCGCAGGCAATGGCGTTGACCCGAATACCAGAAGGGCCCAGTTCTTTTGCCATGGCTTTTGTGAAAGCATTGATTCCCCCTTTGGAAGCGGAGTAAACAGCTTCACAGGAAGCTCCTGCTTCTCCCCACATGGAGGAGATGTTGAGAATCACGCCTTTTTTGTTGTGTACCATGGCAGGTATTGCCAAATGGGTACAATTCAGCACAGAGCCAAGGTTTACATTCAGCACATGTTGCCACTGTTCTGGGGTCATATCTGTGAATAATCCAATATGAGAGATACCAGCGTTGTTTACCAGAATATCAACAGGGCCAAAGGCATCCTGAATTTGCAGGAACATATCTTTGCAGGCGTTGTAGTCGGAAACGTCTGCCAGAATTGCCATACAGGAAACGCCCATTTCTTCCAGTTCTTTTTTTGCTTCTGCCAGCTGGTCTTTGCTGCGAGAAGCGTTCAGCACCACCCGTGCGCCTGCTCGTCCAAAGGCAAAGGCAATGGCTTTGCCAATGCCACGGGAGGAACCGGTGACCAGTACGGTTTTATTTGTAAAATCCATTTTTATCACAATCCTTTTTTGCGCATTATAATAGTCATTTTATCGGAAAACTTTAATCTTTACAAGGAGGAAATCTGCTGACAAATGAAAAGAAACCATGTATAATACTTCTTATATCATGATGGAGGAATTTTATATTATGGAAGAAATTAAGCGGCTGGTGTACAGCCGAGAATTACGATGGAATGAAATTATGGTAATTGCCATGCGGCTGTTTCGGGAAAACATCAAAGTGGTTGCTGCGGGAATGCTGGTCATTGGTCTGCCCATCAGTATTTTGCTGACACTGATTCAAGGCAGGGTAATGAGCATGCTGGAAATTGCTGATCAGGTATCAGCGAAAACTCTGGTATTATCTCCTCAGGAATCGGTCAATTTGTTACAGCAGATGATGACAAACAATGTATTGCTCATGGCAGTGACCGTATTTTTGGAAGCCATATTCACCATCGGTGTGGCAAAGGCTACCAAATGGCGTCTGGAAGGCAGACGTTTTTCTGCCAGCAAAGCTTTTGTGGAAGCAATGTCATTGGAACCCGTTGTGGTGAAAGTGGGTATTGTGTATATGATCCTGTTTTTGCTGGGAACCCTGCTGGTGATTCCTGCCATTTATCTGGGCGTTGTATGGTGTCTGTATCTGTACTGCATTGCGCTGGGCGGCAGACGAAGCGTTGATGCACTGGGACACAGCCGCGTACTGGTTCGCAGCAGATGGTGGCGGACATTCGGATTTTTGATTATACTGGCAGCAATTTCTTACTGCTGGAATTCCGTTTTATCCTTGATTTTTATGCTGTTCCCAGACAACTTTGCTGTCAACTGCGTGTATACCTGCATCACATATTTGACACAGGGCTTTGTGGTCAGCGCAACAGCCATCTTGTTCCTGAACCGGGAATCCGGGCTTTTTGGTATGGCTTCTTTGCAGGAACCGGAAGAAGTCCAGGAGGCAGAAGGAGAAAAAGCAGAATAAAATTGCTTCATAAGAAAACAGAGATAGCCAGAATTCTTAAAACAAAAGGAATTCTGGCTGTTATTTTTTTCGGGAGAGTTTCTGTATTTTTGTATACAATAGACAGGAAAGATGGGGTTTCGAACTACGAATTTTAGTGGGACATTTTCCGTCACACGCAGTGGATTTTTCCAAATCCCTGTGGTATAATCGGCTTATAACAACAACCAAATATAAGAAATGGCAGGTGGGGTATTTATGTATTCCGGGAAAGACGGATTTACAGCAGAAGAACTGAAGTATTTACAATTATTATCCAAACAATATAAAAATATCAACAGCGCAGCCACAGAGGTTATGAACCTGAAGGCGATTTTGAACCTGCCGAAAGGGACAGAGCACTTTGTTTCGGATATTCATGGGGAAGTGGAATCTTTCAGCCATGTACTCCGCAACGCTTCCGGCGTTATCAAAAATCAGATCAGTGCCATTTTTGGTGCAAGTCTGCGGGAAAGCGAAAAGAAATCTCTGGCAACGCTGATTTATTATCCCGAAAAGAAACTGGAACAGATGGCAGAAACAGAAGAGGACATGAACGACTGGTACAAAATCACCCTGCACCGTCTGGTTACCATCTGCAAAGTTGTTTCTTCCAAATATACCCGTTCCAAAGTCAGAAAAGCACTGCCTAAGGAATTTGCTTACATACTGGAAGAACTGCTCCATGAGGACAATGTGAGCAGAGATAAGGAAATGTATTATAACGAAATCATCAGCACCATCATTGACTTGGATCAGGCAGATCGCTTTGTTACAGCCCTGTGCCATCTGATTCAGCGCCTTGCCATTGATACCCTTCATGTCATTGGGGATATTTACGATAGAGGTCCTAACGCAGCAGCCATTATGGATATTCTGGAACATTATCACTCTGTGGACATCCAGTGGGGGAACCATGACATCGCTTGGATGGGGGCAGCGGCAGGATGTCAGGCGCTCATTTGTAACGTACTGCGTATCCAGACCCGTTATGCCAACTTGGATACCATCGAAGAAGACTACGGTATCAACCTGATTCCTCTGGCAACATTTGCTATGGATTGTTACGCCGATGACCCTTGCACACAGTTTGCGCCCAAAGGTACAGAAGGTGCATTGAGCGATAAGGACTTCCAGTTGATTGCCAAAATGCATAAAGCCATTTCTATTTTGCAGTGGAAAATGGAAGCACAGATCATCAAACGTCATCCCGAATTCCATATGGAAAACAGACTGCTGCTGGATAAGATCAACTTTGAAAAAGGCACCATCAACATCGAAGGTGTGGAATATGAAATGAACGACATGAATTTCCCCACCGTAGACCCGAAAGACCCTTATGCTCTGACAGAAGAAGAACAGGAAGTCATGGACAAAGTCAAATCTTCCTTTGTAAACAGCGAAAAATTACAGGAGCATATCCGCGTGCTGTATAGCAAAGGTGCTATGTATAATATCTTCAACTCCAACCTGCTGTTCCACGGCGGTATTCCCATGAATGACGACGGTACACTGAAAACCGTTACATTCCGCGGAAAGAGATATAAAGGCAAAGATTATCTGGATGCCGTAGAACGGACAGCCAGAGAAGCATACTTCAACAAACCTCACTCCGAAGCAAAACGCCAGTGCATGGATATCATGTGGTATCTGTGGTGTGGGGAAGATTCTCCTTTGTTCGGCAAAAAGAAAATGACAACCTTCGAACGGTATTTCATTGATGATAAGACTACCCATAAAGAAGTCAGCAACCCTTACTATACTCTGCGGAATGATGAAAATATTTGCCGTTATGTGCTGGAAGCATTTGGTCTGGACCCGGATACTTCCCACATCGTCAATGGTCATGTGCCTGTCAAAGTAGTGAAAGGGGAAAGCCCCATTAAAGCAAATGGCAAACTGTTCGTTATCGACGGTGGTTTTGCCAAGGCATACCAGAAAGTAACAGGTATCGCAGGCTATACATTGATTTACAACTCTCATGGTATGGTGCTGGTTAGCCACGAACCTTTCGTATCCACAGAAGTTGCCATTGCGGAAGAAAAGGACATCCTGTCTTCTACAGTAGCTTTGCAGTATACCCAGGATCGTATCCGCGTGAGAGATACAGACATCGGTAAAAAGCTTCAGGAAAGCATTGATGAACTGGAAAAACTCCTGTATGCGTACCAGAATGGTATCATCAAAGAGCAGTAAAACTTCTTATATAAAATCTATTTCATAAAAAATAAACAGCAGAAAGATTAGAACCAGTTTGGTTTTGGCTTTCTGCTGTTTTTATTTGGAAAAGCTGATTTTGCCATGAAAAAATGGGTCAGATAGGAGGTCTGACCCATTTTGTAATATGCTGATTTTTTTAAAGAGTTTGGCTTTTGTACTTAAAATGCTTTTCTTTTGTAAATTCTTTCACGGAAATCCGTGCTTTCTCTTTTGTAAAATGTTTTTATGACTTTTTCTTTCGTATGTTTGGCTATTTTATCTTTTGTAAGTGGAATTTATAAGAGATTAAACTCTTTCTACACCAAGGGTTACTTTTTCGCCGTTGATGCTCCATTCTTTGGTGTATTCGCCGCCTTTGCCTGCAACCACTTCAGCAGCCAGAACGTCTGCGGAGATGTCGTTTGCAGCCAGTACTTCAGCGATTTTTGCGTTGCCGTCATGGTAAACGCGGATACGGTCTGTTACATTGAAGTCAGCTTCTTTTCGCATGGTCTGTACTTTACTTACGATTTCACGAACGAAGCCTTCTTCTACCAGTTCGGGTGTCAGGTTGCCGTCCAGAACAACGGTCAGGTTGTTGTCGCCGCTGGATACGAAACCGTCTTTTTCAGCAGTGTCAACCAGTACGTCGTCCATTTCCAGAACAACTTCTTCGCCTTCTACTGTGAATGTTGCTTTGCCGTCTGCACGCAGAGTAGCCATGAATGCAGAGCCGTCTACTTCTTTCAGGTAAGCGCCGATAGCGGGTACCAGTTTGCCGTATTTTTTACCCAGTGTACGCAGCTGAGGTTTGAATGTGTATGTTGTAAATGCTTCCACGTCGTCTGTGAAAGTGATGCCTTTCACGTTCAGTTCGTCTGTGATGATGTCGCGGTACATTTCAGGCAGTTCTTTTTCTGCTTTTACATACATCATAGCCAGAGGCTGACGGTTTTTCAGGTTTGCAGCGTTTCTTGCAGCACGACCTTCTACAACGACTTTCAGTACGAAGTCCATATTTTCTTCCAGTTCTGTGTCAACCCATTCTGCATGGTATGCAGACCAGTCGCACAGGTGTACGCTTTCGGGAGCGGAAGCGTCTACTTTCTTCACCAGATTGCCGTAGATTTCTTCTGCGATGAAAGGTGTGAAAGGAGCTGCCAGTTTTACCATGGTATCCAGTACAGTGAACAGAGTCATGTAAGCGTTTACTTTATCCTGTTCCATACCTTCAGCCCAGAAACGTTCACGGCTTCTTCTTACATACCAGTTGGACAGATCGTCTACAAATTCTGCCATTGCTCTTGCGGGTTCTGTCAGTTTGTAGTGTTCCAGACAATCGTCAACGTATTTATTCAGTGTCTGCAGCTTGGACAGGATCCATTTGTCCATAGGAGGCAGTTTGTCATATTCCAGTTTGTGTTCTGTAGGGTTGAACTTGTCGATGTTTGCATACAGCACATAGAATGCGTATGTGTTCCACAGGGTACCCATGAATTTTCTCTGCAGTTCGCTTACAGCTTCATCATAGTAACGGCTAGGCAGCCAAGGTGCGCTGTTTGCGTAGAAGTACCAACGAACGGCGTCAGCACCCTGTTTGTTCAGAGCATCCCAAGGGTCAACAACGTTGCCTTTGTGTTTGGACATCTTCTGACCGTTCTTATCCTGAACGTGACCCAGAACGATACAGTTCTTGAAGGGTGCGCAGTCAAAGAGCAGTGTGCTTACTGCCAGCAGTGTGTAGAACCAGCCACGAGTCTGGTCAACGGCTTCACTGATGAAGTCAGCAGGGAAGTTTTCTTTGAAGATATCCTGGTTTTCAAAGGGATAATGCCACTGTGCGAAAGGCATTGCACCACTGTCGAACCAGCAGTCGATAACTTCAGGCACTCTTGTCATCAGCTTGCCGCATTTCGGGCATGTCAGATGAACAGCGTCAATGAAAGGTTTGTGCAGTTCGATGTTTTCAGGGCAGTCAGGAGACATTTCTTTCAGTTCAGCGATGCTGCCGATGGTGTGTCTGTGACCGCATTCGCATTCCCAGATAGGCAGTGGTGTGCCCCAGTATCTTTCACGAGACAGACCCCAGTCGATAACGTTTTCCAGGAAGTTACCGAAACGGCCTTCTTTGATGTTATCGGGATACCAGTTGATGGTGCGGTTATTGCGAACCAGGTTGTCACGCAGAGCGGTCATTTTGATGAACCATGTGCTTCTTGCGTAGTAGATCAGTGGAGTATCGCATCTCCAGCAGAAAGGATAGTTGTGTTCGAAGGGGATTGCTGCGAACAGGGAACCATCTTTTTCCATATATTCGATTACCTTAGGGTCAGCGTCTTTAACGAACATGCCTGCAAAAGGACCTGTTTCTTTTGTCATGTTGCCGGCATCGTCTACATACTGACGGAAAGGTACGTTGTAAGCGTTACATACACGGGCGTCGTCTTCACCGAATGCACCTGCAGAGTGTACCACACCGGTACCGTCTGTCAGTGTAACATAAGGGTCGCATGTTACGATGAAAGCTTTGGGGTCGTTTTCCAGGAAGGAGAACAGGGGTTCATAACGCATGTATTCCAGTTCTTTCCCTTTCATGGTTTCCAGAACTTCGTAGTTGCCTTCGCCCAATACGTTATCCAGCAGAGCTTCTGCCATGATGGCAACATAGTCCTGATATTTCACTCTTGCGTATGTTTCGTCCGCGTTAACTGTCAGAGCAACGTTGGAAGGCAGTGTCCAAGGTGTTGTTGTCCAAGCCAGGAAGTATTCGTTGTCTTTACCTTCAACTTTGAATTTTGCGATAACAGATGTTTCTTTAACATCTTTATAGCCCTGAGCTACTTCGTGAGAGGAAAGGGCAGTACCGCAGCGAGGGCAGTAGGGAACAACTTTGTGACCTTTATAAAGGAGACCTTTGTCCCAGATCTGTTTCAGTGCCCACCATTCGGATTCGATATATTCGTTATGGTAAGTAACATAAGGATGATCCATGTCAGCCCAGAAACCAACACGGTCACTCATGGCACGCCATTCTTTTTCGTAAGTCCAAACGCTTTCTTTACATTTAGCGATGAAGGGTTCTACGCCATAATCTTCGATCTGTGGTTTGCCGTCCAGACCCAGAGATTTTTCAACTTCCAGTTCAACAGGCAGACCGTGGGTATCCCAACCAGCTTTTCTCAGAACTTTGTAGCCTTTCATTGTTTTGTAACGAGGGATCAAGTCTTTGACCGCTCTAGTGATGATGTGACCGATATGAGGTTTGCCGTTTGCTGTCGGGGGTCCATCATAGAAGGTAAATACAGGAGCACCTTCTCTTGCTTTGATGCTCTTGCCGAAGATATCATGTTCTTTCCAGAACTGTTCTGTCTGAACTTCTCTTTCCACAAAGTTCAGATTGGTAGGCACTTTGTCGTACATATTAATTCCTCCTTTGGTTTTGTTCTTTCTTTATAATGTGATACCAATTAAAAAAACCCATCCGTCACACAGGACGAATGGGCTCGCGGTACCACCTGATTTGACGGCACAAAAAGCCGTCCACCTTATTGCATCACCATTATGATGCGTTCCCTTAACGCGGGATACGACAGAGTCTACTTGGTAAAACCGTTCGGTCTGCCACTCAGGAGTGATTTTCTACCGTTTCCTTGCGTCGGGCTTTCACCTGTCCCCAACTCTCTGTCAGCATGAACAGAAATGGTATACTCTCTCCGTCACAGTGTTTTTGCTATTCACGAGAGTTATTATATATTGTGCCTAAAAATTTGTAAAGACCTTTTTGCACTTTTTCCTGCAAAATATGCAAGTATGTTGTATACTTGCGGACTGTATACACAAAATGGTGTAAATACAGGTGGTTTTACAGAAAAATGGGAGAAAATTGCGGATTTTGTATGCAGATTACAAAAAAAGCCCGAAATAATTTGATTTCTTTGGAGAAGTTGTGTATAATCAAACTGTTTACGAAAGTACAGGCAGAAATTTTTCTGCTGCATAAGCAAAGGAGATTGAAATGGAAGGTAGAGATTTGGCACTGCTGACGGACTTGTATGAACTGACCATGATGCAGGGCTACTTTGAAACAGGTTCTTACAAAAAACAGGTAGTATTCGATTTGTTCTACAGAAAAAATCCCAGCGGCAACGGTTATGCCATTGCGGCAGGTCTGCAGCAGGCAATTGAATACATTCGCAACCTGCGTTTTACAGAAGATGATATCACATATCTGGAAGGTCTGGGACTGTTCTCCGCAGACTTCATTGATTATTTGAGAGATTTTCGTTTTACAGGTGAAATTTACGCCATCCCCGAAGGCACTGTGGTATTCCCCCACGAACCTTTGATGCGTGTAAAAGCACCTATTGTGGAAGCACAGCTGGTGGAAACAGCACTGCTGAACATCATCAACCACCAGAGCTTGATTGCTACAAAAGCAGCACGTGTGGTTTGGTCTGCACAGGGCGATCCCGTTATGGAATTTGGTCTGCGCCGTGCACAGGGTCCTGACGCAGGTACGCTGGGTGCCAGAGCGGCTGTCATTGGCGGCTGCTGCGGTACCAGTAACGTGCTGACAGGCAAACAGTTTGGCGTTCCTGTCAAAGGTACCCATGCCCATAGCTGGGTTATGAGTTTCCCTGATGAACTGACAGCATTCCGTGAATATGCCCGTCTGTTCCCCGATGCATGTCTGCTTCTGGTGGACACTTACAACACACTGGAATCCGGTGTGCCCAATGCCATCAAAGTATTCAAGGAAATGCAGGCAAAAGGCATTGAACTGAAAAACTATGGTATCCGTCTGGACAGCGGCGACTTGGCTTATCTGTCTAAGAAAGCAAAAGCCATGCTGGAAGAAGCAGGTTTTGCTGACGCTGTGATCAGTGCATCCAGCGACTTGGATGAAAACTTGATTGCCAGCCTGAAGCTTCAGGGCGCAAAAATCAGCCTGTGGGGCGTAGGCACAAAACTCATCACCAGTGATGACTGTCCTGCCTTTGGCGGCGTGTATAAACTGGCGGCAGAGGAAGATGAAAACGGCAAATTCATCCCCAAAATCAAACTGTCCAATAACCCGGAAAAAGTTACAAACCCTGGTATCAAGAAAGTATTCCGTATTTACGAAAAATCCACAGGCAAGATCAAAGCCGATCTGATTGCACTGGACGATGAAACCATTGATGAAACCAAACCGCTGGCGATTTACGACAGCAATGCAAAATGGAAAAACATGCGTCTGGAACCCGGCACATACAGAGTCAGAGAATTGCTGGTTCCTGTTTTCATTGACGGCAAACAGGTTTATGAAAGTCCTGCTACCATGGACATTCAGGCTTACTGCAATCAGGAAAAGGCATCTCTTTGGGACGAGCATCTGCGCTTGAACAACCCTCACATTGTGCCTGTTGACCTGTCTGATAAGCTGACACAGCTGAAAACAAAACTCATTGATAACATGAGTAAAAGATAATCAATAAGCAAAAAAGAAAACCGAAAATTCCTTTTCTAAGGAATTTTCGGTTTTTTTGTACGCCGAACAGGTATGACAAAACCCCCAGTTCAACTGGGGGTAGGTAAAAATACTTTAGTATAAGAAAGAAACCTCCTGCGTTATAATGAAAATGGTCTGGCAACCAAAATTATAGAAGCAGGAGGTTTTGTCAATGAATGACATAAGAAGTTTATCACATTCCAAATGGAGATGCAAATATCATATTGTTTTTGCACCTAAATATCGCAGACAGGTGATTTATAAAAAGTTAAAAGCAGATATTGGGAGGATATTAAGAGAATTATGTGAAAGGAAAGGTGTAAATATTGTAGAGGCGGAGTGTTGTTCAAAT